>CAYZLR010000017.1:0-44746 GCA_964479275.1 uncultured Caulobacterales bacterium
TTTAGGACAAGTCATACAAAACTATAACATATCTATCTATCAGCACCAATGCCAATAATTTAGGTTGATCTTTTCACACTTTACATAACGCTCTGCCTCAATTGGCAAGGTTTTCTCTTGGAAAATTCGTAGATTAATTGAGGGCTCACGAAAAGGAAACGATATGACTTTTACAAGTGACGCTGAGATCATTTATATCGCGAATGGCGTTATGCGCCGGACCTTACCTAAATCCGAATGGACACATGGGGCGCATTTTGCATTCGCTGTTTGGTTGCTAAACCATGTCTCGATACAAGCCGATGCGGAAATTGGTAATTTCATCAAGAAATATAATGAAGCAACTGGCGTGCAAAATACCGATAATGATGGCTATCATGAAACCATCACGAAGGCTTCTTTGCGCGTGGCTAAAAATTTTGTCCAGCGAGCCAATGCGGTCCCTGGTTTTTTAGTCCCCGGGATTGATGGCAGGTTTTACAACACCGTCAATGCGATCATGGCGTCTTCTTATGGTCAAGCGAACTGGGTGCTTCAATATTGGTCAAAAGATCGACTCTTTTGCCCCAAAGCAAGGCATGAATGGGTTGCGCCGGATCTTAAAGAGCTTGATTTTTAATTCTCAAGCCGGTTTTGAGCTAAGGCCTTGGCCTGATTTTCCATCTTTATCCGTGAGTTCTTTCACCCACGGATATTTCTCGGCAACCTCATCTGTGTATCCTAAATTACGCGCTGTTGGGCTGCGTGGCATTTCCTCTTTTTTCTCGTAATGAGTGCCGCAAATTTGATCGACAAGAAAATTTGTGATGCCAAAATTACCATGTTCATTGTGATAATGATGGGCAAGGTGCAACTTTTTGATACGTCGCCAAAACTTTGATTTTGGTTCAAACGCCAAATGTTGTCCGCAATGCCAGAATTCATAAATGCATGTTACGATGAGCGCTGCGCTAATTGAGGCAAGTGAGCTGGAAAGTCCGCCAATGAGCCATCCTATGGGCCCTGTAAAAATCAAGACAGTGGGTAGTGTAGTATGGAGGCCGCCAAACAAAACCGATAAATCATTGGGAAAGCGGTGATGATCATAGTGGGTACGCTTCCATGCGGCAGCTGTGAGGGGCGATTTGTACATTAACGGGTTATGCAGCACAAAACGATGAAGGAAATACCAAATCGCGGGGTAGAGCAAAACGCTCGCCGCCATGGCAATGATCACTCTTAAGGGGGATGTCATGGTCATTAATGCCCCGATAAGCGTGACGGTAATAATTCCAATGTAGGTTTGGATACCCGGATAAGTAATATAGGCCCGACGCAAATCGTTTAAAGACATACGGCTTAGAAGATATTCTTCTTCTTTCCAGGCTTTATAGCCGATAAAAATTCGCATTGCCCAACGCTCCATTTAGTAATACATATATTGCGATAACCCATCGAGAAAATAGCTGATCTCATCGTTATCTAAAGCAGAATTTACATTCGTTTTTCACTATAAATGATTTTTTTGCTTCTATCACACCGTACAATAAGATTGAATGGTTATTTACGCTTTATGCCTGTTCGCCTTTGTCGCAGTTATCACCGGATAAACATGAGCGTTGAAATAAACGATTGTAAAATTTGATAAAATCCCGATAGAGGGAGTAGTCAGGTGTTAGGACAAGCAAAAGCCTAGTCGTGAAAATTGGACTTATGGCCACCGTTCTCAAAAGTTGGTGAGGAATTTCAATGCCTTGTGCATTTTGTCTCGATGCTCTGGCCCGACCAAATCATAATTGATTTTGTGAGAACAGTGTTTTGGTGTTTGATGTATTTTTGATCATAAGCCTTGGTGTTTCTTGGAGTTATTGTTGATTTGGGCTTGTCCGCGCGGCCATCTTGTTCCATTCTGTGGTGCGTGATAGAATCCATTCTGAACGAGGGCACATTAGATTGGATTTGTATCTGGAAATGAAGGGATTTCTCAAAATAATTCTAGCCTCCTGATGATGATCGGGCTAGATACTCGGTTTGGTTTTCGGTTTCGATCATGAGCTTGGACAGAGTGTCTACTGAGTATGAAAAATATTAAGGAAGCCAGAGCCAAGCCTGAGCGAGATAAACCAAAATGAATGGGTCGACAAACTTTAAGGCTCAAAAGATGATAGGGCCCGTGTGCAAAACAGCGTGATATGGTTATGATGGTGAAGTTAAAGTTTTAACGTGTTAAACCTTTAATTTTCAGTAGTGAATAAACCTAGTCTGCTCGTGGTTTAGATGTTTACAACAGGCAAAGGTAGCCTTTTGAGATTGTCGTAGGTTGATAGTGAGTTTGTATGACGTTGGTGACTGATAGTACTGAACCCTCAATTGCAATGCCGGTTCATTCGGAACATAAGCCGAATGAATCAGGTCCGACACCAAGCTCGAATGCTACTTTACCGCATGTGATGGCTGGATTTTCCAGCGTACCTGAAGCTTTGGATTATGCGGCCAAAGGGGAAACGGGGTATAATTTTTACTCATCCAAAGGCAAGCTAATCGAAGCTTTGCCATACAAAGTCTTACGTGAAAAAGCCTTGCTTTTGGCGGCTAAACTTAGTGCGCGTTATCCGCGCGGCAGTCGTGCTTGCTTGGTCGCAGAAACAGCCTCTGATTTTCTGATTGCGTTTTGTGCATGCCAATATGCGGGCATCATTCCAGCGCCTATGCCTATGCCTGTCAATCTTGGCGGTAAAGACGGCTATATCCGGCAAGCGCAGCAAATGATGCAGGGCGCAAAAGCGAATCTGGCGGTGGGCCCCGAAGCGTTGATGGGGTTTTTAAATCAAGCTGCGGCAGCATTAGAGGATATTGATGTCATCAGTTATGAAGAACTGGCTGCATGGCCTGATGAAGACATTGTGCCGGCACCATTTCAAGCTGATGAAAAATGTTACATTCAGTACTCGTCAGGATCGACCAGTGCGCCAAAAGGGGTTATAGGTACTCAACGCTCCGTCACAAGTAATTTAATCTCGATTGTCCGCGATGGGCTTAAAGTCCGCGCGACGGATCGCGCGACCAGTTGGTTGCCCCTTTACCACGATATGGGATTGATCGGCTTCGTGCTGACCCCCTTATTTTCCCAAGTTTCGGTTGATTTTATCGCAACTTCAGATTTTGTGCGCCGACCGTTAATGTGGCTGACATTGATTTCTCTGAACGGCTCAACAATCACTTACAGCCCTTCTTTTGGGTATGAATTAGCGGCAAAACGGGCGCAAAAAGCGGACCCCTCGGTTATTGATTTATCACGTATACGCATTGCCGGAATTGGCGGGGATATGGTTCGTCCAGAAGCGCTTGAAACATTCAGTGACGCTTATGCCGATTTTGGCTTTGATGCATCAGCGTTTACGCCAAGCTATGGTATGGCAGAGGCGACTCTTGCTATAGCCTTTAGCGATATCGATACGCCAGTCGAAGTCGACCATGTTGACATGGGCCATTACAATCGATCCGGAATTGCACAACCCGTTTCGGCGATTACTTCTCCTGATCAAAAGCGCTCTTTCGTAAGATGTGGACGGGCGCTCCCTGGGCACGCTCTTGAGGTTCGAAATGAGCAAGGCGTGGTTGCTGCTGATCGTGAAGTAGGGCGGATTTTTATTAAAGGGCCTAGCATAACACCTGGATATTATTCTGATGAAGCCGCTTCACGGACGATGTTTCATGGCGAGTGGCTTGATACAGGCGATATGGGATATTCTCTAGAGCAGGATGTTGTTATCACGGGCCGAGTGAAAGATTTGATCATTATCAACGGTCGCAATATCTGGCCGCAAGATATTGAATGGGCCGTTGAGAAAATTGATAATGTACGCCAAGGCGGCGTTGCTGCTTTTTCCATTGATGAAGGGACGGGCGAGCGTATCGTAACGGTTGTCGAACGACGTGGTGGATTAGGCATTGATGAGAGTGAAACGCTGCGCCGTGAAATTGCACAAGTTATTCAAGCTTCTGTCGGGGCTCCAGCAGAGGTGGTTTTGGTGCGCCCCCATTCGATGGTAATGACTTCATCCGGGAAATTATCGCGTGCAAAGGTTAGAGAAAAATATTTATCTGGCGCCTTTGATGAGAATAGAACGCAAAATAGCGATGATGATAACCGAGCAATGAGTTCTGTGGCGAACGCCCACGGTTAGCGGTATCATAAAAATCAGGGCTTCTTTGATCCATGTTACGATGACTATTGATGGATGATCATTTTCGTTTGAGAGATTTATGTCACACAGTGATGCTTCTGTTTCGTCTTTCAAATCACGTTCTGCCAAGGCTAGTAATTCTCCTATGCCCGTTAAAATTGCTGTTACAGGTGCCACAGGATTTGTCGGTGCGGCCATAACAGATTTGTTATTATCAAAAGGGTTCCAGGTTAGCGTTTTTGTTCGTAATCCTGAAAAATTACAACGTGTGCATATTAACCCGAATGATGTGGATATTGTCACGGGTGATTTTACAGATGCTAACGCCCTAAAAGAGTTCGCGAGTCGTGCCGATCATTTAATTCACTGTGCAGGTTTAACCCATGCTTTGCGAAACAGTGAGTTTAATGAAGTGAATGTTGAGGGGGCGCGCAAATTGGCTGCGTTTTTCAATGACGCTCCACGTGGTAATGGCCGTCGATTTATCCATATTTCTTCTTTGGCAGCGCGTCGGCCAGATATTTCACATTATGCACGCAGTAAATTTGAGAGCGAAGGGGCCATTGCGAAAGAAATTAATGGCGAATGTTCCTGGGTGACATTACGGGCACCGGCTATGTTTGGCCCGAGGGATTTAGCAACTCTGCCCTTTTTTAAGGCCGTCAAACGCGGACTGGCCCCCATCCCCGGAAGGGGAGTAGAATGTCGTGCATCAATATTATATGTGGAAGATTTTGCGAATGCAGTGTTGGAAGCGCTTTTAAATTCGCATGCCCGGCAAGTTTATGAGATCGGTGATGCTCAGCCCGAAGGGTATAGCTGGGAAGAGATTGCGAAAAATTGCGCGGCCGCTCAAGGGGTGAGCGTGCGCACAATTGCTCTCCCACGCTTTGTTTTGATGACCTATGCAGGGATTGCCAGTTTTATCATGCGACAATTCGGGATTGCTCCTATGGTCACAAGGGAGAAAATTGCTGAGTTTTTTCATCCTGATTGGGCTGCAAGGGAAAATCTTCTTAAAGACGCGACGGATTGGCGCCCCATAGTGTCATTAGAAGATGGTTTTGCTCGCACTGCACTATGGTATAATGAGCACGGCATGCTTTGATAAACTGGGTATTTTGCGTTATGTAGCTTGTGCGCAGACTGGGAAGCCTTTAACCGATCGTGTACTATCCCTCGAGTACCTAAAATGACTGGAAGAAATGCTAATGACCTCAATTCAGGAAGATGACGATCTTGTTTTTCATAAGATCTGTAGTTTGTTAGAGCCGATTAATCAAAAAGGGATTAAGCTGACAAGACAAACCGATATGGTTGTTGATCTTGAAGCGGAAAGTGTTGCCGTCCTTGATGTGGTGATGGAGATAGAGGATGCTTATGATATTTCCATTCCTGTGAATGTTATTTCAGAAATCAGAACAGTTGGTGAACTTGTTGACGCTATCCATGAAATTAAGAAACAGGACGCTTGAGGGATATCTCGAGTAGTTCGTAAATTTGAGTATTGATAATTATGCCCTTGCGACTCAATAACGCCCGCCTATGATAATCGGAAATATTTTGTTACGCCAAATTGTCTATGCGGTTTTGGCTATTCGCCATGTGTCATCGAAAAGATAAAAGGTATCAGACCGACCTATGAGTTTATTTGAGAAATTTGAAAAAACCGCTGTTTTGTATAACCAATTATCAGACAGTGGTAAAAACCCATTTACCATGGTGATGGAAGAAATCATTGGTCCCACACGGGCGATGATAAAGGGGCGTGAAACCGTTTTAGCCGGGACACACAATTACCTGGGATTAACATTTCAGGAGGAGGCCATTGCTGCGGCGCAAGAAGCGCTTGCCCAGCAAGGAACAGGTACCACAGGATCACGTTTTGCAAATGGAACTTTCTCTGGACACAAAGCATTAGAGCAGGGGCTTGCAGATTTTTTGGGCATGTCTCACTGCATGGTCTATTCGACCGGCTATCAAGCAAATCTTGGCGCGATTGCCGCCTTGGCAAAGCCAGGTGAAGATGTCATTTTGATTGATGCTGATTGCCATGCATGTATTTATGATGGCTGTCAATTGAGTGGTGCAGAGACAATCCGTTTCCGTCATAATTCGCCAGAAAGCCTTGATAAACGTATGTCACGGTTAGATCCTGACACGAAAGGGAAATTGGTTTGTATAGAGGGCATGTATTCCATGTTCGGGGACGTTGCGCCGATTAAGGAATTTGCTGAGGTGGCGCATTCGCATGGCGGTATGCTTTATGTGGATGAAGCGCATTCTTTTGGCGTGTATGGCCCCAATGGTCGCGGGTGCGGCGATGATGAAGGGGTTATGGATCAGGTCGATTTTTATTCTGGTACTTTTTCTAAAAGCCTGGCTTCTATTGGAGGGTTCGTTGCCTCCAATCACAAAGAGCTCGAATATCTCAGATTTTCGTCTCGTCCATATATGTTTACCGCTTCGCCATCTCCAGCAAACATTGCTTCAGCCCATGCGGCATTGAATACGATCTCAAGTAATCCGGCTTTACGGACAAAATTATGGGATAATGTGCATCGCCTCCATGGATCGATTAAGCAATTAGGGTTGAAATTGGCCGCTGATCCCGCTCCTGTTATTTCAGTATTATTTCCCAACAAAGAAACAGCATTTGCGGCATGGAGTTTTCTTCTTGAAAAAGGGGTTTACGTCAATTTGGCGATTCCGCCGGGAACGCCAAATGCAACCTCCCTTTTGCGTCTAAGTGTTTCTGCCGCCCATAGTCGTGAGGATATTGATAAAGTCTTGGAGGCTTACGGTGCGATGGCAATGGCCTTTGAAGGGGCAAGGGAAACCATGCCAGTTTAAAGCACCTCCACTTCAAATTGAATCGCCGAGGTGCTTTAAGTCTTTCTTTTTTCGCATTTATTGTAGTTCATGCGGTCCCCACAGACACGCACAATGCTTTAAGATCGTTTTTGACGGCTAATATTGTTTAAATTATATAGGTTGATGGTCAGTTGCTATTGATTTTTTGGCCTGCCCTCACTCTATTTTTTCATGGTCATAAAATTAGCACATTTGTGCCTCGCTATCGTACTTTAAATGTGTTATTATGAGGTATGTTGAGTTTATCCTTTTGGAGGATGTTCATGATTTTTGGAAATGAAGCGCCAGTCAAAAAAACAAATATGACGAAGTTTTTAACGCGTCTATTGGCCTCCTTGGTAGGTTTTTTTTTGTTGCCATTATCTGCTCTCTCTATGCAGAAAGATGCGTCTGGTGCATATGATTTTGAGCATGCAAGTTGTCGCGGTGAGCCCTATGAAATTCGAATTATCGTCACAAATATTAAAAAGGCGGAAGGTCTGATTGTTGTCGACCTTTATAAAAATAACCCGGACACCTTTCTAAGCTCCAAGGGGCGTGTTGCTCAAAGTAAATATGCCGCCAAAAAGGGGGTTGCTAATTTTTGCATCACGGCGCCCGGCCCTGATCAATATGCGATTGGGCTGTACCACGACAAAAATGCGAATGGGGAATTGGACAAAGGGGCTTTGGGCATACCATCAGAATATTGGGGTGTCTCGCTTGATACGAAAAAGCGCTACAAGGCACCTCCAATAGAAAAAACGCTTTTTGACCTTACAGAAGATGGATATAATTTGACCATTAAACTGCGTAAAAGATAACTTACAACCGATAGCGTCATATTGAAATCAGTGCTATCACCGACGAAATAACTCTTTTTTATGAAGGGATTTCGCCGTGAGTCACGATGAGACAAATTTAACCTTAGTGCCTGTAAACTCATTAGCGCAGCGGCGCGAATTTGTCCGTATGACTGCCAAACTCTATGAGCATGATCGCGCCTTTGTGCAGCCTTTAGATTATGAGATTTTGGCCCGTCTCAATGATAAAACAAACCCATTACTAAGCGATAATGATTATCAGTTATGGCTGGTGCAACGCGGTAATGAAACTGTGGGGCGCATAGGCGCGATTGTTAACCAAGCGTATATTAATCATTATGGAGAGGAAACGGGCCACTTTGGTTATTTTGAGTCAATTGATGATCATCATGTCATTAATTTGCTGTTTAAGACTGCGAGCGAGTGGTTGATCGCGAGAGGAATGACAAAAATAGCGGGCCCTTATAATTTTTCTGTAAATGAAGAGTGTGGGTTATTGGTCGATGGTTTTGAACGTTCACCGGCTGTGATGATGCCACACGGAAAACCTTATTATGTTCACCATATTGAACAATTAGGTTTTGAAAAAGCGTCCGATATGTATGCATTGTGGTATCCTGCCCGATTAGGATTTATGCCGGAGCGACGTCAAAAATTTGTAGATAAATTAATATCAAATAACCGTATTGAGGTGCGTAATTTTGATTTTAAAAATTTTAAGCAAGAAATTGAAACTGCGGTTGATATATTTAATGATGCGTGGGCGAATAATTGGGGTTTTATTCCACTGAGTAAAAAAGAAGCTGAACATATGGCAACGGATTTGCGCCCAATCATTACTCGCTATAACACAGTTATGTGCCTGGTGGATGGCGAGCCAGCCGCAATGGGTATTGTGTTACCCAATATTAATGAAATCATCAAGGATATGAATGGTCGTCTTTTGCCGCTTAATTGGGCAAAATTTTTATGGCGCCTAAAAATCGAAAAAGTGAAAACTGCAAGAATGCCACTGATGGGGATACGCCAAAAATTTCAGGGTAAACCTTTGGGAGCTGCATTTGCCTATAAAATCATTGAGATGGTAAATAACTCAAGCGTTGAAAATGGCATTACGCATGCGGAACTTTCTTGGATATTAGAGAGCAATAAACCAATGATTACCATGCTTGAAGATATTGGAGCGCAGATAGATAAAACTTATCGGATCTATGCGAAAACCATCTAGGGCGGCTAATCTGCATTTTGCGTCATGGCGGGGTTTAGATTATACAAGACTTAAAAAATGTTTTGCGATAAAAAACAGGGTGATTAATGAATATTAGTAATGGTTTTGGATTGGGAAATTCTGCGCAAGCGCAACTGGTTTATGGTGATGCAGAATATGATGTGCTGGTGCCTGGGGACTATGTGTTATGTGCTGTGACTGGCGCAAAGATTTTGCTTGATGATTTGCGGTATTGGAATGTCGATAAGCAAGAAGCCTACAAAGATGCTGCAGCGGCTTCAAAGGGATTTGGATTGATTAAGTGAGGTATTTGACATGAACACTGTACAATTGTCTTTGAGCGCTGTGATGTTAACTAGCGCACTCTTGGGGTGTGCACATACACAAGAAGAGCCGAGCCCGCAGCCTCGCATAGAAACGATCTCCGCGCCTGTTTCAGCGGAACTGCCGCCTCCGACAGCTCCTACAGAACCGGTCTCCACTGATAACACGGAGGTTTTTCGTACGACTCATAAGTTTTCTGATCATCCCGTTGGCAATCAAATTAGCGTTGATCCTAAAACTGGTAACTATGTTATTACAGAGCCCCGTGTAGATAAGCCAGTCGCCCTCGCGAAACAGGCTGCTTTTGAAAATGCCATGAGCCTGGCGCAAGAGCGGCAAAAGATTTTTTCTGGAGACCCACAAGGTTTCACGTTGACCGGAACTTATTCGCAAGGGGGCATGCTATTTGGTCAAACTGAACCCGGCGCAACAGTGCGCCTTGATGGTAGTGACATTTTGGTCGATCCAGACGGGCGGTTTGTTCTGGGGTTTGGCCGTGATAGTGAATTAACGGCTCTTTTGTTGGTGACATTACCCAATGGTGAGAAAAAGCGTCATACTATAGAGCTGGAAGATAAGAGTTTTCCAGAATCCCGAATTGACGGACTTGATCAATCAAAAGTCTCTGGTTTTACTGAAACGCAATTGGTGAAGATACGGGCGGATCAAGCCTTGTTTAAATCAGCGCGCTCTAAAACGCAGAGCAAGGCGGACTGGGTCGGTGGATTTGACTGGCCTTTAACAGGTCGCATTTCCGGTGTGTTCGGCTCACGGCGGATATTAAACGGAGAGCCAAAGCGCCCGCACTCTGGGGTGGACATTGCACGTCAGACCGGCACACCGATTAAAGCCCCGGCCGGTGGTATTGTGACACTCGCTGAACCCGATATGTATTTTGGCGGCGGTACGGTTTTAATCGATCATGGCCACTGGATAGAGAGTGCATTTTTGCACATGTCTCAATTGGATGTAGAGGTTGGGCAAAGGGTTGAAAAGGGTGATGTGATCGGTCTTGTTGGGGCCACGGGTCGTGCTACGGGTCCACATTTACACTGGTCAGTGCGATGGCTATCGCTTAACCGTCTGGTTGATCCGCAATTGTTGGTTGGGGAAATGCCATCCACAGAATAAATTATAAAAATAATGAGTGAATTTTACCATGGCCAGTTTGTCTATGGTACCAACTTCAATGATCGGGGCAGTATAATGGAATATGAAGAACAGCAGACGCTGAATAATGAGCTGCGACAGCAAGCGCAAACGGGATCATTTGAAGAAATCTTGAAACGGCTTGATCAAGGCGGCGAAATTAATGCTCCGGATGAAACTGGCCAGACCACTTTGCATTACGCTGTACAACGTGATGATAGCCGTCTGGTTCATGCGCTTATTGAAAAAGGGGCTGACGTTAATTTTCAGGACGAGAAATTAGCGACAGATACTGCGCTTATGCTAGCGGCCGAAATTGGATCTTTAAAAGTTGTGAAAATGCTATTGCGAGCGGGGGCAGATCCATACATCACTGGCTCGGTCGGTAATGATGCGTTGGACCGTGCCGAGCAGTCTGATGCGGCTGATGCTAGCAAGATTAAAGACGCCATTACGCGGACCTGTCCACCAAAGAAAAAGCGTCGTATGCGGTAAGTTCAAAGCACCTCGATGACTACATAGGCTTTTTTAAGTCAATGCTCTGGTTGGTAGCCCCTAATGTGCGCTTTATGGGTCCCGTTTGGAAAAAATTTTAAAACTGTGAAATCGATGAGTGGCGGCTTGGTTTTTTTTATGCGTGCGGGGGGGTATAATAAACGAACGCGAAATCTGCGTATCAATTTCTGCTCCTATCGCAATATTTTTGGCGTTAAATGTTTTGACAGTCTGGACAGCTTGGGTCGGCTGGTAATTTTAATGTTCGTGTGTTTGCAGCTAAGCCATCATAAATTAGCAAACGTCCGGCTAAACCTGTGCCTAGGCCCGTGATCTCCTTGATGGCTTCCATGGCGGCTAATGTGCCAACAACGCCTGTGACTGCGCCTAACACACCTTCGGTTTCGCAATTTATTTGGGCATCTTGCGGCGGCTCTTGGGGGACAAGGCAGCGATAACATGGGAGCAATCCTGGTTTTGCCCAGGGCATAAAGGTTGAAATCTGTCCCTCAAAGCGGCCTACAGCTGCAGAAATGAGCCTCGTTTTCGCCTGAATGCAGGCGGTATTGAGAACATAGCGGGCCGCAAAATTATCTACGCCTTCAATAACCAGATCATATGCACTTACAAGCGAATGGGCATTATCCTTTGTAACTTTAAAATTATGGGGTATGATTTTTGTGTCCGGATTTAATCTTAAAATACTGCCCGTCGCGCTTTTTATTTTATCAATTCCAATATGGTCTGTGTTATGAATAATTTGTCTTTGTAGGTTGGACAAACTCACTTGATCATCATCACAAATGCCAATGGTGCCAATGCCTGCTGCAGCTAGATATAATAATATCGGGCTGCCAAGTCCACCAGCGCCAACAACGAGAATTTTTGCGTCGAGAAGTTTTTGTTGGCCTTGTCCGCCTATCTCTTTCAGCAGAATATGGCGTTTGTAGCGTTCAATTTGGGGTTTGGTGAGCGGCAAGGTTTAAACCCCCGTGGAGCCAAAACCACCAGCGCCGCGCGCTGTATCGTCTAATTGATCAACTTCTTCAAATGTGGCTTGAAACGCAGGGGCTATGATGATTTGTCCTATTCGTTCAGCTCGATTAATCACAAAATCCTCTGTTCCATGATTAATTAAAATAACCTTTAACTCACCGCGATAATCTGCGTCTATCGTGCCGGGAGAATTTACACAGGAAATGCCATGTTTTGCCGCAAGACCAGAGCGCGGGCGCATTTGTGCCTCCCAACCCTTTGGTAGGGCAATGGCAATCCCTGTAGGTACCATGTGCCGCTCGCCAGGTTTTAATGTTACGGGGTTGTCCGCTGGGATCGCAGCTCTCACATCCGCCCCAGCAGCCAATGGCGTTTCATAACGGGGAAGCTCTAAATTTTTTCCGTTTTCTAGGCGTTTGATTTTGACCTGAGGCGTGTCCATGAAATCCGGTTTCCTATCGTTGGCGCGTTAGGCTGCATATGAATGTAATGACATCACTATTACTATATTGGGTTAATGGTTTAAAGTATGTGCAATTTTGGTGGCCAGTTTATCTGCGACTTTATCCTTGCCCATTTCGCTCCATTCTTCCTCGCCGATATCAGAAATGACAGTCACTGTGTTGCGATCTCCGCCCATATTGCCAGTACCGGGAGAGACATCATTTGCGACGATCCAATCACAGCCCTTTCGTTCTCTTTTCGAATGCGCGTGGCCGAGCACGTCATCGGTTTCTGCAGCAAAGCCAATAACCAATTCTGGACGACCTTGTTCCATGCGAGAGATAGTTTTTAAAATATCAGGGTTTTCCGCTAACGGAATTGAAGAGAGACCGCCGCGCTCTTTTTTAATCTTATGGTCAGTTTCTATTTCTGGACGATAATCTGCAACAGCGGCGCAACAAATAGCGCAGTCAACTGGTAGAGCATTTTTTGAGGCGTCCAGCATTTCGCGGGCGCTTTCAATCTGGATGGTTTCTATCCCCTTTGGCGGATTAATATTGGTAGGTCCTGTTACGAGAATAACTTCTGCCCCCTGGTTGCGAAGGGCTGTAGCGATGGCATATCCTTGTTTTCCCGAAGAGCGATTGGCAATATAGCGCACTGGATCGAGCGGTTCATGGGTTGGGCCTGCAGTCACCAGCACTCGTTTTCCAGTTAATGGCCCTTTACGGTTTTTTGCAAAATAAGCCTCGATTGCATCGGCAATTTCTTCTGGCTCGGCCATGCGGCCCGGGCCAAATTCCCCGCAAGCCATATCGCCTTTATTCGGGCCAACCATCAGTATGCCGTCTTTTTTTAGTGTCTCGACATTGCGTTGATTGGCTGCATGTTCCCACATACGCACATTCATGGCTGGCGCCATTAGCACAGATTTGTCGGTTGCCATTAAGGTGGTGGAAGCTAAATCATTCGCGTGGCCGTTTGCTGCTTTTGCCATGAGATCAGCGGTGGCCGGGGCGACAACAACAAGATCAGCCGAGCGAGAGAGCTGAATATGCCCCATTTCGGCTTCGTCGGTAAGATCAAACAGCTCGGAAAAACACTTTTCTCCGGTTAGACCGGAAACCGAAAGCGGGGTGACAAATTCCGCCCCAGCCTTGGTTAGGATCGCCCGTGTATGAATGCCGCGTTTTGCACATTCACGAATGAGAAACAGGCTTTTATAAGCAGCAATTCCGCCGCCGATAATCAGTAATATAGATGGTTGATTGGTCACAATAATCTAGGTCCTCAGTTTCAAACTTTGTACCCGAATCGAGAGCTATCGGCTAGAGCGTTTTACGAATAAGTGGTTGCTAGTTATAGGTAAAGCAAAGCTGCGGGGCAATAATATGGCTGATCAGTTTGTTTCATTTCGGTGCTGATAGCGAGAGTCAGTTTGCTGAAAATTAGGCGTGATGGAATTTATGTTAGTAGTTTTTATTGGGGTGAATGAGGTTTTGTGATTTTGTAATTATAAAGACTCAACACGAAGTAGCTTCAATATGCGTTGATAATCTTGTTCATTATAGCGCCGACTTTGCGTCTTTAGGCATTCAGGATGGAGTGGATTTCTTTTGAGCCATTTCCAGCGGCGAAAATCTGCATTGCCCTCCATGATCGATTGATCAATACGCTCTATATGATCGATCCATTCTCCCTGTAGGGGGTTGGCTGAACTTAATCTGTGTGAATACCCACCCCGGACCCCAACTTCATAAATTATGTCATCGCTTGCATTTTTTCCTGTCACGCGGTTGCAACCTAACTCTACATAGATCGCGTCACGCCAATGCCCGGTTATATCCGGTTTCCAGGGCAGGAGTGGTTTGTGAATAAAACCTTGGTGCGTATACATCTTATAAGCATCGTTTTCGAATTCGATAAAAATAAATGCGATGCTTGCCAATAAAAATGTAGGTATCAACAAAATGCGGGCGGCACGATTTAGGATTATTTTGGTAAATTCCTCTGGATCGTTTTCAGTTGTTTGCATCAATTTTAGAAAACGATTGAAACTGGCATTACGTTTATCGATCAGAGAATAGACAAAGACACTGTTTCTAAAGATAGCGTTGCTATTTGAAATTAAATATATGAGACTGCCACTCGCAAGAATCCAGGCAAACATTCCGATCAATTGCCCAATTCCGCTATTATGATAATACAAAACAATATCTATTGTTTTTGAAGTGGCTATGATACGGGACTCAATCTCTTTTTCCAAGAATTCAATGGATATAAAAATACCGATCAATCCCATCACCATTATCGCCATAAACATAAAATTTAGAAAAATATATGGTTTTTTGCTTGGGTTCTTAGATAGCACATGCTCAATAACATTATTGGAAACACCAATCGCATGTAATTTTTGTCGCTCTTTTTTGTAATTATTTTGTTTTTGCCTCATGTAAATTTCGATCCTACCCACATTATTTTAGCATAAGAACGCTCGCGAGAACAAGAATGCTCAGCCCGGCAAACCAAAGCGCGCGCCGTGTTGCGCGGCCTTGTGCAGACAATGCATTGGCAAGATCTGTTGTTGATTGTGCGGAAAGCCCCAATCGATCATTGGAAATTCTATTGGCGGCGGTGCCGAGCTCTTCTATGTACCCCGGTAATTGGGGCGCGATCTCAATGGCTTTAAGGGTTGCCGCGCGCAAACGTTTGAATTGTTCTTTGGGACCAATGCTGTCTGCTATATAATTGCGGATAACAGGACCTGCACACTCCCACATATTAATTTGAGGGTGTAGCAAGCGCGCTACCCCTTCTACTGTTACCATTGTGCGCTGTAACAATATGAGTTCCGGACGTAAATGCATGTCAAACATATCAGTGACGTCAAATAATTGTTGCAAGACTTTGGACATATCAACTTGATCTGCATTGTGACCATACATGGGTTCACCTACAGCCCGTAAAGCTTGTGCAAAAGCATCCACACTATATTGCTTGTCGACATACCCGGCATCGAAATGAACTTGAGCCGTATATTGATAATCACGATTTAGAAAGCCATAAATAATTTGCGCAAAGGTGCGCCGCGCATCTTCATCAAGGCGCCCCATAATACCAAAATCAATCAAGGCAAGACGGCCTCGCTCATCAACAATCATATTGCCTTGATGCATGTCCGCGTGGAAATATCCTTGATGAAGGGCCTGCGTCAAAAACGACTGCATAACGGTGTTGGCAAGGGCCGGGCGATCAATACCGCGCGCATCGAGCGTTTTTAAATCCGCGATAGGTGTTCCTTCAATCCACTCCAGGGTTAAAACGCGTTTTGCTGAGAGGGGCCAGATCACGTTGGGGATGCGTAATTTTTGCTCCTGCGCCAGATTATCCGCCATTTGCGATGCGGCGCCTGCCTCTAATCTTAAATCGAGTTCGAGGCGAGCAGCCTCTTGCAAGGTTTGAATGAATTTTACCGGTTCCATACGCCGTGCCCGGCGCGAACATTTTTCTATCAATGATGCAGCTCTGGCAAGGGCTCTAAAATCTTTTGCAGCATTCGTTTCGATATCCGGGCGCAATATTTTTACAGCTACGATTTCGCCATCGTACATTGTTGCTTTGTGGGCTTGCGCAATAGAGGCCGCAGCAATTGGTTCAGAAAAATCTGTAAAGAGATTATCCAGGGACGCGTTCAGACTTTGCTCAACTTGTGCGGTGGCGAGTTTTTTGGAGAATGGTGGCATTTTATCTTGCAGTCGCCCCAAATCATCAGCCATCTCAAAACCAATAATGTCGGGCCGAGTGGCCATAAACTGCCCGGTTTTGACATAAAACGGGCCAAGACCTTCAAAGGCATTGGCGAGGCGCTCACCGGGGCGCAGGGCTCGTCCTGCTTGTTCCTTTTTTGCGCCAATGCGTGTAAGTTTGCCGAAAACCCGAAAAGGCAAAGGGAGAGCCTTTTCATATTCCAGCGGAATTAATGCGTCATGGCGGGTTAGAACAAACCCGGCCTGCATGAGCCGAAAAAAATCACTGAAATAATTGAGCATAGACTATTTTTTTAAAGTTTTTTTTAGAATGATTGTGAGACTGATGATAAAAGCGCAGGCTTTGTGTTAAATTTTCCACCCCATATGCAGTGCTGCGACACCGCCAGATAAATTTTCATATTTTACGCGGTGAAAGCCGGCACGTTTTATTTGCTCCGCAAACATATCTTGTGAGGGGAAGCGACGAATGGACTCCACTAGATATTGATAAGAGGCGCGATCATTGACGATTTTTTCACCAAGCCACGGGATAACATTAAAAGAATATTGATCATAAAGTTTTTGCAAGGACTCGGTAATCATATGAGATAGCTCAAGACAAATAAATCGCCCGCCCGGTTTTATGACCCTGTACGCTTCTCGCAGTGCCGCATCACGGTCAGTAACATTTCTGATTCCAAGGCTGATTGTATATGCGTGTACGGAATTTGTGGGTAAAGGCAAACATTCCGCATCACCACAGACCCGGGTGAGTTGTTTGTTAAAAGGGTAATCTTTTGATTTTTGATTTTTACTCCGGGTTTGCCCGGCTTTTAACATGGCGTGATTAATGTCAAAAATCACAGCGGTTGCGGGCGTATTAAGCTCTGGCATTTTAGTTTGCAGGAGTTCGCGTTCTTGCGCGCGGGCTAAAAACCCAACGGCAACATCACCTGTCCCGCCAGCGACGTCCAGCAAGGTTTGACCTGGTCGCGGGTTGATGCGATCCAAAAGGATTTTTTTCCAAACGCGATGAATACCAACCGACATGGCATCATTCATGAGATCGTAATTGTTGGCTACACTGTCAAAAACGCCCCGCACCAAACCTGCCTTTTGAGACGTGTTGACGTTTGAAAATCCGAAATCAATTTCGTCTTCATGTTGGGCCATATTTAGATCCGTTATGATGATAGCGTAGGCGAGAGCTTATCTTTATCCGTTCACGAGCGCTATGAGAAGCGCCTTGACGCCGCACGTCTGATTTGACAAACTCATAATTATGTAAGTATATGGTTTTATAGCTTTTTCTCGAATAGTGCTTGTTTTGGCTAGCGCAAGTTTCTAGCCGATGCATGGCAGTAGTTAGATGAATTTTTTCGGGAAGAGGGCAGCACTGTTTTATATTATCGGACTGGAATGGGGAACAACATGTTCATTGGTAGGGAGAGATCATGATAAAATCGGAATTAATTCAAAAACTGGCCGATGAAAATCCTAATCTTTATCACAGAGATGTTGAGCGGATGGTATCTGTCATTTTTGATGAGATCACGGAAGCCTTGGCCAAAGGGGACCGTGTTGAATTGCGCGGGTTTGGCGCCTTTTCTGTTAAGCATCGCCCCGCGCGCATTGGGCGAAACCCTCGTTCCGGAGAATCGGTTGCGATAGAAGAAAAATGGTCGCCTTATTTCAAGGCCGGTAAAGAAATACGCGAGCGTCTAAACCCGAAAAATGCGGGCTAAATTTTGCTGTTTCTCAAGCAATTCACATGACTTCAAGAATAAAATCGGCGAGAAGCTGATTTGTGGACCTTGCCGACACAATTAAAACTGTGGCATTGATAGGGTTATGAAAAAATTATTTGAATTGATCATCTGGGTGCCTTTATTCTTGATCGCGGTGATTTTCATGGTGTCCAACCGTGAGGAAATCTCGGTCAGTATGAACCCGTTCGCTGATGGCTCAGGCTTTTTAAGCAGCGTTGCGCTGCCTTTATGGGCCTGGTTCATGTTAATGATCGGCATTGGCATGGTGTTGGGGATGTTTGGCATGTGGTCCTCTGCGGGACCTGCACGACAAAAAAATAAACAAATGCGTCTCGAGTTAAAATCTTTGAAAAAAGAGAAAACAGAGTGGTTGCAGGAAAAAGCGGCTATATCGGGCACTGCTAATGCCGATGCTGGATTGGGCCAGAGTAGCACCGGAGAGACATTACCAGTATTAACAAGTGAATAGGCGGCCAAGCAGGGAATTTTTCCCAGCTCAACATATGCTGATGTCAAGATGTCAAACCTCATAAAAATTTGTGGATTGCGCGAAGAAACCGCAATTGCAGCCGCCCATGAGGCGGGGTGTGATTTTCTGGGATTTGTTTTTTTTCCACGCTCCCCCCGTCATCTGGATCTTCAAGAAGCCAAGCTGCTTAAACCTCAACTGCCGACTGAAATAAAAGCGGTCGCCCTGATGGTGAATCCGACAAAGCCATTTATTGATGAAATCATGAACGTTTTTGAACCAGATATTATTCAGTTTCATGGTCAGGAGAGAGTTCAGGATTTGGAAAAATTTAAATCCGATTATCCTGCGGTTGGAATCTGGAAAGCATTCGGGGTATCAAGCCATGATGATATTCGAGCTGTTGAACAGTTTGAAAGCGTGGCAGATTTGTTTTTATTTGATGCTAAACCACCAAAGAGTGCTTCTCGCCCCGGTGGTCATGGCACACAGTTTGATTGGTCCTTGATATCAGACTATTCTGGTCACATCCCCTTTTTACTTGCTGGCGGATTGGATATTCAAAATATCAATGATGCTATTCAATCCGTTAAGACCCACCCCCAGTTTGCCGGTGTGGATGTTTCATCTGGGGTGGAACGCGAGCTGGGACAAAAAGACCCGTCAAAAATCAAACACTTTATTGATGATGCTCGCCGGGCTATGGATGGGGTATAACCGCTTTACTTAAAAAAGGACTATCACTCATGCCGCCAACAAATTCCTATCGTACCGGTCCGGATCAAGATGGTCGATTTGGAAAATTTGGAGGACGGTTTGTCGCTGAGACTTTGATGCCGCTGATCTTATCTCTAGAAGAAGAGTATAAAAAAGCGAAAACAGACCCAGCCTTTCAATCCGATATGGATTATTATTTAAAGCATTATGTGGGAAGGCCGTCTCCGCTTTATTTTGCAGAACGCTTAACAGATTATGTTCGCGCAGAGCGTGTTGCAGCACCTGACCGGGGGAGAAAAGGTGCCAAGATTTATCTAAAACGTGATGAGCTTAATCATACCGGGGCGCACAAAATCAATAATTGTATTGGCCAGATAATGTTGGCGAAGCGGATGGGAAAGACACGTATCATTGCTGAAACGGGAGCGGGGCAACATGGCGTTGCAACGGCAACAGTTTGTGCTCGGTTTAACTTGCCATGCGTCATTTATATGGGAGCAACTGATGTTGAGCGTCAGGAACCGAATGTCTTTCGGATGAAGCTTTTAGGCGCGGAGGTTGTTCCCGTAACATCAGGTACAGGCACTTTAAAAGACGCCATGAATGAGGCATTGCGCGATTGGGTGACCAATGTTGATGATACTTTCTACATTATTGGTACGGCAGCTGGCCCCCACCCTTATCCTGAATTGGTGCGCGATTTTCAGTCTGTGATCGGTAATGAGGCAAAACAACAAATGCAAGAGGCTGAGGGGAGATTGCCGGATGCGATTATGGCTTGCATTGGCGGGGGATCGAATGCAATTGGATTGTTCCATCCTTTCCTTGATAATCATGATACGGAAATTATTGGTGTTGAGGCGGCGGGTCACGGTGTTGATACCGATCAACATGCGGCTTCCTTAACAGGGGGGCGTGCGGGGGTTTTGCATGGTAATCGCACTTACTTATTGCAAGACGATGACGGTCAAATTATTGATGCGCACTCTATTTCTGCGGGACTGGATTATCCTGGTATCGGCCCGGAGCATGCATGGCTCCATGAAATTGGCCGTGTTCAATATTTATCGGCCACAGATGAAGAAGCGCTGAAATGTTTTCAATTATGTGCCAGTTTAGAGGGGATTATCCCGGCGCTTGAACCTTCCCATGCCTTAGCCCGTGCGTTCGATAAGGCTGCGCAGATGGACAAGGATCAGATTTTGCTTTTGAATATGTGTGGGCGTGGTGATAAGGATATTTTTACAGTCATGGATGTTTTAAACAATCAGTAAACCAACATACAACATAAATTGGCTTGTTTGAGGGTGAGGGCATTTTCCGCCAATTGGGAAGCTATTGATTGTTTTCTTTTTTAACCTCGAAAAGATGGGTTAATATAATAATATAGAGCATCTTTGTGATTCAGATCCATTCAAAATTGCTTTAAATGGCTTAACAGCATACGAGATTTGTGTAATGGCGTTGATCGGATCTTCAGCGCAAACGGCTTCAGGTCTCGTGCGTATTTTGGACTATTTGAGGCAAGCTTTCCCATTAATTTTCTTTAAATGATCAATATACGACCTATTCCAGAGGGGATTCATTAGTGGGAGAAGGAAGTGTCACTGGTGGGGGCGTCGATATTTGTTTCGAGAGAGCGTCTATAGCCGTTATAATTTGCGTGGCAGCGCTATGGTGAAGGCCATGGCCAACTTGATTAATAATGGTCAAGTTTGCGCCTTCAATTTGTTTGGCGAGCCGATAGCTATGAATTGTCGGACTAACGGTCGTATCATGTGTGCCCACAAAAATCTCTACGGGAATTTTAATCTCTGCGTAGCGCTCCTGCATTCTTTTAATGTTGTCCTTTAAGTGAGAAACATCAGCCGCATTACTTTTAAAATCTTTCGAGCGAAATAGAAGTGCGATTCCCGCTTTTTCATAGTAATCGATAGGCGCCGCTTGCGGCCAAAATGTTCCTGCAACTCCTTTGGGCGCGACCCACTGACCGTAATAGGGGATGATCGTCCGTCTCAGGAGGGGTCCTAAAATAGGTATGCCCGATGCTTTGTTGTACCAAGTAACACGGCCTGGCCATTCGTGACTTACTGCAGCCAGCAGGACTGCAGCGCTCATTCGTTCTTGATAGCGAAGCGTATAAGCCAGTGCGACGGCGCCTCCAAGACTTTGTCCAATAAGAATTGGCTTTTCAACGTCCAGATACTCAAGTGTTTGATGAATAAGCTGTGCCTGTACATCGAGATCATGACCATTATCAGGTCTGGTTGAGTATCCGCGCCCGGGTCTGTCGATTAGAATAACCCGATGGTTTTTTGCAAGCTTGTCTCCCAAAGCGAGCTTGGTATCGTTAAGGTTCGCGCTCGCACCATGTAAGATCACCAGCGGCGGGCCTGGTGCGTCTTTTGGACC
Organism: uncultured Caulobacterales bacterium; assembly: GCA_964479275.1. Lineage (GTDB taxonomy): Bacteria > Pseudomonadota > Alphaproteobacteria > Caulobacterales > Parvularculaceae > CALLPQ01. The sequence continues at coordinate 21,596 of CAYZLR010000017.1, forward strand.
AAGTTCGAGAAAGTGAATTTTTTGATCCTCAATAAGTGCAAACTCACCGATGGGCGGATATTTTTTTTCAAGTCGCATTGTCGTGCAACTTGATGAACAGATGAGCAAGAAGATTACGATAGAAAGGAGCAATAAAAAGCGCATGGTAAAAGGTAACTCTGCTGAGATTAGAAAAAATATAGATGCGCATTAGCATTTTGACGAGCCTATGAACATAGGTTTGCGCATTTGATCATGCAGCCGTGATAATCGCGTGAAAGTCCCTCGCCTTCAGGCTTGCTCCCCCAACCAATGCGCCATTAACATCATTAATCGCTAAAATCTCTTTGGCATTTCCGGGTTTGACTGAGCCGCCATAAAGGATCCTCGTATCCGCGGTGACCAAGGTGCGAATGTGGCGATGCATTTCGTCAATATCCTCAAGAGTTGGCGTCAGGCCAGTTCCGATCGCCCAAACCGGTTCATAGGCAATGACCATTTGCGGTGTAAGAGGAGAGGTGGGCATAGAGCCTTTTAATTGCGCTTCAACAATCTCAAGCGCTAGGCCCTGTTCACGTTCCGCGCGGCTCTCCCCCACACAAATAATGGGTGCTAATCCGGCCGCAAGAATGGCTTGCGCTTTGGTGTTGATTGTGGCGTCAGTTTCCCCGTGGTCTGCTCGTCGCTCAGAGTGACCGACAATGATGAATTGGCCCCCACTATCTTTGATCATCTGCGCACTCACATCTCCTGTATGAGCCCCGGACTGATTGGGGTGGCAATCTTGCCCGCCAACCAAAGTGGTTTTCGCTACAGTTTGCATAGAAGACAGCAGTGTGGCGGGCGGGCAAATCAGGATATCACAGGGGGCTTGAGGGGGGTGATCATCGAGCAGCGTTTCAAGCGCCGTGATTTCTTCAAGCGCGCTACGCAGCCCATTCATTTTCCAATTGCCAGCAATAAGAGGTTTGATCATTATCAAGAGACCTTTCACACAAAGAATAGAGTATCGCTTAGTGCGGTGATACTCATTTGTGCCCTATATCGCAACCGAACAAAACCCTTTATTAAGGCTATGTCGGCCTCCCCATCCGATCTCTCTTAGGGGGGGGGGGGCTATTTGAGCCCCTTGCTGTCGGTGCTTATAGTTCAACTGGAAAGTCTGGTAACGTCGCCTCAATTAACCTGCCTGCGTTTATGATCTGGCGCGGTGCGCCAAGGCGCGAAAAAATTTGAGAAAAACTAGTTCCTGAAAAAACGATCATGTCTGCCTTCTGCCCAGGCGAGAAAATGGAAGGGTTTTCCAAGCCCATCAATTTTTCGGGATTATGCGAAATACAATTTGCATACTGACCAATTGAATTATCGAGATGGCCAATGCGAACAGCTTCACGATAAACTTCAACCATGTCAAAATCACCATAAGGGTGAAAAGCATCGCGCACATTATCTCCGCCTAGGCTCAAGTATACGCCAGCATTGAAAATATCTTTCATAGGAGCAGTGCCACGAAATAGAGGCGCGTTTTTTAAGGCTCGATCTTGTAAATACAGATTGCTCATGGGTAAAGCCACAATACCGATATTGGCTTGTTTTACACGCGATAAAATAGCGGCAATCTCTTCGTCATCTTTCAGAGCTAAAGAACACACATGTCCACAGACTATAGAGTTTGTAAATCCGCGTTCGATCGCAATATTCGCAATTTTTTCCAGCCCATTGGCGGTAGGGTCCAAGGTTTCATCCACATGAAAATCTAACGGTAATCCGTATCGTTCGGCTAATTCAAAGGCGCGAATAATTTCTGTTTTTTGTTGTTTGGACGGATAAATCACCGGACCAAAATGTGCACCATAGGTTGCTGCAAGTCTTGCAAGTTTATCGCCATAAGGTCCCATGATTTTTCCAACACCTAAAGAGACCACACCTTGCAGGGTAACTTTACCGGCCCACTCGCGACGCACTTGATCAAATATTTTCCAACTGGGCTGGGTACGTTTTTTCTGACTATCAATATGGGTGCGCAGTGATCGAGTACCATGGGCATAGGCACAAGCCATCGCAAATGACATGCGCCGATAAACATCGTCTTCTGACCAAGGTGTTTTTCGATCTCCCTTAGCCCCGGTCTTTGCGCCGCTATACGATCCGTCAAGATTGGGCGCGCGCTCCCATGTTTGGGTTTTGTCAATATGGGCATGAAGCTCAGCCAGGCGCGGAAAAATAATGCGCCCTTGAAGATCGATATTCGGTCCCCCCACGAGTGCGTGTTCATGATGATGATCTGAGACGTGTTGAATATCTGTAAGAATGCCATCACCGCTGACCCCAATATTGACAAGACACAATCCTTCAACATCAGCTTTTAGGGTGTGTACTTTTTTTGGTTTCAATGGATGAGCAGGTAAAAGTGCGCCGATTGGCACTTTCGCATTGAGCAATTGATAAGGGCCCATTGCAGGGAGAGACGATAAAAACCTATTATGTGACCAGCTTGAAGACATAAAAATGAGTTTCGTTGTAAGGGGCTGTCGAGGGTAAAGACGGAAAAGGCGAAGGGCACCTACACTATCACAATGGATATTAAGGAGGAGTTTTAAAACATCGCGTGTTAAGTGATAATCATAATAAATCCGAGATTCTTTGTGATTTTTAACCCCATTCATGTTCACCATTTTGATGAAAGAGGTTACTCTATCTTAATGAGTATTGATCAATCCGAAATGAATTATGACCCTACAGCTTTGCGGGCTTTGCTGCATTGGTATCGGGATATGGGGGTGGATGTTGCAACTGCATCAAAGCCCTGTAATTTTTTCGAGGAATTTCGCAGTGATCAAGGTTTGAATTCTGGGGCTGTCCCACAAGGGGGAAATTTAAAGGCTGATGGTTCACCTGGAACAAGTGAGCGCGATCATCATCAATCATCGGCGCGCGATACGCTGTCACGAGGAACAAATTTAAAACCGCGTCCAACGACGGGCGTTATCCGCCCAGATGCAAGTAATGTAAGTCCAGCGGAGGCTGTGGCCTTGGCGTCAACACAAGCTAAAGGCAGTCAAGATATCGCAGCTTTGGAAGAGGCATTGCGTCGTTTTGACGGTTGTGCCTTGAAAAAGGGCGCGCGTCATACGGTTTTTGCGGATGGCACATTCGGTTCGCCCTTACTGGTAATGGGTGAGGCCCCTGGCCGTGATGAGGATCGCGAGGGACGCCCTTTTGTTGGGCGGGCAGGGCTTTTGCTTGACAAAATGCTTGCCGCGATTGGTCAAGACCGCCTCAAAAATACATATATCTCCAACGTTATTTTTTGGCGCCCCCCGGGGAATAGAACGCCATCAGATGAAGAAATGATGATTTGTCGCCCTTTTGCCGAGCGCTTAATTGAATTGGCCAACCCTAAAATTATCCTCATCGCGGGCGCTACGCCTTTGAAAGCGTTGCTTGATAAAAAGGGGATTATGAAGACCAGGGGAAAATGGCAGTCACTAACAACTAAAGCGGGAAAAGTAATTCCGGTCATGCCAACTTTTCACCCGGCCTATCTCTTGCGCAACCCGCAAGCTAAGCGCCTTGTTTGGCAAGATTTGCAGTTGGTGCGTGATAAGTTAATAGAAAATTAACTCGGTCAATGCTCTTTTTCGATTGGGAACGTAAGAAAAGTTTAAGACTTTTAACTGAACGGTTAAGTTTCATAATCCTCGTAAGGTGCCTTCTATGTGTTATGTATCGCGTATGTGTAAGCCGGTGAATTCGCTATTTGCGCTTTTAGTCTCACTCATGATCCAATTTGGCGTTCATAATGCCAACGCTCAGACGGATGGCCAATATGGGGCAAACACCGTTGATATTGCGAGTTTGATTGTTGAGGCTGAAAATCAGTCTGCATCATTTTCGTCTAGTTCCGATTACACAGATGACCCTTTGAAAATATTAACACCTCAAGACGAAAGTTTATATCGGGAAATTTTTGACCTTCAGGAACGGGGGCAAATAAAAAAAGCAGACGCAAAAATAGCACAACTGTCTAACCCAATCTTATTAGGGTATGTGCAAAAACAGCGTTATCTGCACCCGACAGCCTATCGTAGCAAATTTTCAGAATTAAAAAGATGGATGGCTTATTACGCGGATCATCCTGATGCAGATAAAATATATGCATTGGCGCGCAAGCGTCGTCCAAAAAATGCGAGCAATCCGCGAGCTCCTGAGAGGCGCAAATGGCGGCAGAAGGAGAGTACCCACTTTCATCCTCTCTTACAGCAAGATCGTGACGAGAGAAATGGACGCCGAATAACACAAATTCAAGGCCGTGTACGTTATCTAATTAATGAGTCTAGAGCCCTTGAAGGTTTGAAATATATTGATGCACGCGCACAGCGCCGCGATATATCACAACGCCAGTATGATCGTATGCGCTCTTGGGTTGCGGCCAGCCTTTATTATCAAGGTTATCAGGCCAAAGCAAAAAAAATGGCCAGCAGTGTTGCCGATAGAAATGGAGATACCGCAGTACTGGCATACTGGATTGATGGACTCATTGCATTTCGAGAGGGAGATATTCGCCGGTCTTATCGTCGCTTTCAAGCGATGGCTAATGTTCCCTATCAAGAAGACTCACTGCGATCCGGGGCCGCGTTCTGGGCTGCACGTATGGGCTTAATGTTGGGTGAAATGGATCGCACAGTTGAAAATCTCGATTTAGCTGCGCGTTATCCCTTTACGTTTTACGGGCAATTGGCGCTGTCTCAGCTAGGGAGAACCTATAATTATAATTGGTCTGATCCATTGGTCACGGACGGTGCCTTTGCCAGTCTTTCTGCAAAAATACCGGGCGTGAAGAGGGCGGCGACACTTGCGCAAATTGGCATGAAGAAAGAAGCTGATCTTGAATTGCGCCGGGCTAATGGACGAATTGAAAATCATGAGGATTATGATCTGGTGGCGATTGCTGCGGCATTAGGCTTACCAGCTGCCCAGATCGATATTGCCTTGCCGGGTTCTGGGTATAATCTTGGTAAAAATTATTTGCATGGGGCTTTGTTTCCCATTCCTGATTATAAACCGACAGAAGGATTTAAAACAGACCGCGCGCTTCTTTATGCATTGATGAGACAGGAATCAAAATTTAAAACCGAAGCGACTAGCCGCGTAGGTGCGCGCGGATTAATGCAATTGATGCCGCGTACAGCAAGTTTTATTGGTCGTGACCGTTCATTGCAAAGGGCTAGTGGACGGAATCGTCTTTATGACCCATCATTTAATCTCGAACTTGGGCAGAAATACGTTAATCATTTATTTGATAATGCTGCGAGGGGAGATGTTTTGCATATGGCGGTCGCATATAACGGAGGACCGGGAAATTTAAGCCGTTGGAAAAAACAGATGGAAATTGATGATCCTTTGTTGTTCATTGAAAGTATCCCGAATACAGAAAGCCGTAACTTTGCGGAAAGTGTTTTGACCAACCTTTGGGTGTATAGGGCGCGATTAGGCCAGCCAGCGCCCTCAAGAGATCGTATTGCAGCTGGTGAGTTGCCAATTTTCCGGGCTATTGATAATTTAACGCAAAACTATTAGTTTCTATGCCGCCGGACAGAAGGCCATTCATATGTTTTTGAGTACAATGATCCGTGCCCGAAAAATACAAAACTATAACAACCGTGATGTTGGCATTTTAATGCCATGCGTATAAGTGATTACCGATACGTTGATGGGTATTCACATTAATCATTTTTTCTAAGTATATATCGGGAAATTCGTTTTGATCTGGCGAAAGTCTAATTTTTAGAACCGGAAGCGCAAAAAAAGCAGTTTGCAGATAGATAGAATCGATTTTTCGATTAGATACTTATGAAAAGGAGATAAGGAGTGTCATATACTCGTAATCGTCGGATAGGGTATAGCCTCTTATTAATGGCGATAACCTTCGCCTGTAGCCGGGTTCATGTTGAAAACTTTGATGGAGATCTTGAGGTAAGAATTGGTCGTATCGTCAAGTTAGAGAAACTAACGCGCGATTCTAAAGCTATCAATGCCGGGGTATTTTTAGCGAATGCGCAAAATTATCTTTATACAGATAACACAGATTTATACAGTTGGAAAAATCAAAATGGTGGTGCGTTGATTTTTTCGAGCCGGGAAATATCGGATATGGTTCAAGGAGAGGAGTTTAATCATCTATATGTGGCTTCTTGCACGCGAGGATCTATTATTGCTTTGAATTTACGGGGGGGAGGCGAAACAGAACTTGCCAATCAAAGCGGTGGAAAAGAGTTTGATTGTCCTTCATTCCTGACTCTTCACAAGCAAGGCTCTATTTTCTTTCTTGACATAAACCGCGAGAACAATAGTGCGATTTTATATCGCGTAGATGCTGATGGCTTTACGCATCCTTTAATCGATATTCCTTTTGTACCGGGAGGGTTGACGCTTTCACAAGATCAGAAGCATCTCTATATCAGCGATCCCACAAACCTTAAAATAGTGGTGTTAATGCTTAATATCTCTCTAGAGGTTACAAAATTTGAAACCTTTGTTGAGCTTAAAGGGTTAGCGGACAGATTGGATATCTCAACCCTTTCGGATATCGCAGAGGGAAAGTCTAATACTTTATATGTCGGGACTGACAACGGTATGATTGTTACATCTGAATTCGGGGATGTGCTTGGGCGAATCATGAAAACTAAAGATGTAAAAAGTATCTCAGTTGCGCCAGAACAGGATGCTATTTATGTGGCCCGGCGCGATGGGGCAATCCGGCTAATCATTCATTAAAGCACCTCCACTTCAAATTGAGCCGCCGAGGTGCTTTACCTTCCGATAGAGTATTGTGTGTGGTTTTTGACCTTAGAACAAAAAACTTTTTTGTAGTGTTCCTCTTTTGCTCTTAAGGTTTGTTGCGTATCGATGTCGCCAAATTGGTGATCCAATTTGGCGACACGGTACCTTAAGTTAAAACCCGGCTCTGACGGCAAATCTGATGTCCCGGCCCGGGAGCGGGGTGGTATCCTTCAAGAAAGAAGAATGCACCCGGCCCTCTGCATTATTGAGGTTTCTGGCGCGAATATCAAAGGCAATGTTTTTATTGCTCTTGAAAGGTCTGATAGTGAAGAAGGTATTGATGAAAACATAATCATCAGTAGCTAATTCAAATGAAGCGATATTGTCTTGCGCAGTTACATATTCCAGCTCAGTTCTAAAAGTTACAAACTGATTGGTCGCAGAAAAGCCAAATAATGTCGAAAGCGGCGGGATACGCGGTAAATCTCTGTCTTGAAGGTCTGAAGATGTGGCGCGCACCACAGAGAGTTGACCATGAGAGGCAAAGTTTATCGGCCCAAGTCCAGAGTCAAGAGCCCCCAAATCCAAGTCGACTTGCGCTTCAAACCCTCTGAAATCTGCATCTACTGCTGTAAAGGCAAAGACTGGCAAACCATCGAGAATTTCTCCGGTTTCTTGCTCAAAGATAAAGTCATTATAGTTTGTGTAGAACCCATTTAAGACGGTTGTGAAAGGGCCAAATTCACCGCGTACAGTTGCCTCAATGCCAAAGGCTCTCTCTTCTTCAAGATTTGCATCCCCGGCTTCAAAGCTTTGGGTTGCAAGGTGAGGCCCAAAAGAGAAATTCTCTTCTAGGGAAGGCGCACGCTCTGTACGGAATATATTGGCGCCTGCAAAGACAGATTCTGTCAGTTGATACCCCAAACCGCCAGATACACTGAATAGGTCAAAGCTATTATCTACAGCGATAGGATCGCCGTCTTCTTCTACAATAAATGCCCCGGTCTCATTATTGACGTTTTCGTACCGTCCTGCAAAGTCAATGAGCAGATTGCCGTTACGATACTCATGTAAGGCGAAAATACCAATCTGTGTTTGCTCTGATGGCGGGACAAAGGCTTCGGCACCTATGGCTGAAAAATCTCTGAATCGTCCTTGAATGCCGTAAGCACCACGCAATTCGCCGCCTCCAAATTCCCATGGTTTTGAAACGACTTCCAAGCGTCCCTCAATTTCATTATTTTGAAAAAAAGTACCGACTTCATCGCCTTCAAGCTCTGCGTGTTCATAGTCGCCATAACCAAGGCGGATTTTGAATTTTTCGAATAAACCAAAGTCACCTGCAAATTCACCTTTTATATCATAACGAATTTGCTCCAGGTCGATGCGGATACCTTCTTCTTCCTCTTCGCCCTCAAATTCGCCTTCTTCCTCCTCGCCTTCTAAATCTTCTTCGGTCAAAATACCGGCAGGTACGCCATAGTTAGAATTGAGAACCGATACGGAAAACCCAAGAAAGCCTTCAACGGGGCCATCAAAGACATAAGAGAAGCCACCGGCACCGCCAGAGGTGCGAAGATCTGAATTGGGAACAAAGCCATTAGCAAATTCCTCATCAGGATCGAAGGTTTCACCATCTTCACTGGCTTGAGTGGAAAGGGCTGCAATTAACTGATCTGATCCATTGAGTCCGGGAATGTCATAATTATCTGCATCACGAAAGAAATATTCCCCATGGAGAACAAGTTGGCCTAATGCGGCGTTTAGGCCAACGGCAACTTCATCCGCATTATTCACAGTAGAATGCGAATATCTTGCAGCACCATCAATTCCACCTTCAGGAACAGCAGATGGGATTTTGCCAGTATCAGTGTTAACCACACCGCCAGCAGCTGATGAGCCATAAAGCAAAGATGCGGCGCCGCGGAACACTTCGATTTTTTCTGCAAGAGCAGGTTCGATCGGAACAGCATGATCAGGCGAGGTTTGTGCAGCGTCAAATGTACCAATGCCATCTTCAAGAACGCGAATGCGATCGCCGCCCAGACCACGAATTATAGGGCGAGAAGCACCCGCGCCAAAAAAGGTTGATGTAACACCGGGTTGATTCCGCAATGTTTCGCCAATCGAGCCTTCGAGTTGATCGATTAGCGCTTCGCCCTCGAGAATAGAAACGCCCGAAATTGTTTGGCCAAGGGGCCTTGAAAAAGGAGATGAGGTCACAACAATTTCATCAAGATCAATATGTTGCGTTTCCAACTCTTTTAATTGCTCCGCGGCTTGATCTTGGGCAGAAGTGGCCGTTATCGGAAGCATGTAAAGGCTAGCGCCGAAAGCTCCAGCGATCATAGGTTTGTAGCAAGAGCTGAGAAGGGTTTGTGTTTTTAAACTGGGTTTAATGTGTTTGTTTGTCATGACGATTTGCCTTGTAATTGACCATTTCAATCGCCCAAACGAGAAGGCGATGGTTACCAGACTGATAAAAAGACTGATAAAAAAAAGATTTAGAAATGGGACTTGAAATAAAAAAACTAACTTTAAATTTCAGGTTTTAGGCAGGCGGGGCCCGGCACGATAGAATGAGCGTACAGTCACATGAACAGCCAAAGCTATTGGTGGTAACCATTACGGCACGCTGTTCAAGCTCATATGGAGATATGAGGGAAGCTGGATAGTCCCAATTAGCGGCTTTATCAGTGAAGTGGTCAAAAAAAGTGTTATTTTTTTTCTTAGAGGGTTTGTCCTGACTTGGGTCAGGTTCATCTTCGCGGTCTGCGCTAAGACAAGCGATACACATACGTTCATCATGCCCGCCAGCATCTTCACCGGCATGAGCAGAATTGATCATCTGTATCGCCATCAAAACCATGAGCCCTAAGCCCAAAAGCTTGCTCCAAAGAGGTGAACTCATCAAAAGAGGTGAACCCTGGGCAATAAGACGCGATGTAAGCGATTGATATGAAGTTTTAACCCACATAATTTTTTATAATCTAGCCGTTATAATATATCAAGGCGAGATATGAGGGATTCTTGTCAGATTCCAGTCTTTTCATGAGCAAAGAAACTCTTTAAGCACAACACTTATGGATATTTTATTTTCTGCAGAACAGATTGCTGAGCGCACGCAGTCTATGGCGAGTGATATTGCTAAGGTATTGCCGCAAGATTTCATCATGGCGCCGGTCTTAACCGGAGCCTATATTTTCGCGGCTGATTTGCACCGGGCCTTGACCAGAATAGGCCATGACCCTGAGGTGGATTTTGTCCAATTATCAAGTTATGGCGGGGCGCGCAGTTCTTCCGGTGTTGTTACATTGTTGAAAGATTTCTCACTCGATCTGACTGATAAATCAGTTTTGCTGGTTGATGACGTGCTTGATACTGGGCGCTCTCTTCATTTTGCCAAACGGATGGTCATGGATCGTGGTGCCAAAGAAGTGATGATCGCCGTATTGGTTAGAAAGAATACTGGCCGGGGTGAAGACATTGATGCTGAGTTTGTTGGCTTTGAAGCTGGTGCAGATGACTTTCTCGTTGGTTATGGCATGGATGATGATGGCCGCAAACGTGGTCTTGATTTCATAGGTACAATATAAAAATTAGTGGAGCCCAGCCTCGAATATGTCGCGCCCTAGACATACGTGGCTGGGCTCCTCCTTTTTTCAATCGGCAAAAGAGTGACCGATTGAAGTTCCCTGAAAGAACCAAGAGTGATCAATGCACTCTTGCAGATCAATATACCCCAATTTACTCTTGGTTCTTCTCCTCCCCCCTGCTTCTGTCTATTTATATGCTTTCCTGAATTGGCGTGACTTATGTTCAATGAATGATCGCGTGAAGATATGGAAAACCCAATTAGCGATCATTGCCTAGAGTAATCCTGCAATCATCAGGTTTCTTGTTACAACAAAGCAAATCGTTGTCACAGCGACGGCAAAAATGCTCATTACTGTGCGACTTGGAAACCAGACGATCATGGCAGAAACGGTAAATTGTAGGAGCAATTTGATCATCACCCAGGCTTCGCTCCAAGACAAACTTTCCATCGCGCTGCGCATCAAAGGGTTGTATTCATAAGCGGCGCCGGATTTTATTGCGTATTCTGTTGATAAAACATCAGTAAATCCCGCGATATTATAGATCACTACGAGAACAACAGCGATTGACTGATTGAAAGGATGCGAGCGCTCTTTAAGGGCCATTTGTGTTAATTGACGGCGGCGTTTTAATGACAATAGCGATAACATCAAGTTTCCTCATTTATGATATGAAACGCGACGAGCCGAAGACTAATCACGACAAAATACTTTATAAAATAATCTACGGGCAGATGATTTGCTCTGCTTGTTGGTGTAGATTGCAAAAACCATGACGATGAAACGTACCCAAAATCGGTCCAAAATGAAACAATTGTTGCCATTTCCAAAGATTTTAGCAGCGCGCGCTGTTTTATTTTGGGAAAATGCCTGGCCAGCCGCTTTGCTTGTTCTCGCGCCAGTCAGTATCCTTATTATTTTTGGATTATTTGGTATATTGACCCTTTTGCCAGATTGGGTTCATTGGGCAGGCTTATTTTTTGTTTTGGCGTTGACGCTATATGCCTTGTCTAAATCTTATCGTAATTTCTCCTGGCCATCGCGGCGCTCTGCGCTTGTTCGGCTTGAAGAAGATAGTGATCTTAAACATGCACCATTGCGTGCTCTTGAAGATGATTTGTTCAATGCGCCGAAGGACGCTGTTACGGACGAGCCACCTGCGGATTTGATTTTATGGCACGCGCACCGGGATCGGCTATTTGAGTTGGTCGCAAAAACACGCCTAAATCGCCCTCATAACACCGCAGATATCTTCGATCCCCATGCCATTCGATTTGCCGTGTTAGGCATGTTAATTTTAGGCTTTATCGCAGCAGGTCCTGAACGCTGGCTTCGTCTTCATGGGGTATTTAATCCCACGAGTGCGCGGGAAGTGGTGGCAAGCCGTGTGGATATGTGGATTGAACCACCTGGATATACCGGAGTAGCGCCCCTTCAATTGACACGTGGCGGGGATGCACTTCCAGAATTGGCAGATCAAATTGATATACCTGCGGGCTCTCTCATGATAGCTCAAGTGAACGGTAAGCGGGGTGTGCGCTTATCTTACGTTGATACCGAGGGGGAGAGGGTTGACGCTTTGCCGATGCTTGATGATGCGTTGTCAGAAAAGCAAAATTCATCCAGAACACGAAAAAGAGACGCACAAAGACTGGTTCATCAGATAACCAAGAATGGTTTGATTGATTTGAAGCTCGGGGATGAGGTTGGCCTATGGCCTGTTCTTGCCATTGAAGATAGTGCTCCGACAGTTGAGATCATCAATCCACCGGTGTTCAATACGGCAAAAAACCTTGTCGTGCATTATCGATTTGAAGATGATTATGGATCAGCAAAAGCTCTTTTGGAATTTCGGCTTGATCCTGATCAGGACCGCCCTCTTGATAGTGTCGCGTTTGATCAAGACTCTCTAAGTGAAATTCGCGAAGTGACCCTTGATGGTGGGATTGGTGCTAGCGGTGCCCGAAAAATTACAGTGCCGCTAATCAGCGATCCTTGGGCCGGTCTTGATATATTATTAAAAGTTACTGTGATTGATGGCGCAGGGCAAAGGGGAAGCACACAAGAGCTTGCGATGACACTCGAGGAACGTGAGTTCTTTAATCCGCTTGCTAAATCCGTAATTGAGCAACGTCAGTCGTTAGCGGTGGGTTTCGGGGGAATTCAAAAAATTCGCGATGCTTTCAATGCTTTGACTGTTTTGCCTGAGGAGTTTTATGAAGATACGGCGGAATATCTCGTTTTACGCGATGCCTTTTGGCGGGTTCAACGTAAGCGCGATGATCGGTATGCGGATACAATTGATCACTTTTGGCCATTGGCTCTTGAGCTTGAGGACAAAGCATTAGAATTGGCTCGCCGCCGCTTAGAAGCAGCGATCGAAGCTTTACGACGAGCACTGGAGGCGAATGAATCTCAAGAGAAAGTGGCGAGCCTGACGGAAGACCTTCAAGAAGCCATTCAAAATTATCTGCAAGCGCTAGCGGCCGTCGGTATCCCTGATGGCCCACCAGGGGGCGGAGAGGGTGAAAATCAAATTGGTACTGATACGATTCAAGAAATGCTGAACGGTATTGGGGATCTCTCAGATTCAGGTGCCAATAATGCGGCCCGTCAACTTTTGGGAGATTTAGAGCGTTTGTTGCAAAACTTGAAACTGACCAAGGGAAGCGGCGGTGAAGGGGGGGTGCCAGCGGCTCCAGATGATGAGGCTTCGGGGGCTGGTGAGCTAGCCGGGGAGCTGATTGGCCGTCAACGCGAACTATCTGATGAATCATTTGAGCGGGGGCAAGAACCTGGCAGCGATGGCCGTGATCTAGCCGGAGAGCAAGAGGCTATTGCGAGGGCACTTGAAGAGCTTCTGGATGGATTGGAAGACAGTCAATCGGCTGGTAATCAACAGGGGGCAGGGGGTACTGGTGGACAAAATCCTGATCCGGAAGGCAAGGCTGCGGACGCATTTAATGACGCATTACGAGAAATGCAGCGTGCAGAAAAAGCGCTGGAAGGAGGTAACTTTGATGGCGCTAATGAAGCCATGAATGATGCTATCTCTAATTTGCGCGACGGCGCTCGTCAGTTAGCTGAGCAAGAGGCTCGTCAAGGAGAACAGGGGGAAAATGGTAATGCTTCACGTGAAGCTTCCGGGCGTGATCCGTTAGGACGCCCGACCGGGGGAACGGGCGAGGGAAGTGTTGATGTCCCTGATCTTTCTGATCCTGTGCGCACCCAGCAACTGATTGAAGAAATGCGAAAACGACTAAGTGAACAAGGTCGCAGTCCCGAAGAGATTGAATATTTAGAACGTCTACTCCAAGCGTTTTAAGCGACTGTAAAATCAATTTTTAGATATTTTTGGGAGAGTGTGTTCGGGGAAAATTATGAAACTGCGTCAGGGTAAAGCCTTAAAATATGCAAGGGTTACGGTTTGAATGGGACTGGGCTTTAAAGGGTTTTTAGAATGTGTTTTGTTTTTTCTGTTTCGACATCGCCCGTGTTGAGGGTGCTTTTGGGTTCAATCAACATGATCCAACATTCTTCTTGAGCAACAGGACGATGTTGTGTGCCTTTTGGTACGATAAACATCTCTCCCTCAGATAACTCAATGGTTTGATCATGTAGTTGTAATGAAAGCGACCCTTTCATGACAATAAAAGCTTCATCTTCATGAATGTGTTGATGCCAATCAAATTCGCCTTTTATTTTCGCAATTTTGATGGCGCTGTCATTTATATTTCCCACAACATGGGGATCCCAGTGGGTGTTAATTTTTTGAAAACTATCGGCGAAATTAATTTTTTTCATGAAGGCAATTCACTTTGATAAATATAGAAATTTAACTGGTTGATATAAATATCTTGGTTATGCGCCATAGCGGAAAAGTAAAAAAGAAAATTCCAAAGGCAATGAGAAAGATAATTACAGGATACCCCAATAAGTACGTATGCTCAGCGCAAAGATAATAATTCTTAGTTGATTGGCATTTTGCTAAATAATGATCGAAAATTTCGACTAAAAAAAATAGTAATAGAAAGCCGGAAAAACCAATCAATATGAGACCGCTAAACCATGCAGCGAATTGATGCCAAAAAGTTTTGCGAAACCATCGCGCAACGCACTTGCGGGATATCAGGGCAATAAGTATGGCTGGTATAACAAGAGTGAGCCATTGAAATGTATTGATTAGAAACTGCATATTGGCACCATATGTAAATCTATAGGCTTGTGAACCCTCAAAATAGGGTTCTTTACTATTATTGGTTTTGAGGTTTTGGTCGCTGTATCATTTTATAGTATTTATGACAAAATACGTTAGGCTTGGAGCTAGATTTTATCTAATCGCTAAAATGTGAAGGCACTATGGATCCGCGAGAGCAAAATAAACTTATTGGGTTTCACCAATTGCGCAACGATATTACTCGTGTTGAGGTCGACGCATTAGGCACTCAATTGTCGACTGGCTTGCCTCAGGACAATGCTCATTTCACGTGTACGATTCCCGCTTCATGGCGTCAGGGGCGCACATCTTATGGTGGACTGACGGCAGGGTTATCGTTAGAGGTGGCGCGCAAAGTTTTTTCCGATCTTCCTCCTTTACGCAGTGCCAATGTTAATTTTATTGGCCCGGTAGGTGAGCAGCCTATTTTTATTGCCAAATTACTTCGTCGAGGGCGAAATGTTACCTCTGTGGAGGTGATGACCTATACTGATGAAAAAATTGTTGCGAACTGTATTTTTGTTTTTGGAGCTGCGCGCTCTTCAGAAATTGAACAATCATTTCCAGCCCCTCCGGCCACGGCACCAGAAGACACGGATGATTTTCTCCCGCGCCAATTTCAATCATTATTACCGGTCTTCTTTCAAAATTTTCAAACCCTATTGATTGAAGGGGAGCGTCCCGTTAGTGGTGCCGAAAAGGGGTATTTGCGCGTATGGTCACGTCATCAGCACGAAATATCGCGACAAGGAGAAGCCAGTTTTATTACGCTTGGCGATGTACTGCCACCGGCAGCTTTACCTGTGATGAAACGCTTGGGGCCGATCAGTTCAATTAACTGGATCGTTAATATTATTGAAGAGCCAAAAACATTAGATGGTTGGTATCATATTGAGTCGAGTTTAACGGCTGCACGTGAGGGGTATTCAAGCCAACTGATGCGTTATTGGAATCGTGAGGGGACGTTAATTGCGGAAGGCATGCAGTCAGTGGCTATATTCGTTTAGGATGTGGCACGAAAAAGTGGCAGACGGTTTTCAAGCTAAAAGTTTAATCCACATATCGGCTTGTTTGGGCTGAAAAATGTTATGAAAGATCTAATATGGGCGCTTGTTCGGTCGGGTTGGGTTGTGCCATAGTTGGTTATCCTATTTTATCTTGTCACTTACCTCAAAGCATTTTGCGTGTCTGTGGGTACCAGTTGAACTGCAATAATTGCGAAAAAAGAAAGACTTAAAGCACCTCGGCGATTCAATTTGAAGTGGAGGTGCTTTGATTTAAAAATGAGTATATCATGACCTTTTGCCGAAAAATACTTGCTGCATGTCTTATCTTAACTTGCGTTTTGTTGGGGGGGTGCGCTTCAGTGGTTGCCTCCAATGTAAAAAGCGAGGTAGCGGCTTTGCGAGCTGGCGCTTATCGTTTGGATGAGAGCCATGCGTCTCTGATTTTCAAAATCAATCATCTGGGGTTTTCAAATTATGTCGGGCGCTTTGAAAATTTTTCCGCTAGCCTGGATTTTGATGTAGAAGATGTCAGCGCGGCCAAAGTTTCTGCAATTATTGATATGACCAGCCTTGATATAGCCAATGATGAATTTGCCCAAACCTTGATGGGCCCTGAATGGTTTGATGCAGATCAGTTTCCACAAGCCATCTTTGAAAGCAAGGAGATCAGAGCAATTGGAGAAAACATTGGCGTGATGAGTGGGGCTTTAACATTGCATGGAGTGACACGTCCCATTGCCTTTGATGTCACCTTTAATGGAGGTGCAAGAGATTTTTTACGATCCGCCTATGTGGTCGGATTTTCTGCAACAGCCAAAATCGATCGCACGGAATTTGGGATCTCGAAATTTTCGGGGGTGATTGGTAACGAAGTTGAAATAGAGATTGAAGCAGAATTCACTCGTCAATGAAAAAAAAATTTGAAATTTATGCTTCATACTGAAAGATATGAAAGTATTTTTAGGTTGAGTGGTTACCGTTTAATCGTGCGCAAATGCAAAGACGCAATAACTAAATGGGCCTCCTTGCCCCGATTTAATGCGTAGGGCTTTAGAGTAACTCCTTCCAGCTTTCAGGTATTGTAAAGCCAAGTGCAATCAATTTTTCGCATTGTTCCTTGTGAAGACTATTGGCAATGTTTTTAAAATCTTGTGGAATTTCTAACTTCGAAGAAGGATTCACCTGTTTGTTTAGGCGGTCGCTTTTGTACTCACCAGGGCGGATGTTTAAAAATCTTTCAACTTTCATTAAGCTATCGATTGGTTTTTCCCTGAAGTCTTCAAAAAAGAAAAATTTGACTCTGTCTATCCCCAATATTTCGCGTAAACTTTGTACTGCTTTTGCATAATCAATATGTATGGAAAAAGCTTTATTGTTGATAAATTGATTGATTTTCTCGCTGTTGATTTCCGCGAGTTTATGAGCTTGGCCGCTATATTCATGTTGAAATTTGAAATGAGACCAGATCCGTTTTCCCGGATGGCGCATCGTGTAAACGACGCGGACGTCATCAAATACAGTGCGAACATGATCCCAACCCGCAATATCAAGATTGGCATACAGGTTGGAAAAATCTGCTACATATTTGGTGTTTTGTTTTATGGGTGGCCGAATATCAAAAAGGGATCGATACCAGTCATCATTAATTTTTGGAGCTAAATAATGGGTGGCATACCAAGATAGGTTCCTTTGAACGTGCGGATTAAGACGATCAGGCTTTAGGTTTTTGACCAATTGCTGATAGCGCTCAACCCTGCCTTTCATAGACATATAAGATTTGCCTTCAGGATCAGCAAAATAGTGGATCTCTTTTTCGGGGCAAAAATGGATATCTTTATGGCTAGCCAATTGTTGGTGCAACCAAGTCGTTCCCGCCTTCATTGCGCCGACACTGAGAAATAAAGAAGAGCTCATGGGTTCAATTAGGCGCTTGTGTCCAAATTGTCTCCAGCTGTGCCATTCGATTCTGGATCATCGGTTTCTTCTGGCGCAGGTTTATCGCCACCTGTATCCCCCAGTGAGATCGTCACCATGGCTGCGCGTAAAACTCTCTCGCCAATGGTGAAGCCAGGTTGAGCGACATCAACAACATGCCCGGCGGGAACACCGTTTCCCGGCACCTGGGCAACGGCTTGATGCAAGTTAGGGTCAAAGCGCTCTCCCTCAGGAAAGATACGGTTCACATTATAACGCTGTAAAAGCGTGAGTAGTTCTTTTTCTGTAAGACGCAATCCAGTCACCAGGCTATCAACCATGTCATGGGTTATGTCTTTTGTATCTTGGGGGACGGTTCTAAGGGCCCGGTCGAAATTATCAGCGACATTGACGAGGTCACGAGCCAGTTCTGTAATCGCATAGCGGCCAGCATCCTGTTTTTCCCGTTCAGCACGTCGGCGCATATTCTCCATTTCTGCGGCGAGGCGCAAAAACCGGTCATTCATTTCGGCAAGTTCATTTTCTTTTTGTGCCAACTGATCATGCAAGTCGTCTCCGATTGGGGAGCGCGCTTCTTCGCGAATGTCGTTAGCTTCGTCTATGTCGCTCTGGGCCATAAACAGATCATCGCCGGACAAGGGGATTTCATCCATATCACGGGATTCAAAATCTTCAGGCGAACCCTGATCGGGGTTTTGACCTGCATTGGGGGGATAGTTAAATCTGCTCATAATCGCATCCGTCGTTCGGCATAATTAGTGAGTATTACAATATCATGCCAGAAAATGGTAAACCAGTTATAGCATGTACGCGCCCAATACCATTATTTCAACAGTTTTGAGACAAGTTCAGCTGTATAATCAACGATTGGTATGATACGCGCGTAATTCAAGCGGGTTGGTCCGATGACTCCCAAAACCCCGATTAAATTGTTCCCGCTATCTTTATAAGGGGCGACAATCACGGATGAACCCGAGAGTGAGAAGAGCCCATTTTCAGAGCCGATGAATATTCTCACGCCTTCACCATTTTTAGCGGCGCTTAGCATTTCAATGAGCTCTTCCTTGCGCTCAAGATCGTCAAACAACATGCGGACCCGTTCCAGATCCGACTGTGTTGTCTCGTCGAGTAAACGGCCGCGGCCGCGGACGATTAACGAAGCATGAGAGCCAAGCGTTCGTTTTTTACCAGTTTGATAATTTTTGCTATTGTTCCCAGAGGCTTCACCTGGATATTCCGCAACGCCGCGCCGTACCAGAGAGGCTGTGAGCTCGTCCAAAGCTGCTTTGTTTTCATCCAGTTCTTTGAGAATTTTACGCCGTGCTTCAGTCAGAGTTTGACCACTCAATCGCGCATTCAGATAATTGCTACCCATGGTTAAGGAGGCCGGTGGAAGGCCAGGGGGTAGGGTAATAATCCTATTTTCCACGCTACCATCTTCAAAGACCAAAACAGCTAGCGCGTGACCAGGGCTTGTCGGGACAAATTCTAAGTGCCGCAGGGGGGCCTCAGTTTTGTTGGTGATCACAAGGGAAGCGCTTTGCGTGAGGCCCGTTAACTGCGAGGCGGCTTCTTCTAAAACCGTCTCGACGGGACCTTTTTCAAATTGTTGTTCTATTTCCATGCGTTCGGCTTCGCTTAAATCACCGACCTGTAGCAGGCTATCGACGAACAACCGTAACCCTGTTTCCGTGGGCAGGCGTCCAGCGGAAATGTGTGGCGCGTGTAAAAGGCCCAGATCGGTCAGATCTGCCATCACGTTTCGAATCGTTGCTGCAGAAGCTCGTATAGCCTGATCTTGGGAGAGCGTGCGTGATCCAACCGGTTCGCCGGTTCGAATATAGGTCTCTACTAATTGGCGGAAGACTTCGCGTGAGCGCTCGTCAATTTCTTCAAGAGGTATCATCCGGGATCTCGAAATGGTTTTCTGTCCAGTTATAAAGAAGAAATAACATGAACTTTAGATCTGAGCGATAAAATTCATTCGTCTTGCCGTCAACAAGAAGGGGTGTTTTACAGATTTCTCGTTTCTTTGCTCGACAACGTCAAAAAGCGTGTTTACCAAAGAGCAAAATTTGAGGAGAGATTTATGCGACCGTCTGGGCGAACATTTAATGAAATGCGTGCGGTAACTTTGGAAACCAAGGTGACCAAACATGCGGAAGGCTCGTGTTTGGTAAAGTGCGGGGATACTCACGTATTGTGTACGGCGAGCTGGGACGAATCCACACCGCCATGGTTGCGAGGCGGTGGGAAAGGCTGGGTGACGGCTGAATATGGGATGTTGCCGCGCTCAACCGGCGAGAGAATGAAGCGGGAGGCGAAACGTGGTCAGTCTGGCCGTACCCAGGAAATTCAACGTTTGATTGGTCGTTCACTGCGCGCTGTTGTCGATATGAAGATTTTGGGTGAGCGGCAAATATTAGTGGATTGCGATGTCTTGCAAGCGGATGGAGGGACGCGCACAGCATCTATAACAGGTGCATATGTTGCTGTTTTAGAAGCTTGTAATTGGGCTTTGGCGCAAGGGATTATTAGCAAATCTCCCATTACAGACAGTGTGGCTGCAATTTCGTGCGGATTGGTTTCGGGGGCACTTGTGCTCGATCTTGATTATGACGAAGATTCTACGGCGCAAGCGGATGCAAATTTTGTTATGACGGGAAGTGGCGGGATTGTTGAAATTCAGGGGACTGCTGAGGGGGACCCATTTTCAGAAGAACAATTTATGGCGTTACTCGCCCTCGCCAAACAAGGATGCGGTGAATTGACAGCAAAACAGGCCGCCGTGAATTCATAGTTACCATATGGCTATACAAAAAAAGCAGACCCCTGTCAGGATCTGCTTTTTTTATTGAATACTCAACTTGCAAAGTTGAAATCAGTTAAAACCGGAAACGAACGCCGCCGATGACTGATACATTGTTGAGGTTATCTTCAACGCTGGCATTGAAAAGGTCAGCGCCGCCAGAAATAAAGCGTCGATCAACATCCACATTCGTTGCGCGGTTATAGCGAGCCTCTGTATAAAGATCGAGTTGTGGAGAGAAACGGAAACTCAGCCCGGCTGCAATGGTGCCATAAAGGGCAGTATCCGTATCAACTAACCCAAATACAGGCGCGTTGGCTGCGGCTCCAAAATATTGGACATTTGCGTCTACAAAGACAACGCCGAGACCACCGCCGATATAAGGAACAATAACCTGATCTTCGCTAAAAATGATGTCAGAATAATTATTTAAAAGAATTGAAGTGCCGCTAATGTCACCGATAAATGTTTGATTACCACCATTGAAAGAGCCGCTTTCAACGTTTTGGCGAAAATTGGCAACTTCGACCTCTAGGCGAGGTTGAAAAACGCTCCAATATTTGAAGGGCAGTTGATATCCCACTGCGCCGCCAAAGGTCCGGCTCGAGCTTGTATCGACAAAAGCAGATGCCAAGCCGCCGGCATTTCCAGGAGCGCCGGCTTCTGGTTGTTGTACACCTTCAAAAGTGTAGTCGTTGCCGAAATTGATACCGCCGAAGCCGGATACATAGGCGCCGCCAGGAGCAGGGTCGAAATCAAACAGACCCATTGCGTTTGCCGGTAGGACGCCTGCAATAGATAATGAAAGGGCACCTATCAGGGTCCGGTTCAGGGAGGGGAGAGAAAACATGGTATTTTCCTTATTTTACAAAAAACTGCGAGGGTAATCTTGCTTTCTAAACGATTATGATTTGCAGTCCTTAAGGGATTTTTTGATAATGTCAAAGCTAGGCTTGATCATAGGCTTCTAAGGTAAAAAATGAAGGAAAATAAAACGCCACGCGCGTGATTGTGAACACGCCGGTATATGATTTTTGCTGTGTAGTTCTCGCTTCGTATTAGCTTAATGTTTTATTTTGGAATGTGTTGGATGCCTTTAACGCAAAACACTTGTGCGGTAGGCTAAGGGATTTATTGATGATGAATAGGCGGGAGATTGTTAAGGAATTAGCTATTGTTTTTAAGGTGTTAGCGCATCGTGATCGAATTTTAATTGTTGATGCACTGCGTGGCCGTGAGTTAATTGTGAATGAGTTGGGACGAGCAATAAATCTTGGTGCTACGAGAGTTTCACAGCATTTGGCTTTGATGCGTGCCCACAAGATGGTGGTTGAGCGACGCGATGGACGTCAGGTTTTTTATTCTTTAAGTCAGCCTGATCTTGCCCATTGGATCACTGATGGTTTGCAATTTGTAGAGGCCCGCGCGGCCGCGGAGAAGATTAATTCCGAGATGATTAGTCAGGTTCGTCAAAAATGGTGCAATCCTGACTCTGAGACATGACGGTTTCAAAGGGGGGGCTTTTTCCGTAGTCAGTCTTGCGCTTGAGTGATCTCCCCCTTTCCATAAGCGGCGTGTGGTGGTAAATGCCCCTTGATGAAGATTTGCACACAGCTTCGACATTAACTATTGCCGATGCGACATGAGCCTGATTTTTGGGTGTAACCTTCATAAGCCGTAGATGAGAGGTGATGTAGGTATCATTCGAAAATATTCATCATCTTCTCCGCTCGCAGGATCTGATATCAAGTTTGATATCAGTAAAAAAGGCGCGAATATACCGACCACGCGTTTGGTTGATGATCGGGATGATCCTCGTCATATCATCGATATTTTGTTGGAAGAGCGTTGCGAAAAATTACAGACTAGCCCTTTGTGGCCCCTTTATCGATCTGTTTTATATCCTCTACTCAGGTATCAACAAGCAGTTAAAATGGCCGATGATGTTTCTGGCCAATCTGCTATGGATACGCTCAATCATCTTAGTAGTTTGCTAACGTTGGATGTAACGAGCGAGCATTTACAGCGCCTTCCCAAATCTGGCCGTATTATTGTTGCCTCAACTCACCCCACGGGTATTGCGGATGGCATTGCGATGTTTGATGTCCTTAAAGAGATACGTCCAGATATGATGATTTTTGCAAATCGTGATGCGATCCGTGCTGCGCCGCAACTAAGAGATTTGATTATCCCCGTGGAATGGGTCATGGAGAAACGCACGCGTCAGCGCTCGCGTGAAACGTTAATCGAAACCAAAAAAGCATTTGAACAAGAAAAATGTATAGTCTTATTTCCGTCAGGTAAACTCGCTTATATGAAAGATCGTGTTTTAACCGAACAGGAATGGATGATTTCTGTAGTTACTTTAGCACGCAAATATCAGTGCAATGTTATTCCTGTTAATATGCGCGCGCGTAATTCATGGATGTATTATTGGTTTCGAAATCTGAATGATGAATTGCGCGATATTACGCTTTTTAATGAGTTATTAAATAAAAAAAACAAACCATTTCATTTGAATTTTGGCCCCATGATATCTTATCAGGCATTGAATGGTGATCCTGAAATTGTCACCAAAGCTTTGCAAAATCATGCCGTCTATGATCTTGGACAAGGTAAGAAATGAATGAACCCAGAGGGTTAAGGCATTTCAACATCAAGTAGCCACCGGTTGAGCGTGCGCACATGCGACAAAACAATAAATTAAAGGAGCTCCTTGATTCCATTTGATAAGGAGGTGCTTTAGTAGACATCGCTTAAGCCGCAAGGACGCTTTAACAGGCTGCTGAAAAAGTCTCCAAATTTAGGGCAAATCGTGATTCACTG
>CAYZLR010000018.1:0-31507 GCA_964479275.1 uncultured Caulobacterales bacterium
GAATCACGATTTGCCCTAAATTTGGAGACTTTTTCAGCAGCCTGTTAAAGCATTTGTTTTTTTGCATTTGCAGATGCACAGCTGCTCGCCGGTTGATATGAAAATTTAATACTGGCGTATCGACCGATTAAAGGAGTTTTTCAAAACATTGATGATCCGATAAAGAACGGGTTCAGTCGTGATTATTCTGCAGCATGGGATGGCATGGACGTAGGGCGCGTGGTTTTGTTTTTGCGGGATTCATCCGGAATTGTTTTGGGATGCGACCCCTTATCATTTTTATTTTTATCAAATAAAGATTGCATTCTTCGGCGATAGATCGAAGGCGCTGCCAACATGACCGGCGTTAGCACCAACGTCAAAACCGTAGAAAAAGCAAGGCCATAAACGACAGCAGAAGACAATAAAACCCACCAGTCAGATGAGGTGTTGCCTCTCGTGATTTCACCGCTGGCAAAGTTGAAGTTAAGTTCAAACACCATGGGCAGTAAGCCGAGTATGGTCGTAATTGTGGTGAGCAACACTGGGCGCAAACGCTGTGCCGCGGTGCGTACAACAGCTTCTTCGATGGCAAGTCCTGTTCTGCGTAATTGTTGATAGGTATCGATCAAAACAATATTATTGTTAACCACAATGCCGGCGAGCGCGACAATTCCCGTCCCCGTCATGATTACACTGATATATTGCCCGGTAATGGCAATGCCAAGTAAAACGCCGAATACAGATAGTATGACGGCTGAGAGCGTTAATACGGAATGATAAATAGAATTAAATTCCATCAGCAAGATGAGTGCAATCATAAACATGGCTGCTGACATGGCCGCAGCGAAAAATTTTGCTGCAGCAGCAGTTTCTTCATCCGCCCCGCGCATCACCCAATTTACATTATTGCCAAGAGCGCCTGTTTCTAGCCATTCTTTAGCAAATGAAATGGCCTTGTCCTGGCTCACTTCATGGCCTGGCACTGTGATATTGCCATTGGCCTTCACTTCTAAAACGCGGCGACCATCGCGGCGGCTGATACGATCGACTTGCACCTTGGCTTCTCGGGTGATGAAATTCGAAACAGGCACCGAACCATTTGGCGTTTGCACACTCAACGTATCAAGAGAAAAAATATCGCGTTTGTTTTTAGGGTAACGAACTCGAATATCAATTTCCTCGTCGGCATCGTCAGGACGGTATTTGCCAACCAGCAAACCATCCGTAATAAATTGCAAAACACTTCCCACTTGCACGACCGACAAACCGTAGCGTCCTGCCAGCGCGCGGTCTATCTCCATCGTCCATTCAATGCCGGGTAAGGGCAGCGTGTCTTCAACATCCATGAAAACAGGAACCGTGCGGCCGTTGACATCCGTTTGCGCCGCTTGAATAAATTCCCGCACCTTGATAGCGGCTTGTTGCATAACTTCGTAATTCGCACTTGAAACTTCAATTTGAACATCCTTGCCAACCGGGGGGCCGCTTTCCCGAGGCTTAATTTCAACAATTAATCCTGGTACATTTTTGACCAGGGTGCGAAATTCATCAGCGATCAGGCGTGAATGCTTACGTTCTGAATAGGAAATGAGATCGATGCCAATTTGTCCAATTGTTTCTGCTGCAGATTCGCGCCCCCGACTAAGCTCTGGCCCGGTTTGCAGATAAAGGGACTCTATGGCCGGGTGCCCTTCAAAGCGCTGAGCGACTTCCTGTGTGAGTTTTATTTTTTCTTGTTCTGATAAATTACCGCGCCCCAAGATAGAGACATTAATCTGTTCATCATCAGCATCAATGAAAAACTCTACATCAGGAGAGGCATTTCTAAAGATGAGAAATGAAAAAACTGCAAGCGCTAAAACGGAGATAATGGAAACCGTTGGCCGGTGAATTAAAGATTTTATTGTGCGTGAATAGGTGCCGGTAAAACCTTGCAAAGTTGAAGGGTCAAGATCTTCGATACGGATTTCTTTGGGGCCATCGGTTTTCCCCTTCATGCCAAATCTCTCTTTCATGAAGTTCGGGGTTTTGATTACAGATCCCAACACAGGTAAAAACACCAAGGCGACAACCAGGGAAGAAAGCAGAACATAAATCAACGTCAACGGAAGATATTTCATGAATTCCCCGGTGGTATCCTTCCAAAACAAAAATGGAATAAAGGCGGCAAGGGTGGTGGCTGTCGAGGTTACAACCGGCCAAAACATCCGTTTAGAGGCCTCAAGGTAGGCATTGCGCCGGGTTGCCCCTTCACTCATGCGCCGGTCTGCATATTCTACAATGACGATGGCCCCATCGACGAGCATGCCGACAGCGAGTACTAGGCCAAACATCACCATCATGTTGAGGGTGTATCCAGAAAGGCTAAGCATTAAAAAGGCGATCAAAAAAGATGTAGGAATTGCAACGCCAACCATGATCGCAGAGCGCATGCCAAGCGCGGCAACAATCACGATCATTACCAACAGGATTGCCATAATGACAGATGAGGTGAGGCCGCCTAAAGCATCTTTAACAAAAATCGAGCGATCACCAAGCACTGTATACTGAACGGCTGGTGGCCAGAATTGTTGTTCCTCAGCTGCCATTTCCAATGAACGCTGGATCGTATCTACAATATTGGCGCCGGCACGTTTTGTAAGATTAATGCCAATGGCCTTCTCCCCGTTAAAAATAGCATAACCACGTGCATCTACAAAGGTGCGGCGAACGCTAGCAAGATCACCGATAGTCACGACATTATCCCCGTTGACACGGACGGGAATAGCCGCAAGATCGGCTGCGTTTTTGATTAAACCGGGGACCTTTACCGCATATCGCCCATCATCAAGATCGAGCGTACCGGCTGTAATTAGTTGATTGTTCGCAGTGACGGCATTGACCACTTCGCTATCGGTCAGATTATAACTTTCCAAAATTTCTGGATCAATGATGACTTCCAAAAGCTCTTCTCTAGCCCCGCTTAGGCGAGCCTCTAAAACGCCACTATTGGTCTCAAGGCGATCGCGTAGGGAGATTGCGGTTTGATAAAGCGCTCTCTCGCTGACGGGGCCGTGGAGGATAATGCTGACAATTGGAAATTGGTTTTGTGCATTAAATTCTTCAACGAGGGGTTCTTCCGCATTATCAGGATATTCTGCTTTAGCACGGTCAATGGCTTCGCGCACATCGACAACGGCCTTGTCGATATCAGTGGTGGGGGTAAACTCAATAATAATCTGTGCAGAACCATCATAGGCTAGAGAGTCCATCTGCTTTATGCCTTCAATGGACTGTAACTCTAATTCTGTGGGTCTAACCAGAAGGCGTTCCCCATCTTCGGGAGAAACACCGGGAAGGGGAAGCGACACCAGGACAAAAGGTGCAGGCACATCGGGTTCTGCTTCTCTGGGGATTGAATTAAACGCCGAAAAACCAAACAGGATCATGACAAAAAGCGCAACAAGTACAACTCGTACTCTGGAGAAGGCAGCATCAATAATCTTGGTCATGAGATATGCTTTCTACTCTGCTTCATCATCATACTGAACAGTAACATTCTGTCCTGCAGAGACAAACTCTTGCCCTCTGGTGATCAAAGTTTTTGTCCCCGACAGGCCACCAATATGAATGCCGTCAAGGCTTTCACCTAATAATGTCACGGGTGCAAATTCCACGATGTTTTCTGCGCCTACGAGACGGACCCCCACAGCACCATTATCATCTAATATTAAAGAAGAGCGTTTTACCAGATGAGTGTCTCGGCGTTTTGCAAAAACCTGAAATTGAGCTGTGACCCCGTCACGCAAATTCCCTCCCTCATTTGGGACCTCCAGTTCGACATCAAATGTCCGTGTTAAGGGGTCTGCGGCGGTTGCAACAAAGCGCACTTTACCCTCAATAGTTTCTCCGGTTGCTAATGTCGCTATACCTTTATCTCCGGTGCGAATTTTTCCGACTTGTTTTTCTGATACAGCGCCAACGATCAGAAAAGGTGAGCGCTGGATCACGATGCCGCAAGGATCACCGACGGATAAAAAATCGCCTACTTCCGCCATGCGGGTATCGAAAACGCCATCAAATGGTGCGATGAGATTGGTGTTATCAAGCGATAATTTGGCCTGCAAATAATTGGCATCGGCAAGATCGAGTGCGGCTTTTGCCGTTGCCAGTGCATTATCAGATCCCAGTCCCTCCTTTTTTAATTCATCGGCGGCCTTAAAATCCAGGCGCGCTTTCTTTCTGGCTGCCCTGGATTGATCAAGTTGGGACTTTCTTGCGTCAATCTTGAGGTGGCACAACGCCTCGCCAGCCTTGACATTTGCGCCCAGTGCCACGGGTGTTTTCTCAACAACTCCATTGGTTTCAGACCGAACAGTGACTTTTCGAAAAGCTTTGGTGCGACCTCGAATATTGATGACTTCTTGCCAATTCGTAGGAGAGATTTTGGTTGCCAAAACTGTAAAGGAATTATCAGTAAAATCCTCGAGTTCTTCTGTGGCGGTATTGTTTCCACGAAATAAGGTGCTCAGTGCAAAATAACCGACAACTAAAATCAAAATCACACCAGCGGCTTTAAAGGAGGAAGCATTCCCCATAATGTTATCTCACTTCGTTATCGCCATTTTCGGCCACTAGATTTGGGTAAAAGGTCTTGTCTGATCAACGTTGCAACTCATTACAGTAATAAGTATCTGCGGTTGGCATCATAACTGTGGTAGAGTTAAAACCTCAATTTTCTATTATTATACTGGGTAGTTTACCTTGGGGTTCAAGGTCGAAACAAGATATTTTTGCGCTTGCACAATAAATTTATCAAAAATGCACTCGCATAGAATGTAAATTAGAGCATTTCCAGATCAAGTGACTACAGTATGATCGCCCGTAAAAACGAGAAAACAATAACTTCAAGCCCTCTCTGATTTCGTTTGCGGGGGAGGTCTCGATTGCGCTCAATGTTCAAAGAAGTTTCGTTTTGAACTCGAAAAGATAATTATAAATATTGAGCTTTAAAGAATTTTGCGTGTCTGTGGGAACCGGTTGAACTGCAATAAATGCGAAAAAAGAAAGACTTAAAAGCACCTTGGCGATTCAATTTGAAGTGGAGGGGCTTTCTTGCTCAATGAAGATACGCTGCGGGGGGCTTAGGCTTAATAATAATAATAACCAGACCCCACGGAGGATGTGGGTGCCATATTGAGAATTGTTCCGGCTACATTGGTATTTCGCAAAAGACGTTTTGATTCAATAAGGTCTGCAGATTTTGTCTGTCCGCTAGCGGCTACCAGTAATACGCAATCAACGCTTGGAAGAAGGGCGATTGTATCATCACAGCCCAATATAGGGGATGTGTCTATAACGGTAATACGCGAGCCGATACCATCCGCGCAGATATTGAACAATTGGTTGGTTTTTTCGGAAGAGATAAACTCCGCACCGCGCCGACTGACTCGTTCATTGGCCATGAGTACGAGGCCAGGAATATCGGTTCTACGGGCAATGGAGGCAACTGGTTTATCTTCCTCAAAATAATCCAGGATAGAGCCCGGGCTATCAACCCCAAGATATCGGGCGACGCTGGGGCGATAAAAATCAAAATCCAGCAAGCTGACAGTGGCATTTTTGCTGGAACTCACCGCAATGGCGAGATTGATTGCCGTTACCGTTTTGCCGGCTCCAGGTGCTGGAGAAACCACCGCTATTGAGCGCCATCCTTCTGCGTCCATTTTTTGTAAAATGCGGGTTCTGAGTACCCGGTATGAATTGAGAACCGGATCATGTTCATTAGAGATAATTCGATTGTCCGCAAAATTATCAAAATTACAAGAAATTGGCGTGAGTTGATCAATATCAATAGAGCCGCGCGGCGCATATGACCTTGGCGTTGCGGTCTGCCCATGGTTGCCGGTTCGCTTATCTCTCGCCTTTGATACGGCTTGTCTGATATGGTCCATAACTTAAAATCCGACTCTTTAATTCTTCACGCCTCGATTGATCGTCGAGTTTGGCTACATGATCCAAAACTAGAGGGGTAAACATTCATAATTTTAGATCAGCAGATAATAGCGGTGTTTCCTTCAAGTACCTCTTAAGAGGTAATCATAAATTTAGTTGATGTCTTAAATGAGATAGAGCGTATTGCAAACAATTGCTAGATTGATGCGACTGAAGAATTATGGGCTCGCATTTGATGTGCGAGCATTGACACCCATTACATTATGCGGGGACCCCGATATCTTCATCGTTAATATCTCCGTTGGGTTTTAGCCCCTTACGCCCCCCACCAAAGAAGGGAATTTTGAATCCTTTTTCGTTTTCCCCAATAATATAAGGAATACTGGCTAAAGGCGGCTCATCAAGTAACGCCGTCAAATGTCCTCGGCCCCGAATTGTTGGGCTTAAAAATTCAAATCCAAGCGCTGTGATTGCGCCGACAATGAGTGAAAACAAAATGGCAACCGCGATAAGAGCGGGTCTATTCGGACTTGAGGGGCGTTCGGGCAAGGCCGCAGGATCAATGGGGGTGATCCGTTCTGCACGATCTTCAACTTGCAGGCTTTCTGTTTGTTCTGCCGCAAATTGACTAGAGATATTTGCTTCAAGTTTTTCCTCAAGAATTTGGCGCTCGCGCTCTAATTCTGTGAGCAAGCTTTCAACGGCAGGCGTTTTGCTAATGCGATCTTCAAGTTCATCACTGCGCGATTGTAAATTTTTACGCCGCTCTTCAAGGAGCCTGGCGCGTTTTTGCAATGTTACCAAGCTTGATTGTAAAAGGAAATTTTGAGCACTGGACGAGAGACCGCCACCGCGCGTTGCACGGGCAACAAATTGGTCAGAAAGGCGGTCATATTCAGCGGATAAAGCTTCTATTTCTTCTTCCGGAGCATTGCTTTTTTCAGCATTAAAAAGTTTATCGCCTGCTTGATCAACCTTGCGTTGGAGGTTTTGGAGCTCACGTCCGGGGGCAAGTTGGCGTTCAAGGGCTCTGATTTGCCCCAGCAAGGCTTGAACTTCAGGGTGAGAATCCGTGTAGTTTGAGCGTTGTTCGGCCAGTAGAGCGCGCAAAGAACGCAGTCTTGCTTCTGGGCTGTTTTCATCCCCGCCGCCAGAGGCGTTACTGGCCATTTGCGATTCTACGAAGCGTTTATCTTCTTCAATGGAACTAATTTGTTGATCGAGTGATGTAATTTGTGTGATCAACCGCTCCAGCTGGCGCTCGCTCAAGGATTGTTGGTCTGGCAAAGAGCCATTATTAACACGTTTAAACTCAGCAATTTCCTGCTGTTTATCGCGCAGCTCAGCTTGGAATTTGACGGTTTGGTTTTCAAAGAACTCTGAATTATCAGAGGCAATTTTGACACTCTGGCGACGGTCAAGAGTAACAAAATTATTGATAAACTCATTGGCCACAGTTTGCGCCTTTTCGGGGGAGGGGTCCGTATACGCAATCTGGAAGGCAACAGCCTTCACGCCTGTGCCGGTAACAATCTCGCTTCTCACCGGTAAAACCTGAAAACGTTTCTTCATCCGTCTTACTTTTTTGGTATCGGAGAGGCCGCGCCACGCAGGAAAGAGTTTTGTTTTGTTTGCGATTTCTAGCAGTCTTGGGCGCGCAATAGTGCGTTGTTTAATGATCTCAATGCGCTCTAGTGCACTGGAGCTATTGGTTTGTTTAACCAAATCTTTCGATATTTGCGGGGATTGGATGAGAAGTGTGCCGGTTGATGTATATTGAGCAGGTAGAAGTAAAACGGCAACGATAAGAATGGGCGTAAGTAAGATTGCAGGGATTAGGAAAAATTTCAGCCGCCGCCGAAATATGATCAAAATATCCTCAATGCTAAAGTCGCTGCCCATTTTTGTTTGTCCT
Organism: uncultured Caulobacterales bacterium; assembly: GCA_964479275.1. Taxonomy (GTDB): domain Bacteria; phylum Pseudomonadota; class Alphaproteobacteria; order Caulobacterales; family Parvularculaceae; genus CALLPQ01. The sequence continues at coordinate 7,832 of CAYZLR010000018.1, forward strand.
TAAATTAAACAGTTTTTGCCCTCGCCCTTGATCAAATAAGGGGGGTGCGCTCATAATAATCAATGATTAGAACGTGTATATATCAGTTTCAGCGTTTGAATACAGTGTGTATCGGCTATTGATAAAGAATATAATCGTGAAACAGGTTATTTTTAGGGCATTTGCGGATTAAAATCGCAATTTGCAGTGTTTTTTATGTTAATTGGATTTACCGATGAGTTTTGATAACTAATTGTCTCAGGGAAGGTGATTTTCATCATTTGGCGCTTTAAAAAGCCATGATTCTACCGTATTGAGGGGACATAATTTTTAAGGAGACAAGATTCAGGTATGATGATGTCAAGTTGACCCAGAGGGTAGGGGAAAATAAATGACCGGACTTGAATTGTTTGCTTGCCAATCAAACATGAATTTTCACAGATAAATCATAATCAGTGGTTTCTTCGGTTACGAGCAAATCAGACTATCATAATAATCGCAATGATGATCTAAACTAAGCAGATAAATCACGGAACAGAGCAGTCATGAGAATACGAAAAACACAACGCCAAATTTTTGCCGCCTTAGCCCTATCCTTGGCCATAGTCGGTTGCTCCTCACCCGAGCAGAAATTAGCCAAATTTGTTAAAGAGGGGCAGGAATATCTCGTTGAAGAAGAATATTTAAAGGCAAGCTTGCAGTTTCGTAATGCGTTGGAAATTGATGAGGAAAATCTGGGTGCCTTGCGAGGGTTGATTTCAATCGCGGAGCACGACCGCGAATACCAATATATGTTCGGTTTGCTGCAAACTTTTTTGCGGCTCGATCCAAATGACGCTGATGCGCATGTAAAAATTGGGAACATCTATCTTCTCTCAAGTGATGAAGTGCAAGCCCAGGAATCTGCGGACAAGGCTTTAGCATTGGAGCCCAATAATCCTGAGGCGCTCTCATTGCGGGCGAGTGTGTTATACAAGCTTGGAGACAAGGCGACAGCCCTGCAACTTGCGCAAAAGGTCTTGCGAGAAAATGAAGGCAGTCAAAATGCCCTGGCCTTAATCGTCGCTGATATGGCGGAAAATAACGACTTTGATGGAGCTATTGCTGAATTAGAAAAGGGATTGAGCCAAGCACCGGAAACCCCATTGCTTAATTTATTACGCATTGAGTTGCTTAATAAAGCGGGGCGTATCGGTGAGGTCGATGGTGCTTTCAAACAATTGATTTCTTATTTCCCAGAAGACCCCAGTTACTATCAGGCTTATGCGCAGTATTTGTTAAAGACGGAGCGAGATGAAGAGGCCCGTGTCCAGATCGCCAAGATTGTAGAGATTGCTCCTGATAATATCGAGAATTATATGAGTTTGGTGCGCCTTGATTATAAAATTGGTGGTGCGCCAAGGGCGATACAAACTTTTGAAGAGGCGATAGCGGATCGCCCCAAAGATCATGAATTAAAGTTCGCTTATGCAGATTTTCTAAAATTACAAAAAGATTTGTCCGGCGCTGAAGTTATATACCGCGAGTTTGCCAAGCAGAAGAAGGATGAAAGTCTGAAAAATCGAGGCAAAGCAGAGCTTGTAGGTTTGCACATTGTTAGCGATAGGCGAGAGGAAGCCGAAGAACTACTTGAAGAAATTTTGGCAGATGATGCGGGCAATACCGCGGCGCTTACAAAGCGCGCGGGCTTGAAAATTAAAGATGAGCTCTACGATGAGGCGATTATTGATTTGCGCGCAGCGCTAAGTTCTAATCCCGATGATGCAGACGCCTTGGTCCTGTCCAGTTATGCTTTCGAGAAAAAGGGCGATCCGGATTATGCAGAATTGCAATTGACGAGGGCTTATGAAAAGGCACCTCGTAGTCGACGTATTGCGAATGCATTTGCGAAGTTTTTGATCAACAACAACAAACCTCAGCGTGCAGAGGAGGTGCTCTTAAGTGCGCTTGCCGTTGATTCTGATAACGAAGAAGGCTTACGCTTGCTCGCAACAGCACGCCTGGCGGCTCAAGATTGGAGCGGTGCTAATCAAGTGGCGCGCATTTTGGAAGAGCGCAATGGGTCGAATGATCCAGCCATTAAGCGGATCATTGGTACCGCCTCTTTAGGCCTTCAAGATTACGCTGAAGCGATTACTCAACTCTCTTCTGCTAATGAGCAAGAGCCGCTCAATAAGCAAGCGTTGACCACGCTTGTTAACGCATATATCGAAGAGGGGCGTGCTGGCGAAGCGGAAACGCTTCTTAATCGTATGATTAATGCAAACCCTGATAATTATGATGCTCGTATATTGTTGGCTCGAGTTTTGTTTTCCCAAAAACGTATTGATGATGGAGAGGCGGCGCTGAGCAATGCGATTCGCGCAAATCCAAATAAAATTGAAGGGTATGATCTTCTTTATACATATTACATGCGTTCTGATCGCCGGCCTGAGGCGTTTGCGTTGATTTATGAAGGCTTGAAAAAATTTCCTGAAAACTATGGTTTGAAGTATTACGAGTCTGATATTCTCATTAATGAACGGCGATATGATGATGCGATCGTTATTTTGGAAAACCTTTTAAAGCGTCGACCCCAAGATAAACTGGTGGCCAATAATTATGCGAGCCTTATGACTGAATATAGGACCGACATTGAAAGCGCGCAAAAGGCATTAGAAGTTGCCTTGACAATTCGCGATGTTGAAAGCCCATTTTTTCAAGACACGTTGGGCTGGGCATATTATCGCACGGGTGATTTTCAAAATGCGAGACTTATTTTGAAAAATGCTGTCGATAATGCGCCAAACGTGGCTGTGTTACAATATCATCTTGGTGCTGTTTATGTGGCGCTAGGTGATAATGATCGAGCGACGAGAGCGTTGCAAAAGTCTCTTGAACTTGGTGGCGGCGATAGTTTCCGTTTTGCTCCAGAGGTTAAAAAATTGATGGAGCAGGCTTCATAAATCTCTGTGTGGCAAATATTATAGAAATTTCTTTGTCCAGTTAATTTGATATAAATCTTTTCTCTCGGGCTCTATACTGGCTGGATTGTATGTACGAAAATTTTTTCCAACTCTCTGAGAAGCCATTCTCGATTCAACCGGATCCGGCGTTTATGTTTTGGGGGCGTAATCATCGCCTTGCATATGCCATGCTGGAGTACGGCGTTTTGAATAATGCCGGTATTTCCGTTATTACCGGAGGGGTTGGTTGTGGCAAGACAACCCTCCTACACCGCTTGTTGGATCAATTGGAGGGAACGCACACGGTAGCGTTGCTGTCGAATATTCAACCCGAGCGTGCCAATTTATTGAGTTGGGTATTGATGGGCTTTAATCAACCTTTTTCAGGGTTAAATCATGTCGAGAGTTTTCAAGCCCTGCAATCCTTCTTCATTCAAGAATATGGTGAGGGACGTCGATGCGTTTTAATTATCGATGAGGCACAAAATCTAACCCCTGAAATGCTCGAAGAAATTCGGATGTTATCAAACATTAATGCTGGACGTGATCAACTGCTGCAATTGATCATGGTGGGTCAACCACAGTTGAAGGAAATGTTAAATCATCCTGATATGTTGCAGCTGACCCAAAGGATTGGTTCTGATTTTCATCTCACACCGTTAAATCCGGATGAGGTGCAGGCCTATATTGATACACGCCTTCGTATTGCTGGAGCTTCTCGGCCTATTTTTTCCGATGAAGCCAAAGCGTTAATTGCTAAACATTCTCGCGGGATCCCCCGTGTTATCAATGTGCTGTCGGATACAGCTCTGGTTTATGCTTTTTCTGCGCAGGAGGAAACCATCAGTGGGGCTACGGTTCAGTCCCTTGTGAACGACAAGCAGAATTTTGGTGTTTTTGGCATGCCGCGCCACGATGAGGCCGCTGGTGAACCGGCCCCTGCATATAAAATTGAATCGACCGAAGTTGCGGGCGTTGATCGGCAAAATTCCTCTCCTGCGCCGCGATCAACGAATGAGAGTCAAAACCCACAAGTGACGGGCCAGATGGCTTTCTTGAAAGAAGTGTCGGACGGTGCCGGTGGCTGAAAGGGACACGCCAATGGGCAGGCGATAGATGCTGCCCGAGAGAGTAATGTCCCTGATACCCAGATGCCGAACCCATCACCATTAGAAGTGCCGGATGGTTTAACGGTGCAAGAGGCGCTCGAAGAAAATCGATTGTCTGCAATCGCAGAATCCGGTGGGTCCGAAAAACTACCTGTTGAAAAAAATATAGAGACGTTGGCTGAAGATCTTGATGTCGGCTATGTGGTATTGGAGCAGATTGGCGGGGCGTCCCCTGTTGAGGTGATACGTGCTCTTGATCCGGAGATAAACTCGGTCATCTATGTGACGTATAGCGGATTATCAGAACACAGAGAAGCTGCACGTGCTGCAGGTGCCGTGGTTGTGAAAATGCGCGGGGATAATCAGACGCCACATGCACGTTGTCGAAATGCCGGATTTCGCCAGTTAAGAAAGGTTGCACCAACAGTAAAGTATGTTCAATTTTTGGAAGGGGATAGTATCCAAAACCCGGCGTGGATCACGGATGCGATTGCCTTCATGGAAAAGCGACCAGAAATTTCTGGTCTTCAGGGCTTGGTTTCAAATAAAAAAGAAAAAAACATACCTTTAGATCACCCGCGTTACTCGGATTATGAAATCCAAACGACAGGCAATGATGTGCTTGTGCGTGTGAAGAGCTTTATCGACATTGGTGGTTTTCGCGGCGATCTCATGATTGCTGATGTGCAGGATTTTTGCTTGCGTTCTCGTGGTCGGGGGCGTCATATCTGGCAGTTAAAGCGCCCTATGGTTGCGAAAACGGGAAACTCGAAAAAGCAAAATTGGTGGAAGAGAAAAAAACACCAAGGCTTTGAGCACGCGTATAGCGCTGCTTTGCATGGTGTTCCCCCTGAGCGTTACAGGGTGACTGAAATGCGCCGCGCAGTTTTATGGGGTGGTGCTTTTCCGGTGATCTTAGCAACACTTTTTGTTGGGGTTGCGGTTTTAACCTATTTGCTTGTGCCGTTCTCTAGTCCTTTGCTTACCGCATTATTCGTGCCGGTTGCAGGGGCGGCGGTGTATTTTCTTAAAGCCTTGATTTTTAGTTTTAGGCGTCCCGATGGGACAAAAATCCCATTGCTCGAAAGCCTTATGGAGACATGCGCGCATTTTCCAGAATTTTTCGGCGTTATGAAATTTTTGGGATGGCGCAGGCGCCAAGCAAAAAAAACTCTATCTTGAATATATTCATGCCTGTTTTTTCGAAATGAGTTTGAAAGAGTATATAGTCTATCTGACATGAACGAAGAGGCATCATCAGTGCGCATCGCTTATTTAATCAACCAATATCCGGCGATAAGCCATAGCTTTATTCGCCGAGAAATTGCGGCGCTGGAGCGTAGAGGCGTTAGAGTCGAGCGTTATGCAATCCGCTCGTCATCGTCTCCTCTCATTGGCGAAGAAGATATTGCGGAGGATAAGCTAACCCAGCATATCGTTACAACGCCTAAGATTATGCTCGCCAAAGCTATTGTGGTGAGTTTTTTGTCTAACTTTTTCGCTGCAATTTCAGGACTGTTTCTTGCCTTGAGAACGGGGGTGCGTTCTGAAGCCGGACTAGTGCGGCACATTCTTTATTATCTAGAAGCCTTGGTGCTGATATCTTGGATTCGGCGGGATAAAATCACTCATATTCATGCGCATTTTGGAACCAATGCAGCGGCCATTGCAATGATTTGTGCTCATATTTGTAAAATCGGATTCAGTTTTACGGTCCATGGTCCCGAAGAGTTTGAAAAAATCTCTTTAATTTCACTGCCCGAAAAAATAAAGCGTTCTAAATTTGTGGTCGCCATCTCCTCATACGGAGCAAGCCAGCTAAAAATGATGACAGAGCCTGATCTGTGGAACAAAATTAAAATTGTCCATTGCGGATTGGAGGCTGAATTTTTTAAAAACGACGGTGGTATTCATGGTAGAGTTAAAAAATCTGATATTAATCAAAGCGAGAATGTTCAGGAAAAAACGGATTTCCTTTGTGTAGGGCGGTATTGCGCACAAAAAGCGCAAGTTGATTTGGTGGCGGCGGCCGCAAAATTAAAGGCTGAAAACACCGCCTTTACGATGACTTTGATTGGGGATGGCGATATGCGTCCACAAATTGAACAGGCGATTGCCAGTCATAGAATGGAAGATAGTGTTATCCTTGCCGGGTGGAAATCGCAAAGCGAGGTACGCGAAGCCTTGCTCAAGAGTAAGATATTTATACTCCCCAGTTACGCTGAAGGGTTGCCGGTATCGATAATGGAAGCCTTTGCATTGGGGCGCCCGGTGATTTCTACTTTTATTGCCGGCATTCCTGAACTCATAACCGTGGGAGCGCCTGAACAGGGTGAAGGCTGTGGGTGGCTTGTTCCAGCGGGAGATGTTGAAGCGATAAGTATAGCAATGAAAGAAGCCTTGGCGATGTCTCCCGAGAAATTGCATCAGATGGGTGAAACGGGCTTTAGGCGTACATTGGAGCGTCATCACATAGATATTGAAGCAGAAAAACTCGCTGCACATTTTATGAACTGTCATGATGAGTGTGCCGTGTGATTATTTTTTCTCATGTTTTGACAATTATTTTTCTTATAGTGTGCGTTCCAATTTTTATGTTTGCGCTGGAAGTCATGGGTGCGTTCTTGCCAACCCGTAAATATACGTTTGATGCGGATCGTGAGGATTTGGGGCCGATTACTGTCGTGATCCCTGCGCATAATGAAGGCAAAAATATCCTGCCCACAATAGAAGATGTCTTAAGTCAATTGCGTAGGCAAGACCGTCTGGCTGTGATTGCAGATAATTGCGATGACGATACAGCTTCTATAGCTCGAGAAGCTGGCGCGTATTGCCTGGAGCGCAATGATACCGAGCGTCGCGGTAAGGGATATGCGATAGGGTATGCGCTAGAAAAATTATCAAATGAACCCCCGGAAATTTTAATGTTCTTCGATGCGGATACGCGTCTTGACCCGGGAACATGTATGGCGCTTGCTGACTGCGCCCATAAGACGGGGCGGCCTGCTCAATCTCTCAATATTATGCATGCCGGTGAAAACCCTTCGCCGCGTATTCAGGTGGCCGCTTTTGCCTGGGTCATCATGAACCGTGTGCGCATGAGTGGGTTGTTCAAAATTTTTGGAACCACGCGGATGACGGGAACAGGCATGGCGTATCCTTGGCCGGTGATCAAAGAAAAGTTTAAGGGAACGGGGGATATTGTTGAAGATCTAGCGTTCACCATGAGGTTGGTGAGTGATCATTGTGCCCCTATCCTAGTGCATGAAGTCAGTGTTCATGGAGAATTTCCAAGCAGTGAGGACGGCGCCGTTAACCAAAGGGCACGTTGGGAACATGGGAGTTTAACCCTTGCCAGGCGTATGGTCTTGCCAATGTTTTTGCGAGCCGTAACGCGGGCCAATCCTAGAGCCCTTGCGATGGCATTAGATTTAACAATCCCGCCCCTGACAATGTTAATTGTGATGAGTTTGATCATGGTGATTTTGGGCATAGGGTTTGCGTTAATTTCAGGGGGATGGGGACCATTTATCGTTGCGTTGCTTGGTCTTTCTATTTTATTTGTTACCATTATACTTTCCTGGATAGGATTTGGGCGCGAGACATTACCCCTGCGCGATATGATCGGTATTGTTAGCTTTGTGATGGAGAAATTTCAGATTTACGGAAAAAGTGGACGACGCTCCAGTCAAGAATGGACCCGAACAGAGCGAGACAAATAAGAGAGCGCGAATTTCTGATCAATGAAGTGGACCTCTTCTGCCCCGTTAAAACGATAGAAAGATGAAATAGACCTCATGGCTTTTCTCACGATGGATAATACGGAATTTGGTGCTTTTGATGTCGAAGCATTGAAAGATAAAGGTGGGAGTTTGCGTGAGGCTTATGAAAATGCGCAGCCTTTTCCCCACATTGCCATTGATGATTTTTTACCTGCTGAAGTATTGGAAAAATGCATAAAAGCATTTCCATCGGAACTTGATCCCGATGCCATGAGTTTTGATCGCGACCAAGAGCGGTATAAGACAAGTTATAATCCTGATTATCTTCCCGCGGATATTCGAGCTTTGTTTTATAGTTTCAATTCAAGGCCCTTTATCAAGTTTTTGGAGAATTTGACCGGGATCAAGCAACTCATCCCGGATCCTTATTTTATTGGCGGTGGTTTCCATGAAATTCGTCAGGGCGGACATTTAAGTGTTCATGCTGATTTTAATCATCACAAGCCGATGAATCTGGAGCGCCGTCTTAATATTTTGATTTATCTCAATCATGACTGGAAGTTGGAGTATGGCGGCGCACTGGAACTATGGGACCAGGGCATGACGACAAAAGTTCAAGAGATTGTGCCAGCGTTTAATCGCTGTGTTGTCTTCACGACAACGGGAGATAGCATGCATGGAAATCCAGAGCCGATTAATCACCCGAACAACCAACCCAGACGCTCAATCGCGCTGTATTATTATACGGCTACTTGGGATAAGTCCTCAAAATCTTATACAACCCAATTTAAGCCAAGAACCGGGAGTAATGATCGCACCGATTGGAAAGTAAAGGGGGGAGAATTAGCGGAAGATCTTTTGCCTCCCTTTCTTGTGCGAAATTATACAAAACTAAAACATAAACTTTCACGTTAAAACGACCTGACTGGCTCCTTGTTGATGAGGGGTAATCACATCGTTTTGTTTGTACGCGACTTGCAAACGGCGTGAGACCGGTTAGAAAATACTCGAAACGATAAACCCTTGACCATGAAAAGGTACAAAGACGCTATGACAATCTATGATCTGGTTATTATTGGTGGTGGCCCAGCTGGATATAATGGCGCTATTCGCGCTGGCCAACTCGGCCTTAAAGTGGCTTGTGTGGAAATGCGCGATAACCAAAAATTTGGTGGGACATGCCTGAATGTGGGGTGCATACCCTCCAAGGCCTTGCTTCATGCTTCTGAATTGTTTGAGGCTGCCAAACAAGATTTTGACGGATTAGGGATTAAAACCGGCGGGATAAAGCTAGACCTGCCACAAATGTTGAAACAAAAAGACGACGCTGTTGATGGCCTAACCAAAGGGATTGATTACCTTTTGAAGAAGAACAAGGTTGATAGTTTTTTGGGTAAAGGGTCAATTGTTGCCAAAGACACAGTCCGAGTGAGTGATAGCCAGGGAGAAACTCAGGATCTGAAAACTCGGAATATTCTTATAGCGACGGGTTCTGAGGTCATGCCTTTACCGGGTGTGGATATTGATGAAGAGCGCGTTATCTCATCAACAGGTGCGCTCTCACTTTCTTCGGTTCCAAAACATATGGTCGTGATTGGGGGCGGCGTTATTGGGCTGGAACTCGGATCCGTTTGGCGTCGTCTCGGGGCGAAGGTGACAGTCGTTGAATTTTTGGATCGAATTTTACCACCGATGGATGGTGAGGTTTCCAAACAATTTCAACGTATTTTAAAAAAACAAGGTATGGAGTTTCGCTTATCAACGAAAGTAACCGGTGTTGAAAGCTTAAAGTCCAAACTAAAAGTCAGTGTTGAGCCCGCTAAGGGGGGCGATAGCGAAATAATCGACTGTGATCATGTTTTGGTTGCGATTGGACGTCGTCCTTATACTGAGGGGCTAGGTTTGCAGGAGGTGGGCGTTAAGCTCGATCCTCGTGGGTTTATTGAAACCGATCATTTTAAAACCAGTATAGATAATATTTATGCAATTGGTGATTGTATTGTAGGGCCTATGCTGGCTCATAAGGCTGAAGATGATGCGGTGGCATGTGTTGAAAATATTGCCGGTAAATCGGGTCATGTGAATTATGATCTGGTGCCCAATGTTGTCTATACATATCCTGAAGTTGCCAGTGTTGGGGAAACCGAACAGGACCTTAAGCAGGCCGGTGTTGATTTTAAAGTTGGAAAGTTTCCTTTTGCCGCAAATAGCCGCGCGAAAACAAATCATGAAACGGATGGTTTTGTGAAAGTGTTAGCCGACAAAACCACCGATAAAATTCTTGGTGTGCATATTGTGGGTGTCGGTGCCGGTGAATTAATTGCTGAGGCGGTGGTTGTCATGGAGTTTGGCGGGGCGTCTGAAGATATTGCCAGAACCTGCCATGCGCATCCAACTCGGTCAGAAGCGGTGCGCCAAGCGGCAATGGGGGTTGAAGGTTGGACAATGCAGAGCTAAAGCGCTTGCCTTGGCTGCTTATCTAAAGCTTTTTCGAATTTCAACCTTTAACCACTTGATTTGGAAGTGCCTTAACCTGCCTCTTTGGCGCGGCGCTTGCGCATATGTGGTTCTAGCTCGATTTTCCGAATACGAATGGATTGCGGAGTGACTTCAACTAATTCGTCTTCATCTATATACGAGATGGCTTCTTCGAGGCTCAAGCGTTTAGGTGTTGTCAGGCGAACAGCGTCATCCTTGCCAGCGGCACGTATATTGGTGAGCTGCTTGGCTTTTAATGGGTTAACATCAAGGTCATCGGGTTTGGCGTTTTCGCCAATGATCATGCCTTTATAGACCTTTTCCCCAGGAGAAATAAACATGATCCCCCGCGCTTCCAGATTCCATAAGGCAAAAGGAACGGCTTCCCCATCACCATTGGAAATCAGAACTCCGTTGCGGCGTCCCTCTATAGCGCCTTTATAGGGAGCGTGGTCGAGATAGGCGCGATTCATGACGCCTGTTCCCCTTGTGTCGGTTAAAAATTGTCCATGATATCCGATTAGGGCGCGTGCTGGCGCATGCATGATGAGTCGTGTTTTTCCGCCCCCGGATGGTTTCATTTCTACCAATTCCGCTTTTCGCTTGGTTAAGTGTTCAATTACAGCGCCGGAATATTCATCATCCACATCAATGGTGACTTCTTCAATCGGCTCCAGCAGATTGCCATTTTCATCAGCTCTGGTGAGGACGCGCGGCCTCGAAACCGCAACTTCATAGTCCTCTCGGCGCATGTTTTCGATCAAAACACCAAGTTGTAACTCGCCGCGCCCGGCAACTTCGAAAGCATCGCGGTTTGCGGTTTCTGTAACTGTTATTGCGATATCGCCTTCCGCTTGCCGCAGCAAACGTTCACGAATGACGCGTGATTGGACTTTGCTACCCTCTCTCCCAGCAAGGGGGGAATCGTTGGCCGCAATAGTGATAGAAAGTGTTGGTGGGTCAATTGGTTGTCCAGGAAGAGCTTGCGTAACTTCCAGATCGCATAATGTGTCTGCAACAGAAGCTTTGGAGTATCCAGCAATAGCGATTATATCGCCAGGCCGGGCCTCTTCAACGGGTTGGCGTTTTAATCCACGAAAGGCGAGAACCTTGGTAATCCGGACCCGCTCTATTTCGTTTCCATCCGAGGAGATGGCTTTTAGTGTTGAGCCAGGTTTGATGACCCCTGATGTCACACGGCCGGTAAGGATGCGCCCCAAAAATGGATCTGCCTCCAAGGTGGTCGCTAACATGGTAAAGGGCTGAGATTTTGCTTCATCACTAACGGGCGGCGGCGGGACATGTCCTACAATAAGCTCGAAAAGCGGATCCAGGTTTTTGCGCTCGCCATCCAAGGTGTTGCTGGCCCAACCATCGCGGCCTGATGCGTAAAGAACAGGAAAATCGAGTTGCTCATCATTCGCGCCCAATGCTGCAAATAGATCAAATGCAGCATCAAGTGCGGCATCCGGATCTGCACTGGGGCGGTCAACTTTATTGAGAACAACAACGGGTTTTAGGCCTAGGGCAAGGGCCTTTGAAAGGACAAATTTAGTTTGTGGCATTGGGCCTTCTGCAGCGTCAACCAGCAGTAAGCACCCATCGACCATAGATAAAATACGTTCAACTTCGCCGCCAAAATCCGCATGGCCTGGCGTATCAACAATGTTTAAGCGGATTGGTGTTTGATCTTTATTGCGCTCCCAGCGTACTGAGGTACATTTGGCTAAAATCGTAATGCCGCGCTCGCGCTCGATATCATTCGAGTCCATAGCGCGTTCGGCCATTTCCGAATGCGCTTCCACAGCGCCGGACTGGCGCAACATTTCATCGACCAAGGTGGTTTTGCCATGATCAACATGGGCGATAATGGCAATATTGCGTAAATCTGCAATGGAGGGGGCGGGAGTATTGTTGCGCTGCGTCATGCACAGGGCTTTAGCGATTTTCCTCTGATTAGCAAGGCTTTTAGCGATTTAGCAGAATAAAACACACTAGTGAGAGCTCAAGTCTCGCAATCTGTGACATATATACCCCTTTTGCGGGAAACCAGGGAAATGATCCGCCAAATGCGATTATTCTTTCTAATTTGATATAACGTTGATATAACAAAATGCGGCGCTATTCACAGGAGGGGTTTCTAATGTCAGATAATTCAAATTATGGGCGTGAGGCCATCTCTGATCATGGTCCAAATCATGGTCACGATCTCGGCGTTGCGAGAGCCGTAGCACCTGCCTCTTTGACAAAAAACGAGCGATTGGTCTGGGACACACTAACTGAAACTAGTGATCCGCTCAAAGCTTATGAGATACTGGATAATTTAAAAGAAAAGGGTGTGCGCGCCCCGATGACAGTCTACCGTGCGCTTGACGGCTTAGAAGATAAGGGCGTTATCCACAAACTTGATGGTATCAATGCGTTTGTGTTGTGTAATCATAATGCCCCTCATGAAGTCCAGACATTTTTAATATGTGAAGATTGCACACATGTTGAGGAAGTGGGATTAGATGCAAAGATTCGCGAGCAGGTTTTGCCCATAGTGGCTCAAAGTGATTTTCATATGAACACAGCGCGCCTTGAAATTAAAGGGCGTTGTAAAGGTTGTACCCAAAAACAAGCTTCGTAAATCGTTCATCTTTTTGCCGGCCAGCGATTGTTATAAATAGTTTTACAAGCTTCTCGATTGTGCCCCCTCGCTCTTCACCGGTGGCGGATAACACAGTTTTATTGATGAGCGATTATCAGTGAAATATGTGCGAACTTTATATGAAAATAACTTTCAACTGATTGACTTCGAAAACGCACTTACTATGATCTCGGCAAATATCGTTGAACGATATCAGTATAATAAGCGGGAGAGCGTGGCTTTGCCACCGCCGAAGGAGCAACCACCCCGGAAACTCTCAGGCAAAAGGACCGCATTATACAATAAAGGCTGGAAAGAAGTTCGGCACTCGCACCGAGTGTAGGACTCACCGAAGGAGCTAAGTGCATAGAGATTACTCATTTGTGGTCTCTGCCATCAAATCTCTCAGGTGCCCAAGACAGCCGGGGTCATAATAGTTACTCTGAAATGGGTAATGATCTTGGCTGCCGGAAAGTTTTATGTCTGAAGATTCTCAATCGCTTAAACGCACCCCCCTTTATGATCTCCATATTGCCTTGGGGGGTAAAATGGTGCCGTTCGCAGGGTATGAGATGCCTGTTCAATATCCCATGGGTGTTTTGAAAGAACATCAGCATACGAGAGCTAAAGCAGGGCTGTTTGACGTCTCGCATATGGGGCAATGCTTTTTAAATTCTAAAACCGTTGAGCACGGGAGTGAGGGTGCGCATGCGAGTATCGCTGCAGCAATAGAAAAACTTGTCCCCGGTGAAATTCAGAAATTGAAACCCGGACGTATGCGCTACTCAATTCTTTTGAACAAAGATGGCGGCGTTCTCGATGATCTGATGATTACACGGCCGCCACTTTCCAACATGGATGGGCGTTTGTTTCTCGTGGTTAATGCTGCTGTTAAAGAGCAAGATTTTGATTATTTTCGCTCTCAGTTGGGTGAAGAGGTCGAGGTTAAAGTGCTTGAAGGGTTTGGGCTTCTCGCTTTGCAGGGGCCAAAAGCAGTCTCTGTTATAGCCAGTCACGTTCCCGGCATAGAGGCAATGCCATTTATGTCGGCGCAAGCGTGTGACTTGAACGGTGCGCAAGTTTTCATCTCCAGGTGTGGGTATACGGGGGAAGATGGTTTTGAAATTTCCTGTCATGAAGGAGACGCAGAAGGGATTGCTCAATTATTGCTGGATCATCCAGATGTTGAGCCAATTGGTTTGGGGGCACGCGATAGCTTGCGTCTTGAGTCGGGCTTATGTCTGTATGGCCATGATATGGATGAGAAAACCTCTCCCGTAGAAGCTAATCTTGGTTTTGCCCTTGGTAAACGTCGCCGCGAAGAGGGCGGGTTTTTCGGGGCTGGCCGAATTTTGGATGAGCTAAAAAATCGTCCATCGCGTTTGCGTGTGGGGTTATTACCGCAAGGGCGCGCGCCGGCACGAGAGGGCACCAAAATACACACACCCGATGGCCACGAGATAGGGGTTGTGACCTCTGGTGGCTTTGGTCCTACTTTTGGCGGACCGATAGCGATGGGATATGTGGACGTTGATTTTTCTGAAACGGGCACGGATGTTCATTTGATTGTTCGCGGAAAATCCTTGCCTGCTAAAATTGCTGATATGCCGTTTGTTGCGCAAAATTATTATCGTGGCTCTAAGAAAGTGTCATAATGGGCGGCATCAACGATGAGCGGGCACTTAAGCGGCAATAGATTTTTTAGGGCGCTAAGCACAAAGAGTTTTTAAGGAGACAAGAAATGTCAAAAAAGTATACGCAGGATCATGAGTGGGTTGAGGTTTCGGGCGAGGTTGCAACCATTGGTATTTCTGTTCACGCTGCGGAGCAGTTGGGAGATGTTGTTTTTGTTGAGCTCCCGGAAGTTGGAGCTAACTTTTCCAAGGGGGACGATATGGCAGTCGTGGAGAGTGTGAAGGCAGCTTCAGATGTATACGCACCAATATCGGGTGAAGTCTTAGAGGTGAATAGTGCTATCGTTGATGAGCCTGCGAAAGTGAATGAAGATGCGGCTGGTGCCGCTTGGTTTGTAAAGCTTAAACCAAGTGATGCCAGTGAATTAGAAGCGCTTATGGATGAAGTGGCATATAATTCTTTCAAAGAGTAAGCCAGTTGATTTAAGTATGAAAGATATGGTGTGATGGGTAAGAACAAAGTTTTTTCTCCAATAGGGGTGAGCGTTGGTATAGCCGTTGGTACGGCGATTGGTGTCGCCTTGGACGATATCGGTTTATGGTTACCGCTAGGCGCGGCGATGGGTGCTGCGTTCGGCGTTGTTTTTTCTCAATCACAAATAAATGATGATAATGAGGACCAAGAGTAATGCGTTATCTTCCCCTGAACGATGCAGACCGCCAGCAAATGATGACGGTAATTGGCGTTGAAGTCATTGATGATCTGTTTACCGACGTCCCGAAAGAGGCGTTGAATGCTAAGATCGATTTGCCAAGGCATAAAGGTGAATTAGAGGTTGAGCGAATTTTAGGGGCAATGGCTGCTAAAAATCGCGCTGCCGGAGGAGGTCCTTTTTTTATTGGTGGTGGAGCTTATAAACATCATGTCCCCGCCAGCGTTGATCATATTATTCAGCGCTCTGAGTTTTTAACGTCATATACACCCTATCAACCAGAAATCGCACAAGGGACATTGCAATATTTATTTGAGTTTCAAACTCAAGTTGCTGCCCTTACCGGAATGGATGTTGCGAATGCTTCCATGTATGATGGCTCGACAGGGTGCGCAGAGGCTGCGCTGATGGCGCGTAGGGTGACCAAACGTAAACGGGTGGTGTTGTCTGGTGGCCTTCATCCTCATTATGCCAGTGTAACACGCATGAACAGCGAGTTAATTGGTGACGATGTTGTCATCGCGCCAATGGATGTTAAGGGCGATGAAAATATTATCAATTTAATTGATGATCAGACATCTTGTGTGATTGTGCAAACGCCTGATGTCTTTGGCAATATTCGAGATTTATCTGAGGTTGCGGATGCGGCTCACGAGAAGGGGGCGCTGTTAATTGCTGTTGTTACAGAAATAATGTCGCTTGGCGCTCTTAAAAGCCCCGGTAGTATGGGCGCTGATATCGTTGTTGGAGAGGGGCAATCGATTGGTAACGGCTTGAATTATGGTGGCCCCTATGTGGGTTTATTTGCAACGCGCCAAAAATATGTCCGTTCCATGCCTGGTCGTTTATGCGGGGAGACTGTTGACGCGAATGGGAACCGTGGTTTTGTATTAACGCTTTCCACCCGCGAGCAACATATCCGCCGGGATAAAGCGACGTCTAACATCTGCACAAACTCTGGCCTTTGCTGCCTTGCATTTAGTGCACATATGTCTTTGCTCGGAGAGGTCGGGCTTAGAAAGCTTGCGCGGCTTAATCATGAGAAGGCTTGCAAAACTGCTGATGCATTGTCATCCATTGCAGGTGTTGAAGTGACGAATGCATCATTCTTTAATGAGTTTACGGTGCGTTTGCCCAAACCCGCGAGTGCAATTGTTGAACAGTTGGCCGCGCAGAATATTTTATGTGGTATTCCCGCCGCGCGTTTGCTTCCCGAAGAAGATGATGCCGAAAATTTATTGATTGTCGCGGCCACTGAATGGGTCAGTGATGATGATATTGAGCAATTGAGATCAGCACTAAAAGAGGCGGTATCTTAAAATGAGCATGAATAATCAAGGGCGCCCGACAAATATCGAGGCGATTAAAACACAAGATGCGCAAACCTTCACCGGCAATAAAGCGCTTCAAATTCATGAAAACCTGATCTTCGAAATTGGTGATTTCAATGGGACGGGTGTCGATATTCCGACTCCAGAAGGTCTTGCTCCGCGCCTTGGGGGCATGGAGCGCACGGATACTATAAGCTTGCCGGGGCTCGCTGAGCCAGAGGCCATGCGCCACTATGTGCGTTTGTCGCAAAAAAACTACGCCATCGATATGGGGCCGTTTCCTCTCGGTTCGTGCACGATGAAGCATAATCCACGATTGAACGAAAAAATGGCACGTCTACCCGGTTTCGGGGATATTCATCCGCTGCAACCGGTTAGCACTGTGCAGGGGGCACTCGAGTTAATTGACCGGCTGGCCCATTGGTTAAAATTATTGACAGGTATGCCGGCCGTGGCCATGTCCCCTAAAGCCGGAGCCCATGGTGAATTATGTGGTATGGTGGCCATCAAAGCCGCGATTGATGCTAAGGGTGAGGGCGCAATTCGCACGCGTGTTCTAGCCCCAGAATCAGCTCACGGAACAAACCCCGCAACAGCAGCTCAATGTGGCTTTAAGGTCGACTCAATTCCGGCTGATGATACAGGCCGTGTCGATTTAGAAGCTTTTAGAGCCAAACTCGGTCCCGATGTAGCCGGGATCATGGTGACAAACCCAAATACGTGTGGGCTTTTTGAGCGTGATATTCGTGCCATTGCTGATGCAGTTCATGAGGTCGGCGGATATTTTTATTGCGATGGCGCAAACTTTAATGCCATTGCGGGCAAGGTTCGTCCAGGGGATTTGGGAATTGATGCAATGCATATTAATTTGCATAAAACCTTTTCTACCCCTCATGGCGGAGGCGGACCGGGGTCTGGGCCCACAGTTTTGTCTGAGTCATTGGCTCCATTTGCGCCCATTCCATTCGTTGTGCATGATGGAGACGGCTTTCAATTAGTCGAAACCAGAGCGGCATCAGCTTTGACTGAGAATTCAGAAGGAGCGCAAAGCTTTGGTCGCATGACCGCATTTCATGGACAAATGGGAATGTTTGTCAGGGCTCTGTCTTATATGCTCAGTCATGGTGTTGACGGCATTCGTCAGGCTGCTGAAGACTCGGTTCTCAACGCAAATTATGTACAGGCGCGATTGCGTGAGGAAATGACGACTGCTTTTGATGGTTATTGTATGCATGAAGCTTTATTTGATGACCGTTTCTTGAAGGATACAGAGATTGAAACAATCGATTTTGCCAAGGCGATGATCGACGAAGGCTACCATCCAATGACAATGTATTTTCCGTTAGTGGTGCATGGAGCGATGTTGATCGAACCGACAGAGTCTGAGTCTTTGCGAGAAACAGATAAATTTTGTGATGCGCTTCTATCGCTGGCAAGACGAGCTAAATCAGGCGATGAAACGGAAATGTTCAAGGCGGCGCCCATTCACGCGCCCTTCCGCCGTCTTGATGAAACAGCCGCCGCCCGCAAACCTGTTTTGAGATGGCAGCCTAAACCAACTTTACAAAAAGCTGCCGAATAAAATTAAGCTGTTTGCTTAAAATTGATTTTGAAACATTTGTATGAAGCGATCAACTTCAGTTGCTGGCAATAGATTTATGCCAGCTGCTGCGGCTCGTCCGCCCCCTGTTTCAAATTGCAAGCAGAGTGTATCGGCGCCGGTCCGTCGCTCAATGGGCGCACGCACACTCACGACAAAGCCGCCTTCAGTTTTTGTTAAAATAGCATGAGCGCGCTGGGGAAATTTTTGCGCAAGGTCATTACCATAAACCCCAGAGACCCGGCGAGAGGAGGCATTGTCTTCAAGGGTTAAAATTAATCCACAATCAGATTCAGATAATATCTTGCTATTTTGCGCATTTTGCATGTCTTCTTCATAGCCTGATTTAAGTTTTTCAAAAACGTCTGGTCGCGCGGTAAGAAATTCCATCGGTGTATCAAACTCGCACATAGCTCTATATAAATCAGCAGGATGAAAATGAAGGTCCGTAATTTTCGCTCCGTATCCATTGTAATTAATTAAAACTCCCAATTCCTCTAATCGATCAAGGGGAAGCTCAAGGCCTTGCGCTTTTTTCTGCGCCAGAGCAGGGAAATTATCACCAAATGCAGCTGTCACGGCCCAGGCTCGATAGGCGCCATTAATGTGTGCATCAATTAACATTGCTGTGCAAATTTCTGGCGAAGTGTCAATGATAGCAGTGAGATTGGGGTGATCTGGAATGTCGCCTGCATTATGATGATCAACATAAAAAACATTAGCGCCTTGTGTTAAAAGGCGGCGCAAATCATTGGCGTTAGATTTCATGGATATATCGAGGACGACTAAACGATCCTGATCATTGCCGTCAATATGTTTTAGCAAATCAATATCACGTTTGCGTCCAGTGATCAGGGCGGCATTGCGGGGGTGTGCACGTCTTAATTGAACGAGGGAGAGAATGCCGTCTGCATCACCATTAAAAATATCGTAATCAGCCATTCGTATTTGCGCCTGTTAAGTAGTTGTTCTTCTCAAGATAGTCGACAATCAATTCAGCAGCATCTTCGGCTGAAATTTTTGTGGTTTCGATTGTAAGCTCTGGGTTTTCAGGGCGTTCATAATCGGAGTCGATGCCTGTGAAGTTTTTGATTTCGCCGCGTCGGGCTTTGGCGTAAAGCCCTTTGACATCGCGTTGTTCGCAAACTTCTAACGGGGTATCGATAAATATTTCTATAAACTCGCCATCTTCCATTAAATCTCTGGCCATCCGGCGTTCAGCCTTGAAGGGCGAGATAAATGAGGTCAGTGTGATTAACCCTGAGTCAACCATGAGCTTTGCCACTTCTCCGATCCGACGAATATTTTCAATCCGATCCGCATTGGTAAAGCCGAGATCTTTATTAAGGCCATGACGTAAGTTGTCACCATCGAGTGTGTAAGTGTGGCGCCCTAAATCCAGAAGTCGTTTTTCAACCAGATTTGCAATTGTAGATTTTCCGCACCCTGATAACCCAGTAAACCAAAGGGTTACTGCTTTTTGGTTTTTTTGCTCCGCGCGCGCAGACTTGTTGACATCAAGATCTTGCCAGACGACATTGCGGGCTCGGCGCAGGGCAAAATCCAGCATGCCAACGCCGATCGTTGCATTTGTCTGGCGATCAATAACCACAAAGCTACCAGTGTGGCGGTTGTCGTTGTATGCATCAAAAGCAATCGGATGGCTAAGAGACAGAGCGCAAACGCCGACTTCATTTAACGATAAAACTTTTGCCGCTTCTTCCGATAGGTCGTTGACGTTTACTGTATGCTTTAGCGTAACAATTGACCCTGGAACGGTTTTATTATTGAATTTGATCAAATATTGACGCCCAGGAAACATTTCTTGTTCGCTCATCCATAAGATGTGCGCTTCAAATTGATCGGCTTGTGCTATTGGTGTGTCTTTTCGACAGATGACATCACCGCGAGAGATGTCAATCTCATCGTCTAGCGTGAGCGTGACGGCCATGCCCTCATGAGCCGTTTTTAAGTTATCTTTGTAAAGAACAATATCTTTGATGCGTGATCGTTTCCCGGACGGGATTACAATGATTTCGTCACCTGTGGAAACGGATCCAGAGGCAATCGTGCCTGAAAATCCACGAAAATCGAGATTTGGCCTGTTTACCCACTGAACGGGTAAGCGAAACGGGGCATCAATAGAGGCAGACTGCACATCGACTTTTTCGAGATACTCCAGAAGTGCCGGGCCTTGATACCAGCTTGAGCGTGTGGATTTTTCCGTTACATTATCCCCGTCCAATGCTGACATTGGGATGCAGGTTATATCTGTAAACCCAAGGTTTTTAGCAAAATTTCTAAATTCGATTTCAATATCACTGTAGGTGCGTTGGTTAAAATCAAGAAGGTCCATTTTGTTGATTGCAACCACGACATTTTTAATGCCGAGCAAGGAAACAATATAAGCGTGTCGCCTTGTTTGCACCTGCACACCGTGGCGTGCGTCAATCAGTAAAATTGCGACATCGGCAGTTGAGGCGCCCGTTGCCATATTGCGGGTATATTGTTCGTGTCCAGGGGTATCTGCGACGATAAATTTGCGACGGTCTGTTGAAAAAAATCTGTATGCGACATCAATAGTGATGCCTTGTTCGCGTTCGGCAGCAAGGCCATCTACTAATAATGCTAAATCAATTTTTTCCCCTTGGGTCCCTGATTTTTTGCTATCTTTTTCAATTGCAGCAAGCTGATCTTCATAAATTAATTTGCTATCGTAAAGCAGGCGGCCAATTAATGTCGATTTTCCATCGTCGACAGAGCCACAGGTGATAAAGCGCAAAAAGCTTTTGTTTTCTTGCGCTTTTAGATAGCCAAGGATATCCGTTTCAATGAGGCGGTCATGATGAGACATGTTAAAAGTATCCTTCTTCTTTTTTTTGTTCCATCGCCGCGCCGGCATCTTGGTCGATCACACGTCCTTGCCGCTCTGAAGTGCTGGTTAACAGCATTTCCTGGATAACATCAGGTAGTGTTGTCGCGTTGCTTTCAACTGCTCCTGTCAGTGGGTAGCAACCTAATGTGCGAAACCGAACCATTTTTTCTTTAGGGGATTCGTTAGGTTTTAGAGGCAGGCGCTCATCATCAACCATTATTAAAATGCCATCTCTTTCAACAACAGGGCGTTTTTTAGAGAGATACAGATCAGGAATATCAATTTTTTCTTTGTAAATATATTGCCAGATATCAAGTTCGGTCCAATTGGAGAGCGGGAAAACGCGCATGCTCTCGCCTTTATGCACGCGGGTGTTATATATGTTCCATAACTCAGGGCGCTGATTTTTAGCGTCCCATCGATGTTGCTCGGTGCGAAATGAGAAAATACGTTCCTTTGCACGTGATTTTTCCTCGTCGCGTCGGGCGCCGCCAAAAGCTGCATCGAACTTGTAATGATCAAGTGCTTGTTTCAGGGCCTGGGTTTTCATAATATCCGTGTGTACCGCTGAACCATGAGAGAAAGGGCCAACATTTTGTGAAACGCCCTCTTGATTGATATGTACGAGTAATTCCATCCCAACTTCTTTGGCGCGCCGATCACGAAACTCGATCATTTCTTTGAATTTCCAGGTTGTATCCACATGAAGCAAGGGGAAGGGGGGTGGTGATGGGTAAAACGCCTTTTCTGCCAAATGAAGCATCACTGAGCTATCCTTGCCAACAGAATAGAGCATCACGGGATTTTCACTCTGAGCGGCAACTTCGCGCATAATGTGAATGCTTTCGGCTTCCAAACGATCTAGGTGTGTTAAGGTGTTTGGCGACCCACCAGTGGAAACGTCCTCAAGCGCTGTGAGGCGCGTAATCGCTTCTTCTAGGGTTTTTAAGGTGCATTGCCCGCCTTCTTTGAGGCGGCTAATTCCCTTACCGTCATTGAGGGTTTTTCTGGAGATAGTTGATAAGGATTGCCCAGATTTTCTGGCAAGGGCTTCTGCGCGCGTGAGGAATTCCGAGATAGACGACATATTTTTATGGGATAAATCCCATCCTTTTTTGTTGGGTTTATCCAAAAAAGCACAAAATTATAAATTTTGAAAGAAAAATCGATAAAAAATTACTGATATATAGAATTTATCCCACGATTAATGCGTTTCCAGGTTAAGCGGCTACGGGCTGATTGTCTGGAAATGCTACAAAATAATAACCTAAAGCGCTTCCTTGATTTCATTTGATGGGGGACGCTTTAAGGGCGCGAATGGTTATTTTAACGACTGGTTGTTAGGGCTATGCTTGTTTCCGTCCATTCCGACCTGTCGGTCAGAGCGCTCATCCAAGTTATGGGGCGGGTGCGCCGCATAACACCTGCCGAAAAAATTTTTGAGCTTGAGGGAGGGTTTGACGCCCAAAATCTTGAGCTCGTTACTCTTCTTGCTCCGCAGTCAAATTGATTGCTGCGATGATTATATTTAGTGTAACGACAAAGATATATTTTAATTGTCAGTATGGGGTGTTAATGGGTTGGTTAATGTTGGGGTAAAGTTTATGCTTTCGGCCAATTTGGTTTTAGGTGATTTGGCGTTTTAGATACTGAAGAATTTGAAATTTTGCAGTGTATATCTTGAAAATAGGGTTGGTTGCTATTTTTGTAAATATGAAAAATCTATGAACATCATATTTCGTTTTTGAATATAAGAACTAGATAAAATCGTAACTTTTTTAACGTATGCAAGAAAATAAGGGATAAGAAATTTGTAATTTGCAAGGAATTCACAATGGTCAACATTAAAGTAGCAGAGCGAGTTGAAGATGCTGGCGTATATAGGTTGAAATTATCGGAGCTGGTTTTAGATGCAGCTACAGCTACTGATATTTCACTGAACTTGTCTGTCGCTGATATACAAAGTTATGAACGCTTGGGGAACGATTTACAAATTACGCTTGTAGACGGAAGTGTTTTACCGCTAAGTGATTTCTTTGTTCCCAATGAGGATGGTAAAAAGAACCGTCTCTTCTTAAGTGAAAGTGAATACATAGAATATGTTGATTTATCAAATTTTGATAGCTCGGGCGTGTTGGGTGTAACTCAAGCCGCTTCAACGCCAGTAGATGCCGTTGCTTTTAATAGTGGGATTATCTTCGGTGCGCCCTCCGCGCTTGTGGGGGGTACGTCTTTTGCTGGACCTGCTGCATTTTTGGGAAGTTCGGCGGCAATCTCAGCGGGCGGTATTGCCGCTACTGCAGATGGAGACCCTTCTGAGGGCGTCAATTTGCCTGTGATCCCTTCAGCGCCAACAACAGTTGTGACGCCAAATGTTGATGGAACATTGTCTGTAAGCGGTACAGGTGAACCAGGTGCGACGGTAACGCTTGAGTTCCCTGATGGGACAACAGGCTCAGCTATTGTTGATGCCGATGGAAACTTTGGCCCAATTACATCAGCTGGTGCGCAGCCCTCTGGTGATTTTACGGTCAATCAGACAGATGCAGCCGGCAATACCTCACCAGATGCAGTGGAGGCATTCGCAGATAGTTCTGCCCCTTCAACGCCAACAACAGTTGTGACGCCAAATGTTGATGGAACATTGTCTGTAAGCGGTAC
>CAYZLR010000018.1:31607-32205 GCA_964479275.1 uncultured Caulobacterales bacterium
GTCAATCAGACAGATGCAGCCGGCAATACCTCACCAGATGCAGTGGAGGCATTCGTTGAAAACTCTGCCCCAGTGGCACCAACCCTTGAGCCGACTGATGGCACACAGGCCTCCGGAACGGGAGAGCCCGGTGCAACAGTTGAAGTTACCAATGCCGCAGGTGATGTCATTGGTACAGCCGTCGTGCAAGCAGATGGCACTTGGTCAACACCATTGTCACCAGCAGCTGCAGATGGCGAAGACATAACTGCAACGCAAAGTGATGCAGCGGGTAATGTTTCTGATCCTGTTATGGAAACCGTTGATAGCGATGCTTCTGCAGCGCCAACAGTTGACGCCACCGATGGTAGCCCGATCACGGGTACAGCAGAGCCGGGTTCGACCGTCACTGTCACCGACGGCATGGGTGATGTCATTGGTACCGGTACGGCGGATCCGATGACGGGTGCGTTCTCGATTGTTCCAACAACTGTGCCAGCGGACGGTGATGTGATCTCCGTGACTGCGACGGATGAGGCGGGCAATGAATCACCTGCGACGGATGAAACCGTTGATAGCGATGCTTCTGCAGCGCCAACAGTTGACGCCACCGATGGTA
>CAYZLR010000018.1:32305-44268 GCA_964479275.1 uncultured Caulobacterales bacterium
ACGGTGATGTGATCTCCGTGACTGCGACGGATGAGGCGGGCAATGAATCACCTGCAACGGATGAAACCGTTGATGACTCGACATTTGTAACGATCACTAGCGCCAATGCATCTGTTATAACCGGTACCGCCGAAGCTTTTGATACAATAGACATTGACGTTGATGGCGATGGTATGGCAGATTTCACGACCACCGCAGATGCAGCGGGCAATTACTCTCAAGATATCAGCTCGCTTGGCATTGCGCCGCCCCAACCCTTTATCTCCGGATTTGATGTCAGCAGTAACACAGGTGAAGCGGCAGGGGAATTCGTTGAAATAACGCTACCATCCGGTGTTGACCCTGCAACAATTGTTGTTAGCTTTTACGATATAGATGGAACTTTGTTGACGGGTACAACCAGCTCTTTCTTCCCGAACCAGACTGAAATCACGCTTCAGGAAATTCTGGATCTGGCCGGCGCGCCCGGTAGCTTATCAACAGGTGTTCCAGATACGGGCGGAACCGCCTTGGATCTCACCGTTGTTGAAAATGTCAATGACCCGGGTAGCTATATCATTACAATTCCTGCGACAGGTGGTGGTACTCCAACTATGGCGTTGGCACCAGTTGAGATTATTGGCAATACCGGCTTTGATGCTGTAACGTTGACACAGCTTGCAGCGCCTGGTGATGCGTCTGGGACAGTCATCGATTCAGCAACCTCTCGTGTGGGTATTCCAACGTTCACAGGCGGCTTCGGGGACGGGACGACGCCAGTGGTCCATTCTGGACACAATTCTAGCAACATTATCGAAATTGATTCCGAAGGAAATTCGATGACGGTTGCGGGTGGTACGGGTACGGCCCAGTTGGCCGGACTGAACAATTCTACCTTTGTGACAACAACCATTGATGTTACCGCCACGGATAGTCTTGGCAATACGGCGACCGCCTCTGATACGGTCGACTTTGTGGCGCCATTTGCACCAGAGGTTCTTCCTACTGATGGTTCTGAAGTCGCTGGCTTTGCCGAACCGGGTTCAACCGTAAACGTCACCGACAGCATGGGTAATGTTCTTGGGACGGCCACGGCAAATGCCGTAACCGGTGCATTTTCAATCACACCTATGCCGACCCCTGCCGACGCAGACATATTGGATGTTACTGCAACAGATACGGATGGTAATGTTGGTGACGTTGCGCAAGTTACTGTCAACGACACCGATGGTGATGGCATTGCTGATAGTATAGATACAGATGATGACGGGGATGGTATCGATGATGCGATAGAGAATACGGAGACCATTCGCAATGTTGTTTTTGTCTCGACAAACGCCGACATAACTCGCAGCGATGGCATGGCGCCATCGGATGGAAGCACCACTGCTGACGGACTTATCAATAATGTTGATGGTGTTGGGTCTAACGGTCTTATTTTTGATACCACGACAGCAACGGGTGTGGTGAACCCTGAGTTTAACTACACATTGTCGGTTGCTGACGGCGAGAACTTCAACGAATTCCGTCTGTTTGCTTTTGTCGCATCACAACCTGACGAACAGCTGACAAACTTTCAGATCGTCATACGTGATGATTTAGGATTCGTTGTATTCTCTGGCAGTGGCGCTGGATCCAGCACATCCCCCAACGGAGCATTTATCGCGGTCAATGGATTCAATTTGACTGAGGGTGACTATACTGTCGAAATTATAGACCAGTCGCCGGAACTGGATGACCGGGAGTTCAGTGAGGTCAGGTTCGTCAATACATCAATTGATATTGATGGCGATGGCATCAATAATGGACCCGATACAGATTCTGATGGCGATGGTATCCTCGACGTTATTGAGGGTACTGGCGACACAGATGGCGACGGTACTGAGGACTATCGCGATCTTGATAGTAACAATAATGGCATTCCGGACCGCGACGAAGCTGCCATTGATGCGGCGGATATCGCAGCGCTTGAAGGCGGGACCCAATCCATTACCGGCACTTCGGTTGATGGGGATGCGATCATTCTTGCTGATGGCGACAGCCTGACGCTTGATCTAACCATGATCGATCAAGCGGATGTTAGCGATATAGAGCGTATCGACATTACCGGCGATATGGACAACACCCTTACGTTAACAGTACAGGATTTGCTCGATCTATCATCAACGTCTAACGAATTATTGGTGCTCGGTGATGCGGACGATACTGTTAATGCAGCAGGATTTGTTGATACAGGTATCGATAGGACAGTTGATAATGATACATTCAGTGTCTTTACCAATGCCGGTGCGACATTGTTAATTGATGATGAGATTACAAATATTGTCGTTTAGCATTTTAATCTGACATTAATAAGTAAAAAAACCCGGTCATGAGTGCCGGGTTTTTTATGACTTGCGTCTTTGTCAATTTGAAAAATTCATAATCGCAAGACAACCTTAACTAAAATAATTTACTTATCGGTAATCATCAAGATAAGGGTACAACAATGGCAAAGCGTGCGGTGAGCGAAGAGGTTAATGTTGATAACAAACCGTTAAAAGAAAAACAGCCAACCCCACGATTTGCCATAGCGCTTTCGGTGCTAGCAAAACAATTGGGGATTATCATCTCTTCTGATGCACTGATGAAAGGTTTGCCTATCGTTGGTCACGACATTGATGAAAATCTCGTTGGCCGCGCGATGGAAAAAATTGGCTTAATTTGTGAAAAGCAAACCGTCAAAAAACTGCATCGGTCACATTTTCCTTGCTGCGCAATGCTACAAGACGATATCTATATCATCATTATTGATAAGAGTGATGATCACTATATCGTGGCAACCCAAAAATATAATCAGTTAAAAAAGGTGGAATGTGCTGTTATCGACAGCCGCTTTTCCGGAGCCGTATTTACGGCATTAATTTCATTGGATGATATTGAGCGTCGCCATGTTGGTGAGCCAAGAGCCGGGCACTGGTTTTGGGGGCGTTTTCGTGCCCATGCATCTATCTTTAGAGATATTGTTTTGGGGTCATTATTTGCCAATATATTGGCCGTATCCATTTCGCTGTTTACCTTGCAAGTTTATGATCGCGTTATTCCGCATCAATCGTTTTCTACTCTATGGGTTTTGGTGATAGGGGCGATTTTGGCTATTGGCCTCGAAGCTATCTTGAAAACGGCACGCTCGCGGTTAATGGATGTGTCAGGGCGTCGGATAGAGATTGAAATTTCCAGATTTCTGTTTGAAAAATTACAGGGAATGAAGCTGTCAAAACGACCGACAACGCCAAATTCATTACTTTATGCGATGCGAGAATTCGGCTCGGTACGGGAATTTTTCACCGCTGCTTCTATTGGATCCGTCGCTGATATTCCTTTTGTGGTGGTGTTTCTCGCACTCATCTATGCAATCGCTGGAAACGTAGTTTTTCTGATCATGTTCGCTATGATACTCATTGTGCTGCCTAGTATGTTATCGCAAAAAAAGATGGCTGCATTGTCTGAAGAGATGTTGGGAGGGTCAAGCGCCTCCAACAAGGTTTTGACAGAGATGGTTTACGGCCATGAGGCTATTAAAACGCATCAAGGCGAAAGCATTTTCCAGCGACGTTGGGAAGAAATTATCACCTTAAACGCCGAAAAAACAACGCAGCAACGCGATCTCTCTGCAAAGCTGACTTTCTTCTCACAGGCAATTCAACAGCTTACGTATATTTTTGCAATCGTGTCTGGTGTGTATTTGGTTTTCTCAGGAGAATTTACAGTTGGCGCAATCATCGCGATCTCAATTTTAACAACACGGACTTTATCACCGGTTACACAAATGGCCTCGACATTAGCGCGCTGGCAACAGGTGAAAACTGCCCTTGATGGGTTAGAGGCCATCGCGGTAAGTGAGCAGGAAAGACCAATAGAGAAAAAATTTGCACGCCGTCAAAGCTTGTCGGGCAATATTGACGTAAACAAAGTGCAATATAGTTATCAGGGTACTGAAACGCTTGCCCTCAATATTGATCGACTGATTATAGAAGATGGGCAAACAATGGGCGTGTTGGGCGTTAATGGTTCGGGCAAATCTTCGTTGTTAAAAGTATTATCAGGATTATATGATGCCAGTGCTGGTAATATTATTGTCGATGGCGTCGATTTGCGCCAAATTGACCCTCATGATGTTCGGAAAAATATTGGATATCTACCTCAACAAACAAATATGTTTTCTGGAACCCTATGGGAAAACCTCACTTATGGTTCCATGAAATGGTCAGAAAAAGAAGTATACGACGCACTCGAATTTAGCGGTCTATCACAAATTATAAGAAGCCATCCGCTTGGACTGAATCTTGAAATCAGTGATGGCGGAGAGGGGCTATCGATGGGACAAAGGCAAAGCGTGGGGCTTGCCAGATTGTACTTGCAAAACCCAAGCATTGTTTTGATGGATGAACCGACATCAAGTTTGGATCAAAATCTTGAGCTGAAAATTATCAACCAGTTTGATCTTTGGTTGAAGGGCAAGACATGTATCTTTACGACCCACAGACCCAGAATGTTAAATCTTGCTAGCCGCATTGTCGTTTTGCATGAGGGGCGAGTTGCGATGAATGGCCCTCGAGATGAGGTCATCAGCAAATTAGAGTCGAATTCATTAAAAGTCGTGGAGAAGCAGGATGCGTAATTACGCTGTTGATCAAAGAGCTTTAACAACCAATCGCCCATCCTTGATGATTAAAATTATAGCTTTTGCTATTATTGTTTTTATCACCTGGTCTAACTTTGCGCCATTAGATGAGATAGTCCGAGGCGGGGGAAAGGTTGTTCCATCCTCAAAAGCTCAAGTTATTCAAAGTCTGGAGGGGGGAATCCTCGATGAGTTGAAAGTTTGGGAAGGCAAGATTGTAGAGAAAGGCGATGTGCTTGCGAGGCTAAGTGATGCGCAGTTTGATGGTTCGTTTCGTGAATTGGAAAGCGATGTGACGGCGCTTACGGCAAGATTACTAAGATTGGAAGCAGAGTTGAATCAGGCAGAAACGCTGACTCTCCCCAGTGAAATTTGGGAAAAAGATAAGCGTGTTGCTCAATCGGAAGTGCAATTTTTTCAGGCGCGGCAAAATGAATATAAAACAGCGCGCTCTTCCTTGGTTGAGGCAAGCCAACTTCAAAATCGCGAAGTGACAATGTTAAAAGACTTAACCCGTAAGAAAATTGCCCCTGAGATAGATCTACTTAACGCCCGTCAAGCCCAAAGTGAATCCAAGGCGCAACTGGCAACACTGGATAGTGAATATAAATTGGTTAGAAGCGAGGAATATGCACAAACCTTGACGGAGCTTAAAAAAGTCAAGGCGACGATGGCAATCCGTCAGGATCAATTGGATCGAACCACTCTTGTTGCGCCTGTCCGAGGTATTGTGAATGCTATTCACATTACAACAATAGGCGGCGTTGCACCATCTGGTGAGCCTATATTGGAGATTACCCCCCTTGATGATGAATTACGAGTGGAGGCTAAGATTAAGCCTAAGGACGTTGCATTTGTACGCCCTAATATGCGCACGACAGTAAAGTTGACCGCTTATGATTATACAATATATGGAGCTCTTAAGGGGAAGGTTCTTCATGTGAGTTCTGATACGTTTGAAGATCAAAATTTCCGAGACTCCGAGCCATATTATAAAGCATTGATCAGTGTGGATAGCACCTCTTTAATTGGCGCAACAAAAAATATTGATATTCGCCCCGGTATGATTGCAGACGTAGAGCTGCATATTGGCCAGAAAACTGTTTTGCAATATTTGTTAAAGCCGTTATTCAAATCCAAAGAGGCTTTTCGCGAACCCTAAAAATATAATTGTCTTTCATTAGACAAATTATGCTTGAGGGTGCTGGATTCTATGTCGTATCGTTGCTTTAAAGTTTTTAATTAATGCGATATTTACCAATTTACTATTTCATAGTTAAAAAACATGAAATGGTATTGGTAAAATGAAAAACAAATTTTTAAGCCTTTCTTCCCAGTTGGCCATAGCAGCGTGCAGCCTAGTGACAGTCTCGTGCGTTTCGGATGATTTTGCTGACGAATTTATTGAAGATGATCATAATGACTCTGTTCAGGTTTTACCCTCTATTCCCCTTCCCTTTATCGGAGAAGAGGTTCAGCCGAAGGAAACGCCGGAAGCTGTAGAGCAAATAAAAACCACTGATGATTTTTTCTCAAACAATGCCATCTATCAAAAAATTGCGGTTGCTGTCGCCAATAGAGGGACTTTGTCATCAGAGTTAGACTTGCAAGGCAGTCATTATAATGTTGAAGCGTTCAGGCGTACACTTCTCCCGCAATTAACACCCCAAATAAACACAAACCAAAACGGCGATGTCCTGGGGCGACTGATTGTTGAGCAAGTGATTTATGATAGTGGGCGCTTTCGGGCTGGAAAGAGAGTCTTGAGCGCAGAACAAGCGGTCGCGTTTGCAGAGCATGTTATTCAATTCAATGAACGCGTGAGTAGCGCTGTCGATGCTTACTTGCGCAGTAATCAAGCAAGAGAGCTTTCACAGATATCTGCATCTCTATCTCAACGATATGAAAATATGCTTGCTCAAGCCAGACAAAGGCTATCGGGCGGTGTTGGCAAAAAATCCGAGCTCAGTTTATTTGATATAAAACGCCTGGAAAATGTGAATGAATCCGCATCTGACAAAGCCATCGCGGATGCTGCCATGGTCGAACTTGAAACCTTGACGGGGCGCAGGTTTGAAGAAAGCCCACAACGGATTAATTTACCCAATGAGACACGCCAGCCGCCGTCAATTTCCCTAGCTGTTGCGCAAAGAAAAATAGCGGGCGCGCAATTGCGAGTTGAACAAGCTAACCGTTTACCAGAATTACGCCTTGTCGGCAGCGTAGGTGAAGGCACGAGTTTTGGCAGTGGTTTTGATGATCAAGCGAACACACTTTCGGCCGGTGTTCGTCTTAATCAGCCATTGACATGGGGAAAAGATTACCAATTACGATCCAGCAAAGCTGAACTCAGAGCTAGTCACGCGAGAGTCTTAGAACAAGAGCGTGATATCAATGCTGAGTTAAACCGTTTGCAATTGCAAGCCAGAGCGTTCGAAATTCAACTTATTCAAAGTGAAAATTTTCTCAATGCGACTAGAGAGCGCGCAGATGAATTTGAGCAACAGTTTCTGGGGGGCGCCGTTAGTATCGTTGAAGCGGTTAGCATACTTGATGCATATAAAAGAGCTGCACGGATGAATGTAGAAATGAAATATTCTCTAATTGATGCAGAGCGACAAATTGCGCAGATAAAAGGATTGTTTGGTCCGTTTGCAAATTAGTAGCGACTGCTTTTTTGAAAAACATACAAGGAACGTTTAGGTTAAAATCATACTCATTCATCTTGGGTGAAAATGTGAGTGATGAGGTTAGTTTCTCTGGTGCAAACTTTAAGTTAAGCGAGATTTTAAGTGGGCTGTAGCATTATCGAAGTCTGATATTTGTTTTGAAGAACGCGCAATTAATTGAGCGCCTTCTACGATAGCAAGACAGGCTGCAGCTTCTTTGCGCGCGTTCGCAACATTTTCAATGGTGCCATCTTCATAGCCAAGCTGAAAAATTTCCTCGAGCCATCGTTTATTATCTTTGTAGAATTTTTTAATTTCAGACAAAACTTTATCGCTTAAACTGTCCGGGCTACTGCTGAAAGCAACGCAAAGACAAAGCGTATTGCACCCTGATAGGGCGGATCTGTATAGTTTGATATAGGCTAATAATCGGTCACGGCCCGTTCGATTTTTGCTCTTTATTGTTTTAAGGTGGTTAAAAAATTCGGTTCGATACCGTGTCATCAATGCAAAAGCTAAGTCTTCTTTTTTTGGAAAATGATAATGGATACTTGCTTTGCGTATCCCTATTTCTTCGGCTAGATCGGCATAGCTAAACCCATTATATCCGCGCTCGCGCGCGACACGTTCTGCAATGTCTAAAAGCACTATTTTAGTATCCATGCCTATCAAGTAGTAGAGTGTATAAAAAAGTCAACTTTGACGATGATAACCATATCGCTTTTATGCATACAAAACCTTGCCAAAAACAATATCCGCAGCTTCAAGGGCGCCCTCAATATATCCCCCAAATTGCGGGGCTATTTCTGTGGACCCCAATATAAGTTGCCCGTCCCAAATGGTTTTTAAGGAAGAAGGTAATCCATAGTTCGGATGGTGATTAGGCCCAACATGATCTAATGGAGTAGCCGTTTCACTCTCAAAGGCCCAATCTTGCAAAATGATCTCTATAGGTGAGGCGGCTTCATTGCCAAATAAGCGAATGAATTGCTGTTGCGCGGCTTCTAACAACTCATGCTGATGACCCTTTCGTGCATTTGCGGGAATGCCAACAAACCCAAATAAGGCATACGGTCCGTCTGCAATTGGAGAGGCATCATGTATTTCTACCATTGGCCCGCGCCTGCTCATCGCATCGCCTGACAATCCTAAATCTCGCCAAAATGGGCGTTCATATACAGCGACGATCTTGGCTTGTCCTGCCATCCATTAAGTAGCGCTTGGTTTTGAGATGGGCTCAACGCTGGAGTGTAATCAATTGTTTGCGCAGCTACACGCGGCGGTATAGCTAAAACGGCAGTTCTACTTCTGACCTCTTTGATCGTTTCATCACGGGTTTGAACACTTGTCGTCACCATATTTTCATAATGTAGAGACGTAGCCCGTAATCCAAGCGACACGCATTCAGGAGGGATTTGAGCTGAAAGGGCATTGATGAGATTCGTCAGCCCACCGGCAAGCCTGTGAGACCCTTGCATCGAAGCGAAACCGCGTCCCCGTTGTGCGGGGCCTGTTGCGTCTTCAAAGATTAATTCGCCTATCGCATATTGATCAAATTTATTAAGCCCCAACTCATCGATAAGCGCGGCAATTCGGGGCTGGCCTAGCCAAAACCATGCGGGGCCTAAATCATAATGTACATCCTGACCGTTGCTCTTAACCCGGTGGGCGTGAATGCGTCCGCCCAAGCGGTCTCGGGCTTCAAGCAAATGAAAAGTGCGGCCCGATTTTTGTAATTTATACGCAAGCGAAAGGCCTGATAAGCCGCCCCCAATAATCAGTGTCTCTGTTTACATTAAAATGCCTCGCCGGTCGGATGCAGGTCAATGTCATGCGAGCATGCTGATTGCGGTTGGTGAGTGAGTTGCCAATGCGTCTGCGATCTATCTTCTGCTTTCATCAGTCGCGATGGGGTTAAACTGTGTAAATTTCTGCGGGTCATAGTATCGATCGAATTATGTGAGCGAAGTGAGTGTCTGCCGTCGGGCATTTTCGGCTCAGAGGTTGGGGCAGTTCTCGAAGGGCAATATTGGCTGATGAAAGGGTTGCAAAATTAAAGCTACCGCCGCCTGCTGGCACCATCGACATGAGAATTGATTGCGCTAGTCTAGTCGCTGATAAAACTATTGAGCGCGAACACATCTCAAATCTCTCTAATACTGCTGGCATAAATAGTTGAATGACCAATTGTGTAGATTGCGTGTAACCACTTTGGGGCGCCGTATAGGGTAATTAGATACGGTAGTTTTTTCTGAAAGCCCGGTCTGTCATATAAATCAATAGACTGAATGTTTATAGTTGTTGATGGGGCAAAACGGGACAAACCGGCCTCTTGATAGCTGTCCGCTTCTAACCGCTTCAATAAGGTTTGAACCAAGCCAGGGCCTGCACCTGCGACAAGCTCAAAATGAGACATCGTTATGATGCCAATGGAGCTTGAGTGTAGCGAAGGTGGCGTGTTTTTGTCCATATCTTTGCCCCTTCATTGCCTGTGACCGCGTTGAGAGTGCTGCCCATGGGAATGCGCAACCAAGAATGTTTGCGAAGCATATCCCCTGATTCAATGAGCGTGCCCTCCAAGACCAAAAACTCACCGCCTTCAGGAAGGTCTAATTTAGAGCTTGCCCTTGCATCCCACGTTTCTAGCTGTACGGTTTCGCGTGCATCCTCAAACAAAGGCATTACCCAAATACCTGGGCGACTTGCATCGCGCACACTGCCCATTTTATTCATATCGATTTTTACTGCCGTGCGGTCGTTCATATCAAATTGCCACAGCTTAACAAAAATAACGCAACCCTGTGCAGAGCCTGGCGTGTGACTTGATGTCGGTGGGTTTCGAATATAGGAGCCAACAGGAAAATCTCTATGCTCATCTTGGAAAATCCCCTCTAACACAATAAATTCTTCTCCGCCTGTGTGAACGTGCGCCGAGAAGGAGCTGCCCGGTTCATAGCGAACAATCGTTGAGGCGCGCGCAACTTCATCTCCAATACGCTCAAGCATGCGTCGATCAACGCCGGGCATAGGGGAGGCGAGCCATTCGATTTCATCGCTGTGAATCAGAACGCGCTGACTAAAGTCCGCATTGATTTCCATGGTGTCTCTCCTCATGATATGGGATATGAATGGCACTCATGATGATTGCCATTCATAAAATCAGTGATTAGCCGCCGCAGCTTGGGCGCGATGCTACTTTTTGATGCCAGGTCGATAGATTGTTCAAATCAGAAGGTATTTCTACTTTTGCAAAGTCGGCAAATGCAAAGCCTGCAAAGGCTGTAATGTCTGCCATTGTGAAGGTGTTACCCGCTAGATAGTCAGAGTTTTCTAAGACCTGACTGAGGTAACGCATCGTGTTTTGAGCGACTTCTTTCTTTTTCATCCCCCATTCTGCATTTTGATAGGATTCTAAATCAGGCCCCAGACCTGGGGTTGCATGGTGAAAGTATGCCCCCACCGCATCCAACAAACCTGCTTCAGCACGTAAATTCATCATTTGGGTTTTTGCGCGTTGTGTTGGGGTATCCCCAATCAAAGAGATCCCCTGAAAAGCGCCGTCAATATATTCTGTAATAGCTGTGCACTGAGAAATGCACGTGCCATCTGCGAGTTCGACATAGGGCACTGTTGCGTCCGGGTTTTTGGCTTTGAATGAGTCTGTGCGGTGCTCGCCCCCATAACGTCAACAGCGATGAATTCAACTTGGTCAAGTGCATTTTTTTCAGCCAATGCAATGCGTATACGTGCCGGGTTTGGAAAACCTTCTAAATCGTAAATTTTCATAGATTATCCTTTGGGCGGGGTGTGTGCGGTAATTCTATTATTACCTATCAGTAGATAGGTATTTTGTCAAGGAGACCAAAATGGCATTCCGCGCTTAACTTGATTCAGTCTGCATCGCCTTTAATGGTGTTTTAGCATTTCCCGTATGCTAGAGTATGAAGAATGGGATCTCGTTAAAAGGGAATGCAATTCCTATCCCATTAATGATCTTCATGTTAATGCAAAAAAGACGTGTGCTGAATAGGTAGTTGTGCTTTTTGTTGCGATTGACAGATTTTAGGGGCTCGCTTTGGTTGAGCCGCATCGTCGAGCAACACGGCCTAAAGTTTACGATTTCTTGATTAGCCGAATAAAGGCCATTTTGTATCTAAAGCGCCTCCATTTCAAATTGGATCGCCGAGGTGCTTTAAGACTTTCTTTTTTTCGCATTTATTGCAGGTCAACCGGTTCCCGCAGACACGCAAAGGGCTGGTAATCCATGCAATGCTAACGGAAAATGGTGTGCAATTTTATCCTGCCCCCACACCGATAAACCAGATGGCTCTTCATTGGACATTGTACATGCGTACCGCAAGCGCAGAAAACCCTTTTTGCAAATGTCGAAAGTAGGGTTTTGTATTGGGCTCTAAACAGAACACTATTGATTTTGTTGAGGGCAAGCCCAGTAGAAAATCATAGCTATAAAATCGTTCATTTCTGGGAGAAAACGTAACAGAAAAGCTTGTCGAACCAGTAATCATGTGTATGTTCTGTGGCGGGCCTGTAGCTCAGTTGGTTAGAGCCGTCCGCTCATAACGGATTGGTCGGGGGTTCAAGTCCCTCCGGGCCCACCACTCCGAACTCACCCTCACCAAATTGCCCTAAAA
>CAYZLR010000019.1:0-44126 GCA_964479275.1 uncultured Caulobacterales bacterium
AATCACGATTTGCCCTAAATCTGGAGACTTTTTCAGCAGCCTGTTAAAGCGCCTCCTTAATTCCATTTGATGAGGAGGCGATTTAAAAGGTATTTTGCTTTCCATCGCACATGGTTTGAAAGGCAAAATTTGCTTTATTACAAAACTTAAGAGCCAAGCACCCGGATATCATTGGTCAAGATTGGCTCTCCATATCTTGCTTTAATCTTGTCCGGTTGAGAAAACTTTTCCTAATGGCTTTCGGATTTAAGGTTATATAAATTGAGAAACCTCGTCATTATCAAATGACGGTTTTTTTTTGACCCTTGTGTTAAGAACCCCGGGGTGTGGGTACGCCAAATCGTTGTGCATAATACTTCCCGATATCACGGGCATTATTGATGAAGCGTTTGCCGCTTTTTGAATAAATATTCACGCCGTCATATTCCGGGGAGCCATCGGCGAGAACTAATGTTGGGCAATTTTGATTTTTGTCCCCGAGCGATTCAACCATTGTCCCTCGTGGCCGATGGATCGGCATATAGTGAATTTCGAGACTTTCTTTAATTGCCGGAAAGTAGGAGAGAAGTCCCCAGATTTCTGCACATTCGGGACAATATTCGCGCCTATTATTATCGTAAAAACCAGGTGCGAGGAGGAAGAGTGTATCTTTTTGCATATTGGGGTCTCTTTTAAAAATCCACTGAGTATTTTGTGATGTTTATTCCTGCTAGAAACGATCATTGTTGCCCTTAAAGCCCCTCCATATCAAATGGAATCCATGAGGTATTTTAAGTTATTATATTGTCGCATTCACAAACGCTCAAACAGTAACCATTTGATCTAGAAATGCTTTAGTCAAATATTAACCATCCCTATGAACAGATAATTATTCTAGTTTTGATTAATATCAATCTTACTGTTTTGTAAAGAGTAGATGATATGACCAAAAATATAATCATTACAGGAGGGATATTAGTTCTTGTTGGTTTTTTTATTTTTTCTGCAAAGAAAGATAAAAGCCAGATCGTTGGCTCTTTCACCCATGTAGATACCTCATTTTCTCTTTATAAGGAGAAAAATAAATATGATATGATCAACATATCATTGGTAAATGAAGCGACATCTCGGATTCATGCAACTTCCGGATGGTTTGAGCCTTCCGAGACAATTGATTTTGATTGTGAGAAATCTGAAGATTGTATGGTGATTAAAGATAGAAATTCTGAGCTGAGCATAATGTCAGGCCTGTTGGTAAAAAAATCTGCCTTATATTCGCCATTGAGTAATTTGCAATTACAAGCTGATCGCATGTTTGGGTTTCTACCCCATACAAAGGGCTTTTCAGTTCTGTCCGCCCATGAAGAGGTGCGAACTTTTGCTCCTTCACAAAGCGCACAATTAACGCCAAGCGGATTGAGAGGATAAATTTCTTGAGAAGCTAATGGTGGTATTTACATTTCTTCATCAAGCTCAACATCTCCACCGCGCCTCAATGCTGATTTTGCATTTTCAATAATACGGCGAACCCGAATTGGGTCATCAATATTTGGAAGCTCAATGACACCGACACCGGTTCCGCGTAGGGTCAAACCGCCAAAATTAAAAATTCGTCCAAACACGGATTGAGAAAGTGTTATTTCCTCAATTTTATTGAGACTAACTTCTTTCGTATCTCTGGAGATTAGGCCTTTTTTATACACAAAACGATAAGTCGTTACCGCAATCTCAGTGGTCCACAAGACAATCATGTGCAAAAGCAGTTGGGCCGCGCCAAAAAATAAAGCGATGCAAGCGCATATCCAGGCTACATTAGCGTCACTAAAACTGGCGCCGATTTGTATTTGACGATAAAGCAAGATGGGCATCGGTGAAAATGAGAGTATCAGCCATAACCAGGACGTAAAACTGTAGGTCCAATTGAAGTGTGCCTCAAAAACAATATCCTCACCGTCGCCCAGCGTTTTTTCAACATAACTCGCCATGGATTTAGAACCCCTCACAATTCGCTTAGATTATATATAGTCGTTCCTGCTCGAAAATAAAGCAAGCAGCTTCCTGGTTTTCTGTATTTATATATATGATTGTTGCGATTATGCACTGATTTTACGGGCCTTTTTTATAGTTTGAGGCGTCAACTGTATATTATTTTACTAGTTTTAGTGCACTCGGTAGGACTAGGGAATTGAATCTCTTTCGCGAACGAGATAGGAACGCTGATCATAAAAATTGATCAAGGAAACCCCAGATGGCTAAATATCAATATATCTATTTCATGTCCGCACTGACCAAAGCTTTCTCGGGTGGTAAAAAGGTGTTGGAAGATATCCATTTGCAATTTTACCCCGATGCAAAAATTGGCATTGTCGGCGTGAATGGCGCGGGTAAATCGACGCTCCTTCGTATTATGGCGGGCGTTGATCAGGAATTTTCGGGAGAAGCTTATGCTGCTGAGGGAGCAAAGGTGGGCTATCTTGCGCAAGAACCAGAGCTTAACGAGGATAAAAATGTCTTTGATAATGTCATGGAAGGGGTAGGGGAGATTAAGGCAAAGCTGGATGCGTTTAATGAAGTCTCAGCGCAAATGGCAGAAGATTATACTGACGAGCTAATGGAAAAAATGTCCGCGCTACAAGAGGAAATTGACGCTCTTGATGCGTGGGATTTGGACGCGCGTGTGGAAATGGCGATGGAAGCTTTGCGATGTCCCCCCGGTGACTGGTCTGTTGATAAACTCTCCGGTGGGGAGAAGCGCCGCGTTGCCTTGGCAAAGTTACTGCTATCAAAACCCGACCTGCTACTTCTTGATGAGCCAACCAACCACCTAGACGCAGAAAGTGTTGCATGGCTGGAAAATTATCTCAAAGAGTTCCCTGGCGCGGTTGTAACCGTCACCCATGATCGATATTTCCTTGATAATGTGACCGGCTGGATTTTGGAACTCGATCGTGGGCGCGGTATACCTTATGAAGGGAACTACTCGAGCTGGTTAGACCAAAAAGCCAAACGCCTAGCGCAAGAACAACGAGAAGAGGCCAATAAGCAAAAGACCCTAGATCGCGAATTGGAGTGGATTAGCCAAAGCCCGAAGGCGCGTCAGGCGAAATCTAAGGCGCGGATTAATTCTTATGAAGAGCTTCTCGCAAGTGCAGGCCAGGAAGAGATCGGTCACGCACAAATCCAAATCCCTGTTGGTCCGCGCCTTGGGGGTGTTGTGATTGAAGCCGAGAACATTAATAAAGCGTTTGGAGAAAAATACCTTATTAATGATCTATCGTTCAAATTACCTCCTGGTGGCATTGTGGGAGTTATTGGGCCCAATGGGGCTGGGAAAACCACTTTGTTTAAAATGATTACCGGTCAGGAAGAACCAGATAGTGGCACTTTCCGTGTCGGTGACACGGTCAAGCTTGGATATGTCGACCAAACCCGTGAGGATCTGGATCCGAATAAAAATGTCTGGGAAGAAATTTCCGGTGGACTTGATGTGATCTCTCTTGGCAAACGTGAGGTTCCAAGCCGGGCTTATGTAAGCTGGTTTAACTTTAAGGGCGGGGATCAACAGAAAAAAGTTGGCAATCTTTCAGGCGGTGAGCGTAACCGTGTGCAGCTTGCGAAAATGCTCACAGAAGGAGCAAATCTGTTAATGCTTGACGAGCCCACCAATGATCTTGATGTGGATACGCTGCGCGAACTTGAGCGCGCCTTAGAGGTGTTCCCCGGTTGCGCCGTAATCACCTCGCACGACCGTTGGTTCCTTGATCGAATTGCCACTCATATTCTCGCCTTTGAAGGCGATAGTCATGTGGAATGGTTTGAGGGAAATTACGAGGATTATATCCAAGACAAAATTAGACGCCTCGGCGCAGAAGCTGTTGTTCCTAAAAGGGTGAAATATAAACCACTAGAGCGGTAATTTCATGAAAAATGAACATCGAAAATTTTTTGGTTGTATTTTTTGTGGTGACGTATTTCGCACGACGAAGGATGCAACCAAAGAGCATATTTTTGGGCAGTCGGTCAGTAAATTTTTCAAACTTATCTGAAATTTTAGATATAATGCGATCCACCTAACGTTATTGTGTGAAAAGATTATAGGCTTGGCGCGTAGGCCTCAATAAATTCTTTTGGCATTCTGCAGGCTTTTCCTGATTTCATTTCTATTGTGATAAAGAAAGTTTGCCCACGGAATACAGGCTTATTAGTTTTCGCTAACCGCATTTCATAGTTTCGCGTCATTCGAAGCCTTCTATCATTGCTCGAAATCCAGGTTGCTACTAAAACTTCGTCGCCTTCAAGCACCGCACCCAAATAATCAAATTCCTGCCGGGCGATAACAAATCCTATGCCCCCTTCTTTAATCTTAGAGAAGGGGTATCCAAGCCGTGTCGAATGGTGCCATGCCGCTTCCAACGCCCACTGGGGATATACGAGATTATTAACGTGATTAAATTCGTCAATATGACTGGCCATAGCCGTGACTGCGCCAACATAACCAGGCGTAACGGGCCACCCGTGATCTTCCATGATCATGGTCGATCTTAACTGGCGGGGTGGGACCAAAGAATTGGATGGCATATCGAGTTTTGATGTCATGGAGCCATTATGCTCAGATGTTGCAGGAATAGAAAAGTGTCAACTTCATAGTCCATAACGTATATTGCTGGCTTTTAACAACATGTGAAAAAGGATAGATGTGACTAAAGCGCCTTCATTTCGGTCAGTCTTCAAGGCGTATGACTAAAAACACTTATTAGTTTTTGTCGACGAATCAAAGCTTTTCCTATAACCATTTCCAATGTCTGCCCCTAATTCTGATCCCATGGTTTCTCTCAACAAACTCGATGATTTCTCACGCAATGTTTGGTCCCTTTTGGGCTTGCCAATTGATGTTTTGACCATAGCCCAGACGACCACATTGATTGACAAAGCTGCGGACGGAAAACAGCGATTGTCCTTTGTAACCCCCAATGTGAATTGGCTGGTGAATGTTTCAAAAGACAAGGCTATGCGACGCATGATCATAGATGCGGATTTGAGCGTTATAGATGGGGCGCCGCTCGTTGCTATCGCTAAGCGCTTGGGCATTCCCGTATCTGAGAGGGTTGCGGGCTCGGATTTGTTTTTGCATTTGATGCAAAATAAGGCTGAAAAATCCCCTTTGTCCGTATTTTTCTTTGGCGGGCGTGAGGGTGCTGCGCAGGCGGCAGATATGAAAATTAATCAGGGAGATACAGCCATTATCCGTTCGGCGGGTTGGCTTAACCCAGGTTTCGGTGATATTGACGCTATGAGCACCCCTGAAATAATCAATCAGATTAATCAGGCGAATGTCGATTTTTTGATCGTTTCACTGGGGGCTGTGAAGGGGCAGCAGTGGATTGACCATAATTTAAGTCGCTTAAATGTACCGGTAATTTCACATCTCGGTGCCGTTGTTGATTTTACAGCCGGCACAATTACGCGTGCCCCGCAATGGGTATCCAAGGCTGGATTTGAATGGTTATGGCGTATATTTGCTGAACCGGCCTTATGGAAACGTTATGCGGGTGATGGCGCAATATTGACAAAGCTTGTCGCGACCAGGATGCGTCCGTCAAAGACGAGAGATGATTTGGGATCTTGTGATGCTCAATTGGTGCAGGGGCAGCAAGGGCAGTCAACAATAAAGCTCAAGGGGGCGTTAACTCATGCCAATTTGCCGCCGATACGCGATTGTTTCAGGCAAGCATCGCTTTTAGGTCAATCTATTACATTGGATTTTAGGCAGGTCACAGTCATGGACTTGGCTTTTTTGGGCCTTTGTTTAATGCTGGAAAAACACCAGACCCGCCAACATAAAGAGATTTTACTCACCAATATTGCCCCGGCGTTACAATCTATGTTTTTGCGTAATCAAATGGAATATCCAATTTTGGAAAAACAGTAATTGCACAGCGCGCGAACAAACCTAAAACAAATAAGAGTATTTTTTTGATTAGATTTTGTAAAACATGCTCAAGGTACAATTTTTAAAAGCGATCCAAAATTATGGCCAAAGCTCCAGCCCGTAAGACCAGCAAGAAAAAAGCGACGAAAAAAGAAACAGGTGATCTGTTTGCGCAAGAGAGTGAGCAACCGCGAGGAAAAGCTCAAAGCGTGGGCCGAAAAACAGCGAAATCGTCAAAAGCTGATCAAGATCGCGGAGATTATACTGCGAAAGACATAGAGGTTCTTGAAGGACTGGAACCGGTACGTAAGCGGCCGGGCATGTATATTGGTGGCACTGATGAAAAGGCTATGCATCATCTCTTTGCCGAAGTTCTTGATAATTCTATGGATGAGGCGGTAGCCGGGCATGCGACTCGCATTGAAGTTGAGCTTTTGGCGAATGGTCATTTGACGGTAACGGATAATGGTCGCGGCATCCCGATTGACCCGCATCCTAAGTTTAAACCAAAAACGGCTCTGGAAGTTATTTTGACGACTTTGCACTCAGGCGGAAAATTTGGAGGCAAGGCTTATCAGACCTCAGGCGGGCTCCATGGGGTCGGGATTTCTGTGGTTAACGCGCTTTCTGATGATTTAACAGTAGAGGTTGCGCGTAATCGGACACTCTATCGCCAGTCTTATTCACGCGGGAAACCGAAGGGTAAGCTCAAAAAAGTAGGGGATGCCCATAATCGCCGCGGAACTTCTATTACTTTTCATCCTGATGCTGATATTTTTGGTTCTAAATTGATTTT
This sequence comes from uncultured Caulobacterales bacterium, assembly GCA_964479275.1. Taxonomy (GTDB): domain Bacteria; phylum Pseudomonadota; class Alphaproteobacteria; order Caulobacterales; family Parvularculaceae; genus CALLPQ01. The sequence continues at coordinate 6,705 of CAYZLR010000019.1, forward strand.
CAAGCCTGCACGCCTGTTTAAAATGGCGCGCTCGAAAGCTTATCTTTTTGGGGGCGTTGAAATTCGCTGGAAATGCGCGGCGGAATTAATCAAGGATAAGACCCCGACGGAAGATGTTTTTCATTTTAAAGCCGGGCTCGCTGATTATCTCGCCTCTTTGGTGGCAGAGCGTCCGACGGTGGTTGATGAAATTTTTGCGGGCAAGATTGAGCGCGATGAGAATGGTGGTGCGGTTGAATGGGCTATCACTTGGGGGGCTGCAGGATTTGGCCCAAAGGGGGATATGGCGGATGGATTTTGTCATTCATATTGTAACACCATTCCCACCCCGGAAGGGGGGACGCATGAGGCGGGGTTACGCGCTGCGCTCTCAAAAGGACTTCGTGCTTATGCCGACCTCGCGGGTAATAAAAAAGCCAGTAATGTTACTCAAGAAGATATTATGGGGACGGGTGGGGCGCTGCTTTCAGTTTTTGTGGCTCACCCTGAGTTTCAGGGGCAAACTAAAGACAAGTTGGCAACGACTGAGGCCGCGCGGCTTACGGAATCAGTAGTACGGCCAGCTTTTGATCATTGGCTTGCCTCTCATCCCAAGCAAGCGGATGCTTTGCTGAAATGGGTCATCGATCGCGCTGATGAACGTCAACGCCGGCGCAAGGAAAAAGAAGTTTCGCGGGCGTCGGCGATGAAAAAGTTGCGACTGCCCGGCAAACTTTCGGATTGCACTAATCAGTCTGCAGAAGGTACGGAAATTTTTCTTGTGGAAGGCGATAGCGCTGGTGGCTCAGCCAAGCAGGCGAGAGACCGTAAAACACAAGCTATACTGCCGTTGCGGGGTAAAATTCTCAATGTTGCAAGTGCCTCGCGCGATAAGATCCTGGCCAATAATGAAGTTAGCGATATGGTGATGGCTCTTGGCACAGGGTTGGGGGACAAGTTCGATGTAGAAGACTTGCGCTATGAAAAAGTTATTATCATGTGTGATGCGGACGTTGATGGCGCGCATATTGCAGCCTTGTTGATCACGTTCTTTTATCAAGAGATGCGTGATTTAATCGAAAGTGGACGCCTGTATATGGCGCAACCACCACTTTATCGATTATCAGCAGGCGGAAAAACCGTTTATGCGATGGATGATGAAGAACGTGATGCGAAGCTCGCCAGCGAGTTTAAGTCCAATCAGAAAGTTGATGTTGGTCGATTTAAAGGGCTTGGAGAGATGAATCCGGCACAATTGAAGGTCACGACCATGAACCGAGAGACAAGAGCACTTGCACGAGTGATTATGCCTGAGGATCGCTTACCCGATATTGCCTCGCTGGTTGATCAGCTTATGGGTAAAAAAGCTGAGGCTCGATTCGATTATATTCAGGCTAATGCCGCTTTTGTTGGTGCAGAGCTGGATGTATGAAGAAATTTTCTGGAACTAACATTCAAAGACATACTTATCCGCTATAATATGGATTTAACGATCAAAGTATTTCCTGATTAAGCGGCTTGATTGCGGCAGAATTTTTCTTCACGGTTTTTCAAAATGCTCGCCCCTCTAAAGTACCTCTTCAGTAAATTGAATAAAGAAGGTGCTTTAGGCCCATTTCCGGATGTTCAACGGGCATCCATTTGAACTGGAAATGCTTTAACCGCTTATTCTTTCCATTTCTTCATCAGAAATATCAAAATTGGCATAAACATTTTGAACATCATCAAGGTCATCTAAAACCTCCATGAGTTTCATCACGCTTTCGGCTTTGTCACCCTCTACGGGAATCAGATTTTGAGGTTTCCAAACAAGCTTGGCTGATTGAGCTTCACCATGGATTTTTTCAAGATTACCGGCGACCTCTGCTAACTGGTCCGCCGCGCAATAAATCACATGCAGTTCTTCAGAAGACTCAACGTCATCAGCGCCAGCTTCGATGGCGGCTTCAAACATATCTTCCTCACTGGCAATTTTCCCTTCATATTCTATGGACCCCACCTGGTCGAACATGAATGAAACTGAGCCACTCTCTCCCAGATTACCCCCGCGTTTGGTAAAGGATGAGCGGACCTCGCTAGCCGCGCGGTTTCTATTATCTGTGAGGGCTTCAACGATAATGCCGATCCCTCCCGGGCCGAATCCTTCGTAACGTAATTCTTCTAAAATGGCTGCGTCTGCGGCGGTAGATTTTTTTACCGCACGATCAATATTATCCTTAGGCATGGATTGTGCTTTTGCAGCAGCAATGGCCATGCGAAGGCGTGGGTTAAATTCGGGATCGGGGGCGCCCATTTTTGCAGCAACGGTGATTTCTTTTGAGAGTTTAGAAAACATCTTCGAGCGCTTGGCATCTTGCCGCCCTTTTCGATGTTGAATATTTGCCCATTTGGAGTGGCCAGCCATAAATCCTCGTAATTTTGAATTCGTTTCTAATAAAATCAATGCTAGGAATCTAAGCCTTGAAAAGGCTTGATCATTCAGGGACAAAATCCTGAAAGGCCATTTACCCCATACCCAGGGCGAATATCAAGGGCTTAGAAAGTGATAGGATTAAATATGACGAATTTAACAGGTAAGAAAATCCTGGTCACAGGTGCCTCTAGAGGTATTGGCGCGGCTACGGCAAAATTATGTGCACAAAAAGGGGCTTTTGTTGTGGCACACGCAAGTCAGGAAAGTGCATCGGCCTTGGCGGTCGTCGAAGATATTCAGCGATTCAATTCATCGGGAAAAATTAAATTTTTTTACGAAGATCTAAGCCAATCTGGGGCTGGGGAGCGTTTATTTTCTCGAGCCATACTGCCCTTTACTGGTCTGGATGGCGTTGTAAATAATGCAGGGATCTATGAGCCAACGCCTTTAGGCGATGAGAATGCATGGGCACAGGGCTGGTCAAAAACCATGGCTGTGAATGTTCAGGCACCTGCAGATATTTGCAGGGCCGCGATAAATTATTTCCGCAAAAATTCGGATGAAGTTGATGCGAATACCATTATTAATATTGCCAGCAGGGCGGCGCAAAGAGGAGACGGCCCCGATCATGCAGGCTACGCCGCTTCGAAAGGTGCAATTGTTGCGATGACAAAGAGCTGGGCAAGAGCTCTATCAGGCGAAAAAATTCATTTTTACTTAATTGCGCCTGGCTGGGTTGAAACTCGAATGGCGCCAATTGATATAGAAAACCGCAAAAAAGCTGTTGCCGAAATTCCCCTCGGGCGCGTTGCACAACCCGAAGAAATAGCGAATTTGGTCGGATTTATCTTATCCGGTGCCTGCCCATCGGCTGTGGGATCAACATTTGATGTTAATGGCGCCAGCTATGTTCGCTAAAAAAAATTGGCGTTAAGCTGCGTTTTGCTCGTATATATGGCGCACATTCGGTAAATCTTTGCGGGTTAATTTAAAGACTTCTCTTAGGGAAGGTTTTAATTGTTCCATCATTTGTGGAGAAGCGTCCTCATGAGCTTTCGTTTCAATCAAAGAGCAAATACCCGCTAACTCGCTAGCGCCAACATTTAAGCTCATAGATTTCAGAGCGTGTGCAGACTTTTTAATGGCCTTGTTATCATCCGTTTCAAGGTCTTTCATAAGCTTGAGCATTGCCTCTGTCCCATGAGTTTCAAACAAATCAAGCATGCGTCCAACGAGATCTGATTTGCCCGCTTGCATCTCTTTGATTTGATCAAGTACGGAAAAATCAAACATATCCCTTTTAGCGATCGCGGTTACCGGTTCTTCAAAGGGTGTGCTCTTTGTTTTAGGACTTGCTGTGTGTTTCGGTGCCTTGTTCTTAGGGGCGGCGTTATTTTGTTTATTGCTATTTTCAGAGTTATGCAAATTTTTATGAGTATCACCAACGGATTCTGCTTTTTGTGATGAAGCTGCTTTTTCAGCAGTATCTTCACTCATAATAATTGGTTCGTGTTCTACTGTTTTTTTTGTTCTTCCAGTTGAATGATTTGTCTGTTTAACTTTATCCTCAGTATGGTCTTGACCCTCTTTAACCTCTATATCGCTTACTTTTGTATCCTCATGAGGCGTATTTTGAGTTTCTTCTTCTTGATTTGTATCTAATTTATTTTCTTTTTGATTACGATAATGGGCCGCAGTTTGTTTATCTACTGGTTTGAGGTAGCGAGATAATGCGGATGACAGTGATTCAAGTGTAAATGGTTTGGTGACAAAATCATCCATGCCAGCTTCAACCCATTCATTATCATCGCCAGCGACATGAGCTGTCAGGGCGAGTATAGGCATTGCGACGCGGTAATTTTCTTTTTCCCACTCTCGTATCGTTCTTGTGGCTTCGTATCCATCCATCTCTGGCATAGAACAATCCATCAAAATTAGATCGAAATATTCTGATTTTACTAAATCAACGGCTTCCCGGCCATCACATGCCGTCGTGACTTCAATATCAAGGCGTGCCAAAGCTTCTTTAACAACTTCTCTATTTACCGGACTGTCGTCTGCGGCCAAGATTTTTTTGCCAGCAAAAGAAGGGGTATTATCTATGAGAGAAGAGTGATCATCAGTAGCATCAGCACCGCGTAGCTCACCTTTTAATATCCGCTCTATTTGTTTTGTAATGAACCGACGTGATAAAGGTTTAACTAATAAATCTTCTGCAATGCCAAGGTCTAGCAATCTTTCTGGTGCTTCATCACCAAACTCACTGACGCATATTCGCGTGGGAATCCATTGATAATCTTTTGGATTCACAGTTTTATGGAATGCATCAAGAAAAGTCGGTGTCGCAAAAATGAAATCAGCATAAGCCATATAATCAGTAATTGGATCATCGAGTTTTACGATTTGCGGGTCAATGCCGGATTCTTGTAGATAGCGAGCGAGCATTTTCGGGGTTGCACTTCCCTCGATTGCGATTATAGCTCGTTTATCCTCCTCAATAACATTCATCGGTTTTGCTTTTTTCAACACTTTAGAAGGAATAGTGAAGAAAAATTTAGACCCTTTACCTTCAACACTTTGAACGCTGATTTCACCGCCCATTTTGTTGACGAGCTTACGCGATATAGCAAGGCCCAAGCCTGTGCCGCCAAATTTTCGTGTCGTAGTTTGATCTGATTGAGAAAACGCATCAAAGATCAAGAGTTGCTTATCTTTTGGAATACCAACACCGGTATCGACTACGGAAAATTCAATCATGCAAGGGCTGGTATCACTGGGTACGCGCCTTGCAGATACAACCACATGACCAGTTTTTGTAAACTTTAGGGCATTATTGACAAGGTTGGACAATATCTGGTTGAGCCGAACCGGATCCCCCTCAATTGATTGCGGTACGTTTGGTGAGACATAGGCTGTTAAATCAATATTGGTTTTTGTCGCCCGTTCCCAAAATAATCCGACCACATCATCAATAATTTCTGCAGGCTGGATCTCGATTGTTTCCATTTCAAGTCGATCAGCTTCAATTTTTGAGAAATCAAGAATATCGTTAATAATCGTAATTAGGCTTTGGCCTGATTTCACAATTACTTCTGAATAACGCCTCTGACGGGCATCAAGATCACTCTTACTCAAGAGTTCAGCCATGACGAGCATCCCATTCATTGGGGTTCTGATTTCATGGCTCATCGTGGCCAGGAATTCAGATTTTGAAACATTAGCAGTTTCTGCAAATTCCTTGGCTTGTTCCAGCTCTTGGGTACGATCAGAAACAATTTTCCGTAAATTTTCCTGATGTGATTTTAATCGAGCATCTCGTTCTTCAATTTGATCCAAAACATCGTTAAAGGCATCAACAAGGACAGCGGTTTCATCATTACTGATTTTTGTCGCTCGCCTTGCTATATCACCAGTTTCGCGAACATAGTTCATGGTCTTAGCTAAATTTTGGATCGGTCGTGCGAGTGATTTTAACTTATTGAAAACGATAAAAATGCCCACTGAGCCTGCAATGATTGCTGAAATCAACGTATGATATAATATGACTATGATCCGTGAGGCGAGGGAAGTTGTGTCGGCTTGTAGAATTAAACGTCCAACTGTTTGTCCTTCAAAACTGATTAGCGTATTGGCAAAAGCATATTTGTTTTTTAACATTGAGACGGGCGTGTTTTTGATGTTCCAATATTCCGTTTCATTATTGGTATGCTTCGGGTTTAGTTTTAACGTACCAGACTCGGTCAAAACATTGCCATTAACATCTTCAACAGCGAGATAAGTAACAGTTGGCACTTGGGAAATGGTCGTTTTCAAGATTTTCTCTGTAGCAGAAAGATTATTGGAAAATTTTGATCTTGCGACATCATCAGAAATAGAAGTTGATATTACTTTTGCATAGGCATTTATTTCTTCTGATTTGGCATTTCCATATTGCGAGATTTCTCGACCAACGGCTAAGCCAGTAATAATTAAGACTGCGCTTATAATAGAAATAACCATTAATGTGGTTAGTTTTGCGCGCATAGACCGTTGATTTTTTTGTACAAATACAGAAACCACTATTTCACCCTGCTATCTTGTTTTTAGAGAACATGCCAGAAAACTCTTTCAAAATGTTTGATAGATGGGTTTAGCAATGTCTTTTTAATGATATTCGGTCATAAATAATCAAGTAGAAATCTTGGTATTTATTAGTGTTAACAAATAGCAAACAATCGACGCCAAATGCGCACATCTTATTGGTCGATGACGACCCGATTATGTGTGAATTAGCACAAACACGTTTAATAGACGCGGGATATGACGTGGACGTTGCCCGTAATGGCGAGCAAGCTCTCGATTTACTTGAGGAAAAAGCAGTCGATCTTGTTATATCAGACATAGATATGCCGGGTATTGATGGCTTTGAGCTCACACGTCAAATTAAAGCGACGCCCTTATTAAAAACAATTCCAATTATTGTGATTACGGCAAGTGACCGCCCGGATGTTGCCGCAAGTGCGTTTGAAGCGGGAGCAACCTCGTTTCTCGATAAACCAATAAATTGGACGTTGTTTTCTCACGCGGTAAAGTTCGTGCTGCGTGCTAATCACGACCAGAAAGCTTTACGAATTGCAAGAGACCAAGCTGAAGCCGGTGCAAGATTTAAAGACAGTTTAATGTCAGTGATGAGTCATGAACTGCGCACGCCGCTCAATGCAATTATTGGATTTGGTCAACTGCTTCATGAGAAATTTGAAAACGATAATGATAAACTTAATCAGGAGTATGCTGACTATATTATAGGTGGTGGTCAGCGTCTTTTAAATTCTGTGTCTGATATGTTGTTAGCCTCCGATGCTCGTTCCGGTCCGATCGCTCTCAACGAGGCAGATGCAACGGTTGAAGAACTTGTCGAATTGGCTCGATCTTATCTCAAAAAAGAAATCGAATTATCCAAAGCGATTCTATCAGTACGATTGCAGGATAAAGGACTTGAGTTGAGATGTGATCGTACGCTCGTTGCCCGTGCCATTGCAAAACTGATCGATAATGCGATTAAGTTTTCTTCTCCTGGGGTTAAAGTGACGATAGCAACATTATGTACGAGTGATGGGCGATTAGCGATTATTGTTCGTGATGATGGTCCAGGTATAGCCAACGATAAACTGAAGCTAATCTCAATGCCGTTTCAACAGTCAGACATGTCTTTGCGCAGATCAAAGGAAGGGTTGGGCTTGGGATTACCTCTGGTGAAAGCAATCACGGGCTCACACGAGGGACGTTTTTACATTGATACGAGCGTGGCTAAGGGAACGCAGGCGATTATGTTGTTTCCAAAACAACGCATTGTTCATGTTTCAAAGAATCAATTTCAAGACAATCAAGCTGCCTGTGTTCAAAAAATGGCTGGCTGATAATTGTGTCGTATAAAGATTAAGTATTTTTTGTAATGTTTGCGTGCTTACTATTTTTCGAGATTTGCTGACCATTGTCCCAGTTGTGCTAATCCATTCATATGCGCTCTATGGGCAAACGCATCACTGCCAGCGGATCGATTTTCGGCCTTTCCACTCCAGGCTTTTAGAGCACCCGCTTGCAAGGCACGGCCATATGAAAATGATAATTGCCAAGGCATTTTATCTTTGTGGTGAGCATTCATCGTATTCAGGTTTTCCGTAGCCTCAATTTCAGACTGCCCCCCGGACAGAAAAACAATTCCTGGGATCGATGCTGGCACATGTTTGCGAAAGCAGGTGATAGTTTTCTCGGCAATCTCTTCCGTATTAGATCGTTCTTTCGATTTCTTCCCGGCAATAACCATATTCGGTTTCAAGATGGTCCCTTCTAAGGCAACACGCGCATCGTATAATGCTTTAAAGAGCGCTGATAATGAAGCCGATGTGACCTCCATGCATCGATCAATATCGTGATCTCCATCCATTAAAACTTCTGGCTCTACGATCGGGACGATCCCTGCCTCCTGGCAAAGTGATGCATATCGCGCCAATGCTTGTGCGTTGGCCTTTAGGCAATAGCGTGTCGGAATTTGATAACTGCCGCAACGTCCTGTTTGTGCGCCAACATCAATAACGGCACGCCATTTTGCAAAGCGGGCACCAAGATCATAATAGTTTTTAAGTCTGCTTCGTAAGTCATCCAAGCCTTCGGTTACTTTCTCACCGGGAAATCCATGGAGGTCTTGCGCACCGGCATCCACCTTGATGCCGGGAATAGAACCTGCATCCTCTATAATTTTAACGAGAGGTGTGCCATCAGCCGCTTTTTGACGAATGGTTTCATCAAATAAAATCACGCCGGAAATGTGATCTTTCATTGCTTTTTCTGAACGAAACAACATTTCACGGTAATTGCGACGATTTTCTTCTGTGGACTCAACATTGATCGTATCAAATCGCTTTTTTATGGTTCCCGAAGATTCGTCGGCCGCCAGTATCCCTTTGCCCGGTGCGACCATAGCAACCGCGATCTTATTAAGTGCTTCTAGATTCATACGATCCTCCCAGATCTGTGTGTGAGTTTTAAAATAATACGAATATTAACTTTCAATAGCTTTAACACCCGGAAGCGTTTTACCTTCAAGCCATTCAAGAAATGCCCCGCCAGCAGTGGAGACATAGGTGAATTTGTCGCTCACTGAGGCGTGATTTAATGCTGCAACTGTATCTCCGCCACCTGCGACCGCTGTTAGATTATAGTGTTCCACTCGGCGTGCTGCAAATCTTGCGGCTTCTACGGTCGCGGTGTCAAATGGAGGGATTTCAAAAGCACCCAATGGCCCATTCCAGACCAATGTTTGGGCTTGTTCAATTTTGCTGGCAATTAGATCAACACTATCAGGACCAAGATCTAGAACCATTTCATCTGCATCGATCGCATCAATGGGCATGGTTCGAGAGGGAGTATTCGCTTTAAATTCTTTTGCAACAACACCGTCGGTAGGCAAAATAATTTCACATTTATGCGTCTTGGCCTGTTGCATAATTTCTTTTGCAGTATCTATGAGGCTGGGTTCACAAAGGGATTTCCCAACTGATAAACCGTTAGCGAACAAAAATGTGTTAGCCATACCACCGCCAACAACCAGGCAATCTGCTTTTTCAATAAGATTGAGAAGCAGAGGAATTTTTGTTGAAACTTTGGCCCCGCCTACCACCGCCATCAAGGGGCGTTCTGGGTTAGAAAGTGCAGCGCTCAGATAATCAAGTTCACGTTCCATGGCCAAGCCTGCCGCGGCGGGTAGGAGCTGAGCAATCCCTTCTGTGGACGCATGGGCTCGGTGCGCCGCGGAGAATGCATCATTGACATAAATATCCCCGTTAGCAGCAAGCGCTTTGGCAAAGGTTGGATCATTAGCTTCTTCACCAGGATGAAAACGTGTGTTTTCTAGTAAAAGTACTTCACTATTTTTCATCGCGCTAATTGCATCCGCAGCGATTTCACCAATACAGTCGGGAGCAAAGTGTACCAGTCCATCGAAAATGCGTCCGGCTACTTTTGCAACCGGTTGCAAGGACATGGCGGGAACAATTTCACCTTTTGGCCTACCAAAATGCGAGAGCAGAATAATTCTTGCCCCTGCATTTTTTAGCGCCTCGATAGTTGGTTTTGCCCGTTCAATACGCGTTACATCTGAAACTTTACCGTTTTCGTCAAAAGGGACATTAAAGTCTACGCGGACAAAAACGCGTTTTCCAGATACATCAAGGTTTTTTAGTGTCTTGTATTGCGTCATGATTTCAAAATTATCCAAAGATTTTTGATGCTAGCGCCGATCCAATAAAAGAAGGCTGGAAGTCCAAAATAAAAAAGTATGATAATGACAATCAGTAAAATTATCATTTGGTATTCTTGGCCTCTGCGCCAAAATTCTCTTTCTCTAAATCTTGCGATTCTGGCCTTCAGGACTTCACGAGTTTGTAACAACCATATCACGAGCATCATTCCTGCTGCGATAAAAATGCTTCGATTAAAGGGTAGGCCCGTCATGCCCGCCAATATCATCGATATTAACACCAGGGTGAGTAAGACGGGCCTTATAAGTGGTGTCATACTCTCTACAGATATTTCGCCATTTCTAATGCTGTATCGCTCATGCGTGTAGAAAACCCCCATTCATTGTCATACCATGAGAGAACGCGCACTAATTTGCCTTCCAAAATTTGTGTTTGGGCGAGCGCAAGTGTCGAAGAGTGTGGGTCGTGATTAAAATCAATAGAAACAAGAGGTTTATCGGTTACACCAAGAACACCTTTTAAGGGACCGCTGGTTGCCGCCGCAATCATAGCATTGTTGATTTCTTCAACATGAGTATCTCGGGTCGGTGTAAACACGAGGTCGACGACAGATACATTCGGGGTTGGGACGCGAATAGATGAACCGTCGAGCTTGCCGTTAAGTTCAGGTAAGACAAGGCCGACAGCTTTGGCTGCACCTGTGGAGGTTGGGATCATTGAGGTTGCTGCAGCGCGAGCCCGGTACATGTCTTTATGCATCGTATCAAGGGTTGGTTGATCTCCGGTGTAGGAATGGATCGTGGTCATGTAACCGCGTTCGATACCGACAGTATCGTGTAGAATTTTCGCTATTGGAGCGAGGCAATTGGTCGTGCACGAAGCATTCGAAACGACCGTATCTTTTTCGCTTAGAATGTCATGATTGACACCATAGACGATTGTTTGATCCGCATTGGCCGCTGGGGCGGAAACCAATACACGCTTTGCACCGGCTTCAAGATGAGCAGATGCTTTTTCTTTCGATGCAAAGATGCCTGTACATTCGAAAACAATATCGATATCCATTTCTTTCCAGGGAAGCTTGGATGGGTCCCGTTCTGCTAAAACTGTGATCGGCCCAGTTCCGGCATCTATGGAATTCCCAGAAACCTTGATCTCGTTTGGGAATTTACCGTGGACACTGTCATACCGCATCAAATGTGCATTTGTTTCTACGGGACCTAAATCATTGATCGCAACGACTTCAATACCCTTACGATTATTTTCAATTATAGAACGCAAAGCCAGACGTCCTATGCGTCCAAATCCGTTAATGGCTACTTTGATGGTCATAGTGAGATCTCCTGGATTAAAGTTTGTTCTTTACAAGTTGGATGAGGGCATGTTCTGTGATGCCAAAATGTTGATAAAGCTCAGGGGCAGGGGCTGAGGCACCGAAATTGTTCATGCCAACAAAGCCGCCATCATTGCCGATAACAGAATCCCACCCTTGGCGAATGCCCGCTTCAATCGCAAACCGAGGTTTGTCCCCCATAACCTCAGCGCGCAAATCTTCATTTTGTTGCTGGAATAAGTCGAGACAGGGAACGGATACGACCCGAACGGGGATAGACTCACAAGCAAGGCTTGCTTGGGCTTTTAGCGCAAGTTCGACTTCTGAGCCACTGGCAAACAGGGTGGCTTGATAGTCAGGTGCATCAGCTAAAACATATGCCCCTTGGGACGATAGGTTTTTGTCAGTGTGTTCAAGTCTGGCTGGGGCCAATCCTTGTCGGCTAAGGGCCATGATAGAGGGCGTTTTAGGGGAATTAAGAGCAATTTCCCAACATTCTGCCGTTTCGATTACGTCAGCGGGGCGAAACACATTTAAATTGGGAATGGCACGCATTGCAGCTAAGTGTTCAACGGGTTGGTGGGTCGGGCCATCTTCTCCCAAACCAATAGAATCATGGGTCATCACATAGATAACCCGAACACCCATCAGTGCGGACAAGCGAATAGAGGGTCTACAGTAATCTGTAAACACCATAAATGTACCGCCATAGGGCACCACGCCGCCGTGCAACGCTAATCCATTCATAGCAGCAGCCATGCCATGTTCGCGAATGCCGTAATAGACATAGCGTCCCGCATAATTTTCTGGGGAAAAAGGTGCCATCGCTTTGGTTTTTGTATTATTGGATCCAGTTAAATCTGCAGACCCCCCTAAAGTTTCTTCGATTGTTGAATTTACGACCTCAAGCACCATCTCGGAAGCTTTCCGTGTCGCTACCTTTGGTGGATCTTGGGAGATTTCTTTTTTGTAGGCCGTAATCGCCGCGCTCAGGGGGGGCTTGTATTCGCCCTCAAGCGCTATTTTCAGCTTTGACGCATTATCCGCATTATTAAAGCGTTGTTGCCATTGTTCGTGATCGTGTTTTCCACGTTGGCCAGCTGCGCGCCAGTCATTCAAAATGTCTTTAGGAATGTCAAAAGGCGGGTGGGGCCAATTTAATGCCTCTCTCGCGCCTTGGATTTCTTCATCGCCCAATGGGGATCCATGAGAAGATGACTTGCCCGCCTTTGTCGGTGCGCCCAATCCAATAACCGTGCGACAAGCGATTAGGCTTGGTTTATCTGCGGTTTGTGCAGCTTCTAAAGCCTGTGCGATTGCATCATAGTCATGACCATCGACGCGGATTGTATTCCAGTTAGACGCTTCAAAACGCTTTAATTGATCGGTTGAATCTGAAAGTGAAACCGGCCCATCAATTGAAATTTCATTATCGTCCCAAAGCACGATGAGGTTTTTTAATTTTAGATGCCCCGCCATAGCAATGGCTTCTTGGGAAATGCCTTCCATTAAACATCCGTCTCCGGCAATTACATAAGTTTTGTGATCTACCAGTTGCGATCCATAACGGGCATTTAAATGGGCCTCAGCCATCGCCATTCCTACGGCATTGGCTAGCCCTTGTCCCAATGGGCCCGTCGTTGTTTCGATACCTGGAGCGTGGCCATATTCCGGGTGCCCAGCAGTTTTCGCACCTAATTGGCGAAAATTTTTAATATCCTCTAAGTCCATGTCTTTGATGCCCAGCAAATAATGCAAGGAATAAAGTAACATAGAGCCATGACCCGCAGACAAAACAAACCGGTCTCGATCTGGCCACTCAGGATCATTGGCATCAAATTTTAGAAATTGTGTAAAAAGAACTGTGGCCACATCTGCCATGCCCATAGGCATTCCGGGATGACCGGATTTTGCTTTCTCAACGGCATCCATCGATAGGGCGCGAATTGCATTCGCCATTTCCGTGCTAGAGGTAGCAGGCGAACTGGAAATATTGCTCATGAGGGGCTCTTTAATCTTAGGGGCTGTGCGATTCTCTCGCAGATGAAACCAAGTTTTAAGGTGTCTTGCCTCGACCAATCATGATCGTCAAGGCCGACTCGTTCATAGTCTCGGAAATAGAGGATATTTTTCTTTATATCATTTATCATTGCCCCAAAAATTAAACAGTCTTATCATTAGTTTTCGAGCAATGGAGCGGCTGCTATGAGTCTTTTAGAGCATTCTGTAAAAAACTTGGCAACAGCATTGGAAAGCCTTGAGGCTAGAATTGACCAGCAGCTCGCAGCGAATATGAGTGCGCAGGGTTCAAGTGAAGAATCACCTCAAACGCGAAGCTCTAGCGATATTGCGTCTTTGAAAGTTGCGGCCAGAGCGGCTCATGAAAACGCGAAGCTAGCTTCAACGGAACTTTGTGAAATTATCGATGATGCAAAGGCACTCCTAGCGAGTTTATAAAAGCGGGATACATGTTGATTGTATGAAACTGATTTCATTAGGGGCGCATTATGAGGCCGCAGAGTTTATTGTTTTGGGTTCGGTGAGGGCTATTTTTAGCCGCAATGCTGTATTAGATATTTTCCGTACCTTTTAAATCCGGTACTGGTTGACTATCCATGCGGGGGAGAATTTTGAAGCCAATGTGAAAATGAGTGAGACCTTTTTTATGCCCAACGTTGATATTACAATGAATAATCGTATCTTTAGGATCAGTTGTGACGTTGGTCAGGAAGAACGCTTGCGCGATTTAGCGGCCTGGGCTGATGAGCGACTTCAGCTCATTGCGCAAGAAGTGGGGCAAGTGGGGGATACACGTTTGATGCTGCTGACTTTGCTGATGACGTGCGATGAGTTATTTGATTTACGTCATAAAATCAAAAGTGGTGATCAGCCCTTAATGGCACAGTCAACTCAAGCAGAAGAGGGGGCTGCGCAAATTATCGACGCTGCGACGAAGCGTGTGAATGCCTTGAATGATAGATTAGATCAATGAGAACAATTTTTTGCGTTCTGCTTGTCAATAAATAGATACATATCTGATTATTGGGTTTGCACCATATTCGTGCGTGGGGCAAGCACGAATAATGTCCACTCAAACAAAAGAGCGAGCTAAAACGAGGCACCGTTTTATGTAAGCTCGCTCTCTTTTAAGGCTGAATTAGTCAGTAACGACGCTGATGACGCGATCACGACGCACTTTACATGTGAGAGTCTTATCCGCAACGTTATCTTGTGTTGCTGCTAGCTTGATGACAAGTTTCTTCACTGATGCTCCGCTTACACGTTTTAGTTTGGTGCGGTATTGACTAGCATCCGCAACTCCTTGTGCATCCATTTCTGCAACACAAGCTTTAATCATTTCGCTTGTGCTTGCAGCATGAGCTGGCACGACAATGCTAGTGAACGACATTGCCAGCGCTATGGCTATGGTTTTTACGGGTGCCGTATTTATTGACGGACGTAATTGCGTAAGAGTTGATTTTTTTGTCATTTTATCCTCAAAAATTAATGTTATCAGTGGGTTAATTGAAATCCTGATATAGGACGATGAATTTTCATAAATTATACTATATGGTTTACTGTATAAAAATAAAGTGTAAACTTTATAATATATTAAAAATTGGTATGAATTATAAATGTGCCTCATAAGATTGATAGAAGACGATAAACTTGCAAAATGTTGTCATGAAGAAGACCATGTTCAGCGACCGTGAATGCTGGTATGGGTAAGAAAAAACGCTTTGGATTATTCAGTCTGAGGTGAGGAAAAAAAATTATGGCTCGATCCTACAATCAAGATTGTATTTTGGCGTATGCGTTGGATATTCTTGGAGAACGCTGGACGCTATTGATTGCTCGTGAGCTGTTTTTAGGGCCGCGTAGATTTGCGGATTTATTAAACGCACTGCCTGGAATTGGGACAAACCTTTTAAGTAAGCGTTTAAAGGATCTTGAAACGTTGAGTATCGTGGAGAGTGATGAAACAGGCTCTAATCGACATCAATATCGCTTAACCAATGAGGGTGAAAATTTGCGGCCCAGCGTTCGATCCTTAATGTTATGGTCTATCGAATATTATTTATCTCGGTCAACGCCGTCAGCTGTTGTCGATTTGATCCACTCTAATAATTTAAATCCCGATAGTATTGCGCTGGCGGTTGAATTATATGCCCCATCTGTAACCCCTTACGGGCAAGATTATGTTGCGCATTTAACCGTCGACGAAGATCAGTATACGCTTTACAACATGAATAACGAGTTGATTGCGAGAAGGGGGCAAGATGCGCCAGCAAGCGCTCATGTGAAGGTGGAAGTTGAAAAAGCCATGATGGCTTTACGGGGGATGATTTCGGCAGACACATTAAAAGCCGAGTTGGACTTTACAGGCCGTGAAGAGGTTATTCATCATATTATTGATTGTTTCACGCTTGAGGGGGAGCGCTACCGTAAAAAAAATCAAAAGAAACAATCGGCTTAATTGAAAAAAATTTTCAGTCATCATGACAGCTCTTATGACAAAGAAGCTGGAGATATTTTAATGGACATTGTTATGGTCTTTGCACCTCCCTTTTTCAAAATATGAGAACTATCAATATTTGCATGATCAAATGCGCCCGGTAATTGTGTAATGGGTTCGAGGCAGAAATAATCTTGATGAGGCGGAGCATATATATGCAGATAAGGTGCGTCGAACTCTAGCTGATAATTGTGATGCTTATTGTCGCTAATGTATACAGTCCCATTACTGCCAATAAAGCTATGATCGATAAGGGTTTGAGGCAGAATCAGACCTTTAGAAAAGGGGAGTTTTGCCGCATCAAGGGGGATGAAATTAGGGGGTGTGTGTATCTCGTCATAATGAAAATTCAATTGTGTCGAGGGGGATCTAATAAAGAATGGGTGTAAACCCATGCCAAATGGAGCCTGTTCATTGTGCTGATTGATAAGAGTGAGTGTGATTTTTAGCCTATCTGGATGAAGTTCAATGACTTGTTCCGCTTCATAGGAAAATGGAAACAAACCATCGTGAGATTGGGTATCTTTATCAGCCTTGTAGGAGAGGAGGGCGCGTGTATCGGTTTGTTCAGATACGACCCAATGATTTATCCAACCTTCACCATGGATTGCATGGTGTTGATCAGCAGCTTGATGGGTCGGCCTGAGCGGGTAAGTTTGCCCCTCCCAGGTGAGCGCATGCGCGATCCGTCCAAAAAAAGGAAGACAAGGAAAGCATGCGGATAAAATCGGGTCTGTTTGACCGGGGGGGCGGTCACGTAAAATTGCTTGATGATGATTGGTTTCAAAAGAAGTCAGGCAAGCCCCATTTGGATCAAGGCTTGCCTGCAGGTATTTATTTTTGAGATGTATCACAGGTGATGTTGCTCAAATTTTATTGACTATCAAATTATTGATTTGGAATAGAAACGCGGCCAGCTTCCAAAATTGGGATGCCAGCTTCGGTTGGTATATAGATCACATCTTGCCCATTTTCTCCGAGTTTATTGATCCATAGATAGCGTAAATAACCTTCCGCTCCGCCCAGCCCTTCGGCGACAATTCTATTGGCTTCTGCGACGCCTTTCGCACGTTCAATTTCAGCGTCGGCATAATATTTTGAAGATTCGAGGCGAGCTTTGGCCTCTTCAATTTGAACTTTACGCTCATTCTCTGCTTGAGCGAGTGCTGCTCGTCCTTGCATTTCTGCGCGCCAAACATTCCATCGCGGTAACAGCGCCATACCGGCAATGATAATTACCCCGGCAATGATTAGAACCAAAAAATTATTGATAAAGCTTCTCATTACATGCCTCCTTTAAATAAGCCATATTTGTTCATGAAAATCTTGCCCTAACTTTTCGCGCGGACAATCAGTTGCGCTCCCTCAACATCGATGATCTCTAGCATCGTACCCGCGGCGAAGTTTTCCCCTTTTTCACTTCTCGCGCGCCAAAGCGTATCATCAAGGCGAACTTGCCCAACCCCACTTTCAAACCCTTGATCAACAGCGACCACTCGACCGATCTTACGCGCTCCTCTTTCGTTGAGCAACTGATGATCTTCTCGGGTTTTATGTAGCCAAGGCTTGATGCGCGGGCCAGCGAAAATTATTAGCAAAATGGTTAAGCCCGCGAACAATAAAAGTTGTAATTGCCATTGGTCCTGGAAGGGGAAAATGGCCAGTAAACCGACAATCATCGCTGCAGTAGCTGGCCATAACATATATGTAGAGCCCGTAACGACTTCCAATAATAGCAAGGCTAATGCGAATACGAGCCAATACCAAAATGGCATGGTTTCCATAAAATTAAGTAATGTACCCATATGTTCCTCTATAATTTTGACTTTTGAAAGTCTTACTCTCAGTACCGCGATCATGATTAGCTGATGATGATCGCGGTGATAGTTTTCACACGTGAATAGATCCAATAGACAATTCAGACTGCTGTGTGAAATGTTACCTTTGTTAACTTGAAGAGCGAGGCACGGAACCCGTGGTGGTCATGCTTTCTTTTGCTTTTTCCGTTAACGCGGCAACGCCGCCAATAGTGCTGGCTAGCGCGGTTAATTCGGCCGGAACGATCACCGTTTTTTGCTGCGGAGAAATCGCTAACTTCTCGAAAGCCTTCACATAATCTTGGGCAACAAAATAATTAATCGCCTGGACATCACCTTTTGAAATGGCTTCACTAACCATAGCGGTTGCTTTGGCTTCGGCCTCAGCTTCACGCTCGCGTGCTTCTGCATCACGGAACGCCGCTTCACGCCGTCCCTCGGCTTCCAAGATGGCTGATTGTTTTTCTCCCTCTGCGCGCAAGATTGCTGATTGGCGATCCCCTTCTGCGGTTAGAATATCCGCACGCTTCAATCGTTCTGCTTTCATCTGACGAGCCATCGCCTCTGTGATATCACCGGGAGGTGACAGGTCTTTAATTTCTACACGTGTGACTTTAATTCCCCAGGGTTGTGTCGCCGCATCGATAACGCGCAATAAGCGTTCATTGATGTCGTCGCGTTTGGAGAGTACCTCGTCAAGATCGAGGGAGCCAATAACGGTCCTAACATTCGTCATAGCAAGATTACCAATAGCACGATTTAAATTTGCCACTTCATACGCTGCGGCAGGGGCATCCATCACCTGAATAAAAGCCACGGCATCGGTACGTACCATCGCATTATCTTTTGTAATGACTTCTTGAGAAGCAATATCGAGAACTTGCTCCATCATGTTCATTTTATGACCAATTTGATCAATAAAAGGGGTTAAGAAATGTAATCCCGGTTTTAAGGTTTTTGTATATCTGCCAAACCGTTCAACGGTGAATTCATAGCCCTGCGGCACAATCTTGAATATTGAAAACCCAATAATGACCGTGACAATCAAGGCAACAATCACAAAAATCTCAAATGGTCCCATATTATTCTCCTTCTCCTGTTTTATTATTCTCTCTTATAAATTGTGTCGAAAAAGTGACTTTTCCAGTCTTGAAATTTCGAAATTAATAACAGGTGCCTGTTTTTTATATGTTTTTTTCGTTATGATAGCTGAAATTCTGAATCTGTGTGCTTTTATAAGGAATGCCCCGCTGTCATAATTTCTTGTTTTCTCCTTTCATCTGTTTGCGTTAAGGTAGTGTTAAGTTTTGAAAATAGATTAAGAGGTTTGATCGCGTGATGATAAAAGAGGGGCGTTTAAACTCTAAAAGAGCCAAGGCGTTTCGAATTCGAGATGGGGCTATAGTTTTTACCTTATTGATGAGTATGGCAGGCGAGCACGCCTATGCCCTTAGCTCGCAACCTTCGGAATATTCATCAAAAAATGCTCAGACCTCGTCACTTCAGGGAGTGGGGGAAATTCCTCCAGCCGTTAATCGCGGACCTGCATGGCGAGTTGTTAAAAACCATTGGGATGAGCAAGATGAGGCTGGCTACGGGGCCTTTGTTCAGGCTATTGGGCGCGCCGCATGCGGATCACTTGCTGATTGCCTAAAGGATGAGGCTAATCCTTATCGCGATACGGATAGAAGAGGGTATTTTGGTGATTGCGCGGATATGGTTTATACCTTGCGCGCTTATTATGCTTGGAAAAATGGCTTACCTTTTTCCCATCAATCTTTGATGAAGCCGCTTGATAAAAAGTTTGCTGATGCACGGTTTTCACCAACCGGCAATAGGATTGCTGCCCGCCGGGATGCTGTTGGTAAAAATCCAATCAACGCCCCCACATATATAGCGGCACTGAGAAACATTGTATCAACTGCTATGTTTCGAACTGATCCTGAGGGAGAGCATTCAGACGGTAAATTTCACGATGATTTTTATGCAGTTAAAATTTCACGCCAATCAGTAAAACCGGGAACGGTCGCTTATGATATATATGGTCATGTAGGGCTGGTATATGATGTCACTGATGATGGGCGTATATTAATTGTGGCATCACATCCAGATAATACGGTAACGCGCAGCACCTATGGGAAAAACTTTTTGCGTGCGGCTCCGGCGCTAGGTGCTGGCCTAAAGAATTGGCGTCCGGTTAGGCTTATAAACGGGCGTAAGAATAAGGATGGCACTTATTCTGGCGGCAGTATTCGCGGGTTAAAAAATACTGAGATTTCTGATTTTTCAGTAGAACAATATTATGGAAACCTCCCTCATCCACAAAGAGATTGGCGCTATGGTGACTTTACCTTTGGGGGGTTTACATTGGGGTTTGATGACTTTTTGCGTCGCTCTTTGGCGGTACCGGGGTTTCGGTATAATCCAGTATCAGAACTAAAGTCCGGGTTGCGCGAAATTTGTACGGCCCTTTATGATCGCCGGGTTGCTGTGCAAAGAGGCATTGAGGCCGGCATCCATAAGAAGGCACATCCGAAAAAATTGCCCCCGAATATATACGGAACCTATGGTTCTTGGGAAGCGTTTTCAACGCCTTCACGAGATGCGCGATTGAAAATCACATTCATAGAATTGCGGCGCGCGATTCAAAATTATGTTGATCAGTGGCGTCGCGGCGCACCGGGGGTAGAGTATGAAGGGCAATCTCTTGAGAGGGATCTTTGGAACGCTTATTTGCGCGAAGAGGATAATTGCATGCTCATTTATCGGCGATCGGACGATACGCGTGTTCACTTAAAGATCAGCCATATCAGTGAAAGACTTTTTGATATGTCTTTTGATCCTTATCATTGTCCCGAAAGGCGATGGGGGGCACGCGGTGTAGAGCTGGAAACTTGTAAAGATGGTCCCGTCAAGGAGCGCTGGTACGAAGCGCAAAAATATTTACGCAATCAATCGCGCCGCACGTATAACGTCAAAATGGATTTCACGGTTGATGAATTAAAGTCGCCTGCACTAGCTTCTCCCGAAGAGGGCGGGCTTGGGGTTGAAGAGCCTGCTGATGCTGATCTTCGAGGATATCTTGCTAAGCTGGCGGGGGTTGATCAACCCAGAGCCAAATTTGCACCGTAAATTTATAGAAAATTTTTTGCGGCTTATGCAGCATCTGATTTGCGGGGGGCCGTAACTAATGCAAACACGACTTCAGGACTATCAGCATCACGTAGGGCTGTGCGGGTGTCTTCATCGCGTAATAAACGGGCAACTTTCGCCAACGCTTTCAGGTGAGCTGCCGTTGCATTCGCCGGGGCCAGTAAGAGAAAGCAAAGATCAACTGGCGCATTATCAAGGGATTCAAAATCTACAGGATTATTGAGACGAGCAAATACACCCATAACTCTGTTTAAACCTTCGATTTTGCCGTGAGGGATTGCAACCCCGTCACCAACACCCGTGGAGCCAAGATGTTCACGGTCCATTAGTGTATTGAGAATGAGTTCATGATCTTCGCCAGATATCTCAGCGGCCTTATGAGCAAGGCTTGCCAATAGCTCACGCTTACAACCGGCTTTCAAACCGAGTTCAATACATTCTGGGGTCAGGATATCTGTGATACTCATAATAATTGTTCTTGTTATAATGTTCGTTACGAAAAAATGCAAAGCCAGTGGCCGAAGTTCAGTTCAAATCTTAGGTTGGTCATTTAAGTGCTTGAATTAAAGTTGAAAAACAGGTTTTATACTTCCGTATTTTAACCCGTAGAAAAACCATAGATATGGGTTAACGTAAATTTATTCAAAATCCCTAAATATTACCGATTTATCGCAGTCTCACATAAAGGGCAGGAGAAACTTCGATTTCCGAAAAAATCGGCGCCATTTTCTTTAGCAATACAATCATTGTGCCAAATCTTCTCGTCACGAGATGGTTCACAAGAGCAATCTAAAGGGGCAAAATTAGCCACTACCCATTATCGAGGGCTTCTATAGCGATTATCTGAGAGATTACCAGCCCTTAACTTCAAGATGGGTCAATCCAGCCGATATGACCATCTGCACGGCGATAAACGACATTAAGTCGCCCATGGGCGGTGTTTTTAAACAGTAAAGCAGGATCTTCTACTAAATCGAGCTGCATAACCGCGTCACTTACGGTCATAGCGCGGACTGCTTTTTGCGATTCGGCAATCACAATTGGGGAGTCCTCACTTGATACATCATCTTTTCCCTCTTCAGGAAGATCGGCCAAAAGATAGTGAGAGGCATTTTCAGCTGGCAAAGGGTCTTTCACATCGTGGTGATGATCTTTGAGGCGGCGTTTATAGCGACGCACTCTTTTTTCGATTTTTTCCAATGCTTCACTAAAAGCGCTGTAGGCATCGCCGCCAATACCGCGAGCAGCGAGAAATACGCCAGAGGCAAGATGGGTTGTAACCTCGCATTGCACTTCAGAATGTTCATTCGCAAAGGTAACCTGAGCATCCACATCACGTTCAAAATATTTGTGGACGCCGCTCGAAAGATTGTCTCTTACATGTGTTTGTAGCGCTTCCCCAAGATCAATATTTTTGCCGCTGATTTGAATGTCCATAAATTCTATAATCCTTAATGGTTAGTGCCAATACCTGCCATGAGCTCTGTGCTCATGATGTAAGCGCTCACATCGGCCATAAAAAGATGAGGATTGAAGCGCTCTTGTTTCAATCTCTTAACTCTCCAATCCCTCATACATATTATATGGGAATTTCGCCGTGAAAGACCAGCTATTTTAGACGGGTTTTTGCGTAATCTTTTTTAAACATTATAATAAAATTGTTTGAACCGACATGATACCGACTGAAATTCAGTGAAATTCGTGAGCGCGACCATGACGATTAAAAAGCCAAAAAAGAAAAGCCTATCAGCCAAGCCGAGAGTGGTTAAAAGCGGGAAGGCGACAAATAAAACGCTTCCGACGAAACAGAGCGTTTCTGATTTTTTGAAAACGGTGGAAAATGTAGATCGCTTACGTGATGCTAAAACATTGCTTGCGATTTTCAAAAAAATAACTGGTAAAAAGGCTACCATGTGGGGACCCTCCATTATCGGGTTTGGGCAATATCACTATGTCTATGAGAGTGGCCGTGAAGGGGACATGCTGATAGTTGGATTTTCTCCCCGAAAAGCAAATATGGTTCTGTATGTTTTAGGATCAATAAACGATGATGATCCACTCTTAGAAAAGCTTGGAACGTATAAAACGGGACGGGCATGTTTATACATTAAAAAGTTAGAAGATGTTAATCTACCGATACTGGAGCAAATTATCGAAAAATCTTTTGCAAAAACCATTGAGAAGTGGGGGCAAGCATAACCGGCCTTACTTATCTTTATTTTGACGCATTTTTTGTACTTCAAAAAATACTCATTGAGGGGAGTATGCTTTAGGCACTAATTGTTAGTGTTCATATCTAAAGGTATCGTTCGACAAAGCGATCAAAATGCCCCCAAAATTGATCTCTAATCTGATTATTTTCCATTAAAATTTCGTGTAAGGCCTCATTGAGAGTGACGCATTCAATGGAGGCATTCTTTTGTGCTAAATATTTGTGGTCATTACTGCATATAAGTTGGTCTTTCCCGGCTGAAACAATCAGGCAGGGGGATTTAAAGGCGCGCATATTTTTAGGCTTATGAATGTGATCAATCGCATCTGTTGCCGCTTTCAACCAACCAAATGTTGGTGCGTTGATGGTGGCGTTTGGGGCGGCAGCTTGCAGGGCGCGAAAGCGGCTATGGCGAGTAATGTCTGACGTAAGAATATTGCTTTCAAAGTTCAGCGAATATTCTTTGGCACCTGGGGTTGATTGGCGAGATCCATTGAGCTTGACGATAATTCGGGTCACCAATCTAACATAAAATCTTTTTATTGGGTTTGAAAATAATCTTGTCATGGGTGCGCACAATACAGCTCCGACATATTCATGATTGCCTCTAGCTAAAAGATGCAGGGCGGGAACACCGCCCATAGAATGGGCAAGTAGAAGATTGGGGCCGTCTGGGAATGATGTTTGCAAGACTTCTTTTGTGACTAACCTCAAATCGGCTGTAAAGGTTTCGAAGGTGGTGATGTGGCCCTTTTCAGCGATGGGAAGGAGGCGAGACGATAGCCCTTGTCCACGCCAATCCATAACGACCGCATTAAAGCCTCTATGGGTTAAGTCTTTCACCACTTCAAAATATTTTTCTATAAACTCTGATCGCCCGGTGCACACCATTACATTGCCACGGTTAGGTTTTATGGATGTTGGAAAAACGCCTACACGCAATTTGGCACCATCTGGAGTATCAAGGCGGAAGCATTCTGAGTTTTCAGGTGTAGGATTTTCAGGGATTTCTATAAAAGATACGCGGGTAAGGGCCATATAGTCAGTTTAGTGTCTAAAGTCATAGAAATAAAGAGTGATCGGAAAAAGTATGATTAGCTTATCGGCTAGAATGTAAGCTGAGGCGGGCCATTACGGCCATATCACCAGATATTAAAATGCGACCCGACATATAGGCGTTACTTAGATGGTGTCCACCATCAAAAACTCTTTGTAAGGTCATTTCCGATGCATACCAATTACAGTGACGCTCTTTTTCTTGAGCGGGCATGTTATTTTTTTCTATAATCGAGATTGTCGGCGGTGAGGGGAAGCCATCAATTTTCAAGGTCGGGGTAGATTGGTCAAATGCTTTCGACACAGAGCGGTCGTTTGTGATGCAATGGATCGTGATATAACCGTCAAAGGCAATGGTAAAACAGCGCCGAGCCTTATCGGCCAGCGCTGTCCATTTGTTTATATTGGTTTGTTCAACCATAAAAATTATTCCAACAATGCGCCTTCTGCGCCAATAGGTTTACGGAATTTTATTGTCATGCGGTCACTTTCGCCGATGGCATCATATTTTGTGCGATCAAAATCAGGATTGGTTTCACCGCGCGGCGCTGAGCGTTTAACGGGGGGAAGAGTCCATACGCCAAAGGGATGGTCTTTCGTATCTTCTGGATTGGCATTGACTTCTGATTTGCTGTCAAATTCGAAACCAACTTTTTCTGCAACCGCGATTACAAAGTCTTCACGTACATAACCATTTCTGGCTTGCGGGTCTTGCTCAACATCTGTATTCGCACGGTGCTCGACCACACCAAAAATCCCGCCTGGTTTTAAAGACGCATAAGCATTTGCCAAAAAGGCTTCTGTATTGCCACCGGGCATGAGGTTGTGAACATTTCTGAAAGTTAACACAACGTCGAGAGTTCCGGCCTCAGCCATTGGACGTTCAGTACCGACAAGATTGTGCTGAATGTTTCCATAAATAGATGTATCAGAGTGCGCATCTTTAAACCGTTGTAAACCTTGCTGGCGTCTTTCGTTATCGCCAGGATCACTATTGACAGCAATGTATGTTCCGTTACCGGTTGCGATGTAAGGGGCGAGGACTTTGGTATACCATCCACCACCGGGAAAGAGTTCTGCAACCCGTTTTTCCGGTGTGACCTCAAAGAACGCTAATGTCTGTGCTGGATGACGGAATGCATCTCGCGCACGATCACTATCTTCGCGGTGTGCGCCTGCTAGCACGGTATCAATAGCTGATTTGTCGGCAACGCTTTCAGTCACTGCTTCTGTTGTAGCAGGCTCCTCTGTTGGTGCCGGGGATTTTGTACTTGATGATTGAGTATCGCTCTGCCCACATGCAGCAACAGCAATAAGTGCCGGGGCAAGCAACAAAGAGAGGGGTGATTTTAAACGCATTTTAGTCTCCATATCCGTTTTTAAAAATATGCTGTCCTTCATTGTGGCCTGTAAAAGTGTGCCATAATAAAACAAGCAAAAGCCTTACATGCGCCGGATAACGCCATAATGACTGAGTTGTTCAGACTTTCTTCCTACCACGAAAAAAAAATGCGTCCAGCACATCTTGAAGCGAGAAATCCAATACATACATAAAAATCAGCGGAGGCCGCACGGCTCCGTCGTAAGGCGCAATTTCCTAGCTGGCCACGATTGGCAGTTAAGAATGTGAATTACTTAAGAAAAACCTTGCTTTAGAAAGAAGGAATTTAATATGACCAATTATGATTTAGGCCGCTTATATCGTTCATCAGTCGGATTTGATCGTGTTTTCGATCTCCTGGAGACTGTTAGTAACAAAGTCGAGAGCAGCGGATATCCTCCCTACAATATCGAGCGCATCAATGATGAAGATTACAGAATCACACTCGCGGTTGCTGGTTTTACAGATGCTGAGATAGAGATTGAAGTTCATGAAAATGAATTGAAGGTTGTCGCCTCAAAAGATGAGGCTGAAGGCACTCGGGAATATCTCCATCAAGGAATTGCTGCACGCTCTTTTGAAAGACGCTTTCAGATAGCGGAGCATGTTAAAGTCACTGGCGCTTCACTCGCCAATGGATTGCTTAATATTGAGCTCAACCGAGAAATCCCGGAAGCTAAACGACCACGAAAAATTGCTATTAACGGGAATGAGGCCAGTAATGTGAAGGTCTTAAACAAGGTTGATGCCGCTTAAAGCATATCTGCATCAAGTGGGTGCTATAAGTTATTGTTTCATCGCATTCCCGATATTCAACCGGTTCCTACTTGAACGCAAAATGCTTAAATGTGCCCGGCGCTGATAATGTCAGCGCCGGTTTTTATTGATCGATCAGCCATTATATGATTGAAAAACGAGAAGAAGGCAGTGTGCAATCCGACTTGCCGTTTTGAAATTCAATCACTAGGGGAAAAGACGAGCAATGACTATACCATGGTAGATTGATCACAAACACCATTAATCATTTTTAGAAGTTTAGCTATATCATTTGGGCCCTGTTTTTGGTAAAATACCAAGAGCACCTCCTCAGCAAATGGGATCAAAGAGGTGCTATAAGCGATTGTTTTGTCGTATTTCCGGATGCCACCTGATCTAGAAATGCTCAAAAGTTTCAAGTGTCGATCTCTACTGCGGGTTAAATGTTTATGTTTTCGTATCTTGATTGCGCGCATTGTACACGGCTGAATAGCTGATTTTTAAACCGGGGATATTCATTATGAAAACTATTTTTCAATCTCATTTCCCATTCGTAAGGTTTGTGAGTATGTCTCTGATGATCTTGTCTCTTGCGGCGTGCCAGACCAGTGATATTCCCGACCCTAGAGGAGATAGTTCAGTCTCAATACCTTACGACCCATATAACTATGATCCACAAAAACTTGATGAAGAGGCGCAGGCCCATTGTGATGCATATGGATTGTTGGCGCGTTTTGATGATGAAACCATTGATGATCAATCGGTGCGCTGGCGTTATCGGCATTACACATGCGTTTAATTTTTATAATCAAATTACATCATCTTACGTCGTAAATTTTTCTTTCATTGTCACTAATTCTTCCGCGGCTGTCGGATGCAAGGCGCAAGTATCGTCAAATTGTTTTTTCGTAAGGCCGGCTTTAACGGCGATTGCCGCGATTTGAATCATTTCCGGGCCATCATCTCCCATGATATGACACCCCAAAACGCGATCACTATCGCCATCGATAACAAGTTTCATCAGCATACGATGCTCACTTTTAGCAAGTATATTTTTCATGGGGCGGAAATCAGTTTTGTAGATATCAATATTGTTAAATTGCTCGCGCGCTTCTTTCTCGCTTAGCCCAACAGAGCCAACCGGGGGTTGGCTGAAAACGGCTTTAGGAATGTCATTATGATCCATGAATTGAGGATTATTGTTGAATACGGTTTCAGCAAAGGCAGAGCCCTCTCGGATAGCAACCGGTGTGAGATTGACACGATCGGTAACGTCGCCCACCGCATAGATATTGTCGACAGATGTTTTTGAAAATTTGTCGACAAGAATTGCACCATCTTTTCGGGCATCGATATTGGCATTCTCAAGCCCCAAGCCGATTGTGTGAGGCTTACGGCCAATAGCCCACATTACTTCATCAACTTCAAGGGTTTCACCATGGGAGAGCGTGACTGTTTTAGGGCCCGTTTTACTACCCTCAATTTTCTCGAACACAGTTTCTGTGATGACGCGAATGCCAAGCCGCTCCAATTCAGCGTGCATTTGTGCGGTGATATCAGCGTCGAAATATCGCAATAAATCCTTACCGCGATAAACTAAAGATACATCTGCGCCCAGTCCTTTAAAAATACACGCAAATTCGATCGCAATATACCCACCACCTGAAATGACTATCTTTTTGGGCATATTTTCGAGATAGAACACGTCATCTGAAGTGATGCCAAGTTCATGGCCGGGAATGCTTGTGTCTGTCCAGGGTCTGCCGCCAGTTGCAATGAGTATGTATTTAGCAGTCCGAGTAGTGCCGTCAGCCAGTTGAACCGTATGCGCATCTTTTATTGTGGCCCGTTGCTCTATAATCTCAACACCTGAATTATTAAGGTTGCGGATATAGATAGAGTTGAGACGATCAATCTCTGCGTCTTTGTTGGCAATCAGGGTTTTCCAATCAAATTTGATATTCTCTGCCGACCAACCATAGCCTTCAGCCTTTTTGTAGGATTGGCCAAATTCGCTGGCGTAAACCATTAGTTTTTTGGGGACACAGCCTCGAATGACGCAGGTGCCGCCAACTCTATGCTCTTCTGCAACAGCAACTTTGGCTCCATAACTGGCCGCGATCCGAGAAGCTCTAACGCCGCCGGAGCCTGCGCCAATTGTAAATAGGTCGAAATCATAATCGCTCATAAGAATTTCCGTTGCTAGAAAGGTTTGATAGTTGTGATTTTTTTAAAACGTCGATGTTTTTAGATAGGGACTTACGCTAAAAACCCAATACCGTTTTTAAACCTTGCATCGTTAAATTCCATCACCTCCATTTCAAATGTTTTGATAAATTCGCGATAAATGGACTCAAAAACAGGGTCGAGATGGTCCTTATAATCAAGAGGGACGCGAATAATCGGTTCGCTAGCAACAAAAACATCAAAGCTATCACCTGTTACTTCTATGGAAACATGGGTTCTTAACCACATGGCTCCTTCATCTTCAGCGTTTTTGACAATCAAGGAGAGGCCGAAGTGGACAGGTTCTAAAACAATGACAGGGCGTTGTGAAAATGAATAAGCTTCATCGCCATAATCTTTTTGAGGATCAAAATCACCTTGTGCAGGAACCAGTGAAACCCGGTCCGCATCGCATCCAAGATAAGTATGTAGATTTTGAGTGATGGCTTCACTCAGGCCCTTGCAGCGCAGTAAGTTTTCGAATGCCGCAGCACCGTATTTGTGGATTTCGTCTTGAAGTTCTTCATATTTTGTTTTTGTCATTGCAGAGGTCCGTACTTTTAAAGAGTTCATTTGTTGATTTAGCGCAAGGTTTCTACTGATCCATCAGGATTAGCAATAAATGCTTTTGACGTCATACAAACAAACAGGCCTGTTTCGATAACGCCGGGGATTGTCGATAAGGTTCGTGCCAAATTTCCGGGATCTTCTATCCGTTCCAGAAGACAATCAAGGATATAGTGACCACCATCAGTTTCAAACATTCCCTGAGGGCCTGTGCGAAAAGACACCTCACAATTGTGAAATCCTAATTTTCGCAAAGTTTCTCGTACCAATTGCACAGTCAAGGGCCAACTATAGGGTTCAATTTCAAGAGGCAATGGAAAGCGGCCAAGAGTTGATACTTTCTTACTGGAGTCCGCGATCACGATAAATTCTTTGGCGCTACTGGCAATGATTTTTTCGCGCAAATGTGCACCGCCGCCGCCTTTTATTAGATTTAGCCGATGATCGATTTCGTCTGTCCCATCAACAGCAAGATCTATAATCGTTGTTTCATCAGGGTCTATGATTTCTATGCCGAGGCTTAAGGCTTGTTTGCGCGTTGCTTCAGAAGTTGGAATGGCTTTAACGAATAGGCCAGCGCGCACTTTTTCACCGAGTAAATCAACAAATTCTTTTGCGGTTGACCCTGTGCCAAGTCCAAGGGTCATCTCGGATCGAACATGCTCAAGAGCTTTTGCCGCGGCGGCGCGTTTAGCATTCTGCGTAGACATTCTAATCTTTCCTTTGATTGAAACATTTTAACTTTATCGTGTGTTTTGATTTCTAAAACGTATTGCCCAGCCTTTGATAATGGCTTGTTTTCCTCGCGCAACAGCTAGTGCATCGTCTTCAATATCTTTCGTAATGACAGAGCCTGAACCGACAAAGGCATTTTGACCAATCGTAACGGGAGCTACGAGCGAGGAGTTTGATCCAATAAATGCACCATCTTTAATGGTGGTACGGAATTTATTGAAGCCATCATAATTACAGGTAATGGTACCCGCGCCAATGTTAACATCTTTGCCGAGATCTGCGTCTCCGATATAGGTTAGATGACTGACCTTTGACCCTTTTTCAATATTGGATTTTTTAATTTCTACGAAATTTCCAACCTTAACATCTTCCGATAAAATCGCACCGGGGCGCAGGCGTGCAAAAGGACCAATAGCTGCGCGAGCGCCAATGCTGCTTCCTTCCAGATGGCTGAAAGGTTTAATTTCAGCACCTGAATGAATGGTAACGCCGGGGCCAAAAACAACATTTTGTCCTATAATAACGTCCTGTGCTATGGTTGTATCATAACTAAAATAAACGCTTGCGGGGTCGCATAACGTCACGCCCCCTTGCATTAGTTTTGTACGTTTTCGTGTTTGCCATATATTTTCTGCAATGGCTAAATCAGTACGCGCATCAACGCCCATGACCTCAGTTTCACTCGCTTCCACGGCGCTACACTTCTTACCTTCATGGATCGCCATTTCCACCAAGTCCGTCAGGTAATACTCCCCCTTCGCATTTTCATTCTTAATTTCCGGAACCGCGCGTTGCAAAAATGAACTTTCTACGGCCATCAGTCCGGAGTTACAAAAATTGATAGAGCGCTCATTTTCTGAGGCATCTTTGTGTTCCACGATTTTTAAAAGTGCACCGTCATTATCGGTTACCAATCGACCGTATGCATGCTCAATGCTTGGGGTAAATCCGAGGACGCTAACGCTGTTTCCTTTGTCGATCTCTTCTATTAATCTGAGTAAAGTTTCTCTATGGATTAAGGGCGTATCAGCGTAGGCAATGAGAACGGTGCCTTCAAAATCATTGAGGGCAGGAAGGGCTTGTTGAACCGCATCGCCTGTACCTTTTGGCGGGCTTTGTACAAAAATATGGGCCTTATCATTAATCGCCTTTGCGGCCTCTCCAACCTGGGGGGCGTGATCACCGATAACGACACTCATATTCACCGCGTTAATTGATGAGCATATGTCAATCACGTGCCCGAGCATTGAGCGATTGGCGATCTTGTGCAACACTTTGGGGGTTTGTGATTTCATTCGTGTCCCATGACCGGCAGCCAAGATAATCACGGCAAGTGGGCTTGATCGGGTGGAGACGGGGCTTGAATTTTTTTGTGTTTGCGTGTTCATGGTTATCGTCTTTATAAATGGCGAATCCTATTCTCTCTTGTTTCAAAGCTTGCACGATATGTCCACCAGTCATCATGATGAAGTCCCGTCTGAATTGAAAAAAAAGGCGGTCATATTTGATTTGGACGGTACATTAATTGATACCGCAGGGGATTTAGCAGCCTCTATGAATCATGTGTTGGTGAAAAATGGGGTTAAGGCAATCCCTCATGAAAATGTAAGACATCTGGTCGGATTTGGCGCGAAAGCGATGCTTAAATCCGGGTTTGAACAAAGTGCGGGGGAGGTGCCAAAAGATGATGTTCTATTGCGCCTAGTCAACGATTTTGTTGAGTATTACCGCAATCATATTGCTCAGTATTCAGCGCCATTTCCGGGCATGATTGACGCTTTATCCGAGTTGAAGCAGAAGGGCATCTGTTTGGCAGTCTGTACCAATAAACAAGAAGCGCTCGCGCGGCGCTTGCTGGAAGAATTGCATTTGGAGGCATTGTTTAGTGCGATTGTTGGCGGAGATACAGCCGGGGTTGCAAAGCCAGATGCGGCGCCAGTGAATTTATGTCTGTCTAAAATGGGTTTTGAAAAAGAGGACATAGAGACTGGACGTGCGTGTACGGTTTTTGTCGGTGATGGTGATACTGACATTCTAGCGGCACGGGCGGCGAATATGCGTTGCCTCATCGCTGATTTTGGCTATGGCCCACTAAATGAGGTGACAAAGAGCGATACTCTATTTGATGATTACAAAAAAGCGCCAGCAATCTTGGTGCAGATGCTAGCGCGATAATGAGTAAGATTTGAGCGCGCCCTGTGAGCTCGAAATTTAGCGCTCAAGTTTTTTCTATCAATTAGTGGTCTACTGGCTGAGTTCCATAGTGCGGCGAGGCATGCCATTCACCATATCGCTTCTTACATCTGTTCGCGCTGACCGCATTGTTGAAACGAATCCTTCTTTTTGAGTTTCGACGGTTACATCAAACCCTTGCTTGCGCCAGTACTCCTGAATTTTTAATGCGAGGCGGGAGGCGCCGTCATTTGTGCAAAATTCTGACATCAGAAATTCCTTTTCGATAGTCTTATGTATATTCAAGAATATTAGTTATTCTAATTTTTGCAAGTAGAATTTAGAAAATTATAGGGAGTGTCAAATACTAGAATTGAGTTGAAACTCAGCAAATGCTGCGGTGCAACACGATAAACTAGTGGATTTTTTGCAAAATATAGGTTACTCAAATATAGGAATAGCCTATATCGAGTGATTTTATCTGGGTACCAGGCCTAGAATTTAGGGGTTAAAATGACGCGTGTGTTACAAAAACCGGGTGTAGCAACGATTGGTGATCGAATCCGCCACGCTCGCAAAGATATAAATCTCAATCAGGCGGATCTCGCGGTTCGTGTTGGTGTGAGCCAGCCTACAGTCGCAAATTGGGAAAGTGGCGTTCATGATCCGCGACGCTTAATGCTGGCCAAACTATCGGAAACATTGTCCGTGCCCTTGAGTTGGCTTGCGGAAGGCGCGCGTTCGCAAAATGAGCAAGACAAGCACCCGGCTGCAGCTTATCTGCGGCGATATTTACAACATGTTCCTGTGATCAGTTATGAAAATGCAGGGCGTTTTGCCAATTCGTCAGATACCGATCCTCATGATTGTGCTGAAGATTATATACCTGTAACCTATGGTGCAGCCCGTCTTTTCGCTATCTTTGTCACGGATGATTCCGTAAATTTAACCTTCACACCCGACTCACTTGTTGTGATTGATTATTCAGACCGGCGCCCTAATGATGGTAGTTTCTGTCTGGTCATGGTGGATGGGTTTTCAGTTTTAAGGCGTTGGCGGTCTGATCCTCCCAGATTGGAGCCACATTCTACCAATCGTGATCACGAAATTCTCTATAATTATGAAGAGTTTCAAATTATTGGCACAGCTCGAGTTTCGATTCGTTTTCACTAACGCATTTTGCGTGTCTGTGGGAACCGGTTGAAATGTAATAAATGCGAAAAAAGAAAGTCTTAAAGTACCTCGGCGATTCAATTTGAAGTGGAGGTGCTTGAAGACTGAGAAGTTTTAAGGTGCGGGTAGGGGTTAGCTTGTTGGCGGTATTGGTAATGGCGGCATCAGCTCTTGCAAATGTCCGCCCGTGCGAATGGCATGAACATGTTTTGCCAATCCCGTTTTGTCATCAGTCTCAACCATGACACCAGAAATCGTTGCAGCGCCAGTTGCGGGAGTAAATCTCCCCCCTGGCATCTTGGTTATGAACCGGGTCAAGGGTTCGGATTTTTCCATTCCGATAACGCTATCATAATCACCGCACATGCCGGCATCACACATAAAGGCTGTCCCGCCTTTCATAATATGTTGGTCGCCGGTGGGAATATGGGTATGGGTGCCCACCACAAGGCTGACACGGCCATCGAGAAAATGCCCCATGCAGTATTTTTCGGACGTCGCTTCTGCATGGAAATCCATGATGATCGCATCCGCATCCCGGCCCATTTGCAGTCCTGCGAGGGCCTCATCGACCGCCGTGCACGGATCATCAACGGGGTGCATGAAGTCCTGTCCTTGAGCATGGAGAACAAGAACACTATGTCCACTTTGACTTTGAAACAGGCCTGAGCCTCGACCCGGATTATTTTTGGGGAAATTTAACGGGCGCAAGAGAGAAGGTTCACGATCAAACAAAGAAATCTCATCACGTTGACGAAAGGCATGATTACCGGTGGTGAGGACGTCTGCGCCAGCATTGATGAAGTCATCTGCAATCGAGCCGGTAACGCCAAACCCGCCGGCTGAATTCTCAACATTCACAACAATGAAATCGAGCTGTAATTTTCGTTTTAAACCGGGGAGTCGTTCGAGTAAGGCATTGCGCCCTGCGCGGCCCATGACATCCCCAAACAGCGCTAATCGCATATAAATTCCATTCTATGATCAAGTATTTTTTTTAAATGAGTTATCGAAAATTAATAGCGTCTCGTTCGGTGATCATCCAGTCGAGGGGTTGATCTAGCGGCGAGGTTACCAGATGGTCAAGGCGCTGGGCGGCAAAACCATAGCCCACAGCCAAGACTGTACCCGTTTCGCGATACTGTTCCAGTGTGCGGTCATAAAAACCGCCTCCATAACCAAGTCGTGCACCATTAGCGTCGAATGCAAGTAGTGGACACAAAATAATAGTAGGCTGTAATTGAGGGCTGGTTTCAGCGGGCACTTTGATTCCAAATTTTCCGTCAATGAGTGGGGTTTTCTCCGTCCACTTTCTAAAAATCAACGCGGCATTGTTCTTGATTACCACGGGCAAAGCCAGCTCAATACTCTGAGCATCGAGAGCTTTGGCTAAGGGAATTGTATCTAATTCGTCTTTAATGGGAAAATAAAGAGCGATTTTGTCGTTATGCGTAATAGGAATGTGATCGAGAAATTTTGTTGCCGCATGTAAGGGGGTATCGTCTCGCGCTTTACTCGCAAGATTGCGTTCAGCGGTCATTTTATGGCGCAAAACTTCTTTGATCGAAAAAGCATTTTTAAAAAACCAGACCATCTATATCTCGTCACACTCTAAAAGGATGCCGCCCTGGCCGTCGGATTTTTTGTTCGCCCTGGACCCTAGAGACCAGGTGGGCACCACATATCTAGGACCACGGTCCAGGTCAGAGGCAGTTCCCATTCTAAAAAGTAAGGCCCCGGGGAATCTATCCATAACGAACCGGGCAGCAAGGTGATAAGTAGTTAGGCAGTCCGCTTGTGTAAAGGGGCATGATTTTTAAAAGGTGCTTTAAGGGTGATTTGATCTATGGCATTGCGCGATTTCTGCAACTTTGTTTATAGTGGTGTAAGTATCATCATAGAGTTATTATGCTAGGATATTCCATGATCTGCAGAATTTGGCGAGGATGGACGACACCTGAAAATGCTGCTCATTATCAGGCAATATTAACCGGTGAGGTCATGCCTGGTATTGTTGCCAGGAATATCGAAGGCTTATTGCGCCACCAGTGTATGCGCCGAGATAGTATTGGAGAGGACGGAGACCCCGAAGTCGAATTTACTACGATGATGTGGTTCTCCTCTATAGAGGCTGTAAAAACCTTTGTTGGTGAAGATTATGAAAAGGCGCATGTACCCCCTAAACCCCGTACAGTTTTGAAGCGCTTTGAAGCACGTTCAAAGCATTATGAAATTTTCGATGAATATTAAAATAAAGTATCAGTTTGTGGCTAAATTTTTATATACTCAATTCTTGATCGGTTTTTTAGCTATTGCCATCGTAGCTTGCGGCGGAGATATTTCTCATCAAGTGACGGCAACGGCACTGGCATCTGATGTTGGAGAGCCAAATTCAGTCACACCTAAAAAAATAAGAGAAAATACAAAACCTGCCCCCCTAAAAATTTATGATTACAAGATCCTCCAAACATATCCCCATGATGAAGGCGCGTTTACTCAGGGGTTATTTTTTCATGATGGGTATTTGTATGAGAGCACAGGATTGAATGGGCAATCTTCATTACGTAAGATTGAACCTGAAAGTGGGCGCGTCATCGAGAAAAAAGATATTGATACAGAATATTTTGGTGAAGGTGCTGTCAATATTAATGACACCATAGTGTCGCTAACATGGCGTGCTGGATTAGGGTTTGTGCATGGATTGAGCGATTTCGCATTTAGGCATGAGTTTGATTATGAGGGAGAAGGGTGGGGCCTTACATTTGATGGCAAGAAGTTAATTTTAAGCGATGGCACGCCAGTTTTGAGGTTTATAGATAGTAAAAATTTTGAACTCATTGGCAGTGTCGAGGTAACATTAAATGGAAAGCCCATACGTAATCTCAATGAGCTTGAGTGGATTGAGACGGATGATGGAGGGCTGTTATATGCAAATATCTGGCAAACCGATTGGATTGCAATGATTGATATTGAAAGTGGCCGTGTCACTGGCTTGATCAATATGTCCAATATCCTACCGGTCGAAGATGTTGTGCGTATGCAGAGGGAAACTGGAAGGCGCAATGTTTTAAACGGTATTGCCTGGGATAGTGAAGGTGAGAGATTATTCGTCACCGGAAAGAATTGGCCCAAATTATATGAAATCAGTATAAACTTGCGCGAAGTTCAATAAAGACAATTGCTTTGCTATAGTTGCTCTTTTATTATTGCAAAAAATTAGCCACAATGCTTGTCAGGCTTTCTTCAAACCCGACATTAAAATGATCGGCTTTTTTAAATTCATGATAGGTGACGCGGTGTCCTGTTGAGCGCAATTCATCGCGCATTTGGCGGCTTAATTTAACGGGTAATATCTGATCTTTTCGCGCCGCTAAAATGAGAATTTTTAAATTCTGTCCGGATAAGGTTTGAATATTATCATAAGAAGCTACCTGTACATCGAGCTTAATTTGAATAAATGGTTTTACATACCAGGGCACGAAATATTTTTTTGCCGCTTTTGCTGATGGCGCAGAAGTTTCAAAAATCAAACTCTCAAAATTAGAGAGTTTTGCTAAATGATTGGCCAGCTCTGAACAAACAAAGCCACCTAGAGAGTGCCCCCATAATACAATCTTCTGTTCGCGAGAGCGTTGGAATTTTTGTATATTTTGCGCAAGAGAATTTGTTGCCGCACGAAAATCAGAAATTTTTGCCTTCCCCTCGCTTTGTCCAAAGCCAGGATAATCCCAAACTAGAACATCGCCATGAGCAAGGGCTTTCCAGATTGCTAAATCCCCATGATTGGGGACATCAAAGCTATTGCCGCCGCAATAGATAATGAGAGGTGGTGCGGCTGCGTGTTGAGCTGTTTTTCCTTTTAACGCATGTCGGTATGCAATTTTGCAGATCGGTGTTTCAAAGTCATCATTGGTAAACCTCACCTCATTTTTTTCCATATATCAGGCCGCGCTCTGTTACTCTCAAAGATGGCGCCTTCTTGAGTGGTGATTGAAAAGGTCGTGCCTTGTGCCATTTCAGGCAGAAAAATATCTCGCTCAGTGATTGTACGTGTGCAGGAGAGGAGTGTTAGAATGCAGACAAAAACAACAATGCGTGCGTATAGTCTCATCGGGTTTGCCTTATCCCTGACTTAACTCAGGTGTATTAGGAGCTATCCTCATAAATCTTGCTGATATTGTCGAACAGTGATTCTTT
>CAYZLR010000020.1:0-43447 GCA_964479275.1 uncultured Caulobacterales bacterium
GAGGGGAATAATATGGTTACATAAAAACTGGCTGCGCTATCGGGGTTTCGTCAATCAACATAAAGCCCCAAACTGAAACCCGCTACACCTGGAGAGTGATCATGGCGAGTACCGCTGTGCTCGCCCTGCCCCATTTGCTG
The DNA here is from genome assembly GCA_964479275.1 of uncultured Caulobacterales bacterium. GTDB lineage: Bacteria > Pseudomonadota > Alphaproteobacteria > Caulobacterales > Parvularculaceae > CALLPQ01. The sequence continues at coordinate 141 of CAYZLR010000020.1, forward strand.
TAAAAACGAGCAAAAATAAAGCTTCACTTTGCCTATCAGATCGATTCAAAAAATAAAAACGGGATTAAAACTGTTACAAATCTCAAAAGAATAATTTGCGACTAATAATTTTTTTTAACCGGAATGTACTGGCGCACCGCAATCAAGACATTTTTTGAAACGGCTATAAAGAGTAAAAGGCATCACGAAGTTCCCACTAAAAAAACAACCGAATAATCAATAATGTCGCCCACCTGCATCTCATTTTTCTAAAATTTCGCTCGTAGTAATTATGACATGCCACCTCAATGACTTCGTTCATTGCTCATGTTTGGTTTGTATGAATGATCTCACTGGCTTCTTCCTGATGCACATCCAGGACGTGCAACTGCATAACACCAAGCCTGACGCGCATGGTCGGATCGATGCTCATATGATTATCATTACAGATCCAACAGGAAATCTTATGCGCCTCTAAGTGCGATCGCATCACCAAGGTCGCTTCAGGCTCATGACTCATGTGAAGCGCAGTGAGGCGAACAATTTTACTAACCTTATTCTTCTCATCCCTATGATTAGACAGCGATAAAAACCTCTTTCAGGATTTCCAAATTTTCTTGCCTGCGCCTGGTAATCCAAGCTCTCCCCACAGCGCATCAACTTTTTTGATGACACTTTCATCCATTCTAATTTCTTCTCCCCATTCGCGCAAAGTTTCCGGTTCCCATTTATCGGTTGCATCCAAGCCGATTTTAGATCCAAGGCCCGATTGAGGCGAGGCGAAATCGAGATAATCAATTGGCGTGTTTTCTAAAACAGTAATATCGCGCGCGGGATCCATTTTTGTACTGATCGCCCACATCACTTCTTTCCAATCCCGCGTATTGATGGTTTCATCAACCACAATTACCCATTTGGTATACATAAATTGTCGCAGATAAGACCAGGCCCCAAGCATGACACGCTTGGCATGACCTGCATAAGCCTTCTTCATACTGATGACGGCGATACGGTATGAACACCCTTCAGGGGGAAGCCAAAAGTCTGTAATTTCAGGAAATTGCTGTTGAAGAAGTGGGATAAATACCTCGTTTAACGCTTCCCCCAGAACACTGGGTTCATCGGGAGGGCGCCCGGTAAATGTTGAGAGATAAATGGGGTTTTCGCGCATGGTAATCGCCGTCAATGTAAAGACGGGAAATTTTTCGACGCTATTATAATAGCCCGTGTGATCACCATAAGGGCCTTCATCGGCATATTCATCAAGAGAAACCGTCCCTTCCAGAACAATCTCAGCGCTTGCAGGTACTTTCAAGGGCTGTGAGACACAATCGACTAATTCCAGTTTTTTGCCACGCATCAAACCCGCAAACTGATATTCTGACAATGTATCGGGAACCGGCGTCACAGCCGCAAGAATTGTCCCCGGATCTGCCCCCAAAACGGCGGCGACTGGTAATGGATCACTTTTCACCTTGCCCCAGCGCGCATGATGCTGCGCGCCGCCGCGATGCTTTAGCCAACGCATGATCGCCTTATTCGCGCCCAGCTTTTGCATCCGATAAATTCCAAGATTAAAATCATCCTGCTTATCGCCTGATGGCCCACGCGTAACAATCAAAGGCCAGGTGATGAGTGGTGCAGGCTCGCCAGGCCAGCAAGTTTGTATAGGCAAATCATCGAGATTGATATCATCACCGGTTCTAACGATTTCCTGGCATGGGGCTTTCTTTTTTGTGACCGGCTTCATGGCCAAAACCGATTTTGCCAATGGCACCATAGAAAGAGCTTCTTTTACGCCTGCTGGGGGTTCGGGCTGACGCAAAAAAGCAAGGGTCTCACCGACGTTACGTAAGATTGCTTTATTGTCATCCCAGCCTTCCCAATGATCATGTCTATTGTTTTCTTGATCAACCGCGCGATCATGAATTTCCAACGTCACTCCCAGAGCCACCCGTCGGACCGTCCCAAATAAATTAATCAAAACCGGTATAGGAGAAATTGTACCGTCTTCTCTGACTGGTTTTTCAAACAATACTGCCGGGCCGCCTTCTGCCAGTAGTCGCGTTTGAATCTCCGTCATTTCCAAATCAACCTTAACCGGCACAGTCACCCGGATAAGTTCGCCAGATGCCTCTAGCATGGCCATAAAATCGCGCAAAGATTGATACGCCTTGGCGCGCGACAAAGGCCGTTTCGTCGTCTCAATAGAGTGTGAGGCCTGATCTGACATAAATGAGCATTCCCAAATGAGCTTCAACAGATTGTTATGACAAAACATAACAGCAAGACTTTACCTATGCCATGGTCGTTCCTATTTTGACCATGAGTGGAATTGTCCCCTCAGCGTTGGCGATGGTTTTTTATCATATTTACGTCTAGATCACGCATCTGTAACTGAACCGAGAAATTCTTTATGTGGCCAATTCTCCATCAACTCTGCGGTGTCATCCTGGTCATTTTTGGGGCGCTGACATTGCCCCTCCCATTGCCTACAGGCTTGATCGCGTTGACCATAGGTTTTGCTTTGCTCGCCCCCTACCTCCCCCCCATTCAACGGCTGGTTCGATATTTGCGCACCAAATATCCTGCAGTTGATGAAAAGCTCCTCTCCTATCGTGATAGCTTACCTTTGATTATTAAAACAACCATCGACAAGACCAGCCCGAACCCAAAATCCTCTGAAACAAAGCCTCGCGAAAAATAGAGAGGGCGCGAGATATTTTGTGATTATTTCCCCCAACGGCGATGAAACCAAAGCCACTGCTCAGGATTTTTATCGATTTCATCACCGAGAACATTATTAATCCGCTCAGTAACAATATGAATACGTTCACGCATATCACCGCCTTCAGGAACGGGAATGCGATCATGCATTTTTAATGTAAAATTCGCCCCCCTCTCTCGTTTCACTGTAACCGGAATAATGGGTAGAGAATAATTAATCGCCATCCTCGCCGGAGCCGGCGCCGTCAATGCATCATGTCCTAAAAACGGAACGGCGATACCATCTGTGAATTTTTGATCGACGAGCAGGCCCAAAGAATATTTATCCTTTAAGGCTTCAATAAAACTACGCACCCCTTCAGGACCCTTTGGGATTTGCCGATGCTTCATATAGGTATTTCTTTTTTCAATGATCATAGCATCAATGAGTGCATTATTTGCTGGACGATAGACTATCGCACACGGAATATTAACAAACCCACAAATAACCCCCATGACTTCCCAATTTGCAAAATGGCCCGTCGCAAAAATAACCTGTTGATTTTTTGCCAGTGCCGCTAAAAAATCCTGACTGGGTTGCAAAATCACCCGCCCATCATTTGATGACGGTTGATAATTCAGGAGCTTGCTTCTGTGCGCATGACTTAAATTATGATTGCGACAGGTCTTATCAATCAATTGCCTGACTTCAACCGTATCCCAGCTCGGTTGAAATTTATCCAGGTGCGCAAACTCTCCGCCAACACGGCCTAAATTTTCCCAAATGTGAGCTATCGTTTTATGGGTTTTCTCGCGTCCCCAGTGAGGATACACTTTTTTGAGATTAACCTCACCGCGCTTTGAAACCTTTTTTAAATGGGGGCCAATCAACCGCAAAAACTTTCCTGCAATGAATGACGCAGCATCCACTCCAATTAAGCGCAAAAATTTAAACAACACCCATGCGGCCGCATATTCTATACGATGAGAGAAGGTCACTTTCATATTTGACCTTGAAGATGGTACCCCATGAGGAATAGCTGATTTCATAAAAATTCCCTTTACTGATCTACATGATCAGTAAGTTCAATAATGCCTTTTTTCACCAAAACATCTTGAATTAATTGCCATAATTTTCCTGCAGAATCTGTACGCATCGCAACGGGATAAAAATGAACATAGTTTCGTTGTTCCTCGGTCAGGCGAACATAATCCTTTTCAGTAGTCATTAATGGCCGGGATGCTTCTCGGGCTTTAAATTGCAAGGTATTTAATTCAACATCGCTAAAGATGTGGTGATCAGGAAAAGTCTTGAATTCCTCAATTGTAAATCCGGCATCTTTGAGGGTGAGTTTAAACCGATGCGGGTTAGCAATCCCGCAAAACGCATGGATAGGCCCAACAGGAATCTCAAGGTCTTGAGCCTTGGCAAGCCAAACAATGCCATGAGGTTTTTTACCGAGCTTTGTTTTTATTTTCGGAGACAATTTAGTTTTTTGTTTTTGTCTCACAAAAAAAACCATATCAGCACGTTTTAGAGCATCAGACATTGGCTCTCTAAACGGCCCTGCAGGAAAAACATGTTTGTTGCTTAAATTTTTACCCGAAGGCGCACTCACCCCCACCAAAAGGATAGATAAATCTTTTTGCAAACTTGGGTTTTGAAACCCGTCATCTGCAATAATGCACTGCATCCCGGATTTACGTGCAGATTCGACCCCTTTTGCCCGATTTTTTGCAACCCATACCGGTCCATGCTGTGCCAGTAAAAGCGCCTCATCCCCGACATCCTCACGAGAATGCTTTTTAGTATCGACCAAGATAGGTCCTTTTAAAGTGCCGCCATACCCTCGCGATAAGAAGGCTGCGTAAATTTTATGCTGATCAAACATTTTTTTCAACATAATTGCGAAAGGCGTTTTGCCCACTCCGCCGACAGTTGCATTGCCGATACACACCACTGCGCATCCATCATGATTTTTTGCGCGTGTGAAAACTTGCCGAGCTTTTGCCCCTGCATGATAAAGGGAGCCCAAAGGAGAGAGAAGCTTGGCCACCAATCTTGCTGAAAAGCGATCACTTTGCCAAAACCAGGGAGCGCGCATCATGAGACCTCTTCGCCTTAATTCGAGATTACGTTTTCGCAATCTTGCGGGCACGCCATATTAATCCCATCAAGCAATTGATCAGATATCTTCATCAGTGTACGCTCTGCATTATCGCGCGCTATTTCGCTGGCAAGCTTTGCTAACGTGTGCCGGGTTTTATTATCACTCAAAAGTCGTTTCACGGCTGCAGCAATATCACGATCATTTCTAACCAATGCCGCCGCTCCAGCACGGCGCATATCATGATAAGTCTCATTAAAATTAAAGATATGGGGTCCGTGTAAAATCGCACATTCTAGTCGTGCAGGCTCCAGCGGGTTATGCCCGCCTTTAGGCGATAACCCACCGCCGACTAGCGTAATATCATTGATGCGATAAAAAATGCCTAATTCCCCTAAAGTATCAGCAATATAAATATCAATTTCAGGAGTGATGTTTTCAAATTTTGACCGTTGCGCAACATTAAACCCTTTGCTGCGGGCAACTTGCGCAATCTCATCACCGCGTTCGGGATGGCGCGGTGCTATTGTTGTCAGCAAATCCTTAAACTCTTCCTTCAAGATATGGTGAGCTTCAAAAATCATATCTTCTTCGGAAGGGTGAGTACTGGCGGCCAACCATGCCGGCCTCATACTCATCTGCATAGAGAGTTTTTTAGCTTTCTGATCATTGGTTGGCAATGAATCAGCTGCATTTTTTAAATTGCCAAACAACATGACGTCTCGGCCCGAAAGGGTTTTAAGCCGTTCTGCATTGTCTTTGTCTTGTGCAATAATCAAATCAAATGCAGATAAAAGGTAGCGTATAGAACGCGGCCTACGCTTCCAGTTTGCATAAGATCTAGGAGAAATACGACCATTAACAATTGCCATCATCGCACTGCGTGACCGCGTTTCATGAATAAGGTTGGGCCAAAATTCAGACTCAACAAACATCGCCACATCTGGGCGCCAATGATTAAGAAAAGCCTGCACATATGAAGGGAAGTCAACCGGAATAAACTGGTGAAAAGCATTCTCTGGTAAACGGTCAGTCATCAAAGACGCTGACGTGGTGGTCCCAGTGGTCACAAGGAAATGCAAATCAGGTCGAACTTTTGCAAGATGACTCACTAACGGCAGAACGGATAAAGACTCACCAACACTAGCCCCATGAATCCAGATTAACGATCCTGATGGTCGATTAATGCTGGCGATACCGCGCCGTTCTGGCAAGCGCAGTGGATCTTCTTTTCCGTGCTCTAATCTGTGTTTGAGCGCCATTCGGGCAGGATACCCAGTAAACTTTGTAACCGCGCGATACAATTTTAAAATTATCGGTTCTCTCAAGCGTAGTGACGCATCATGAAGCCTTTCCTCTTTCACATCAGAAGCTTCAGTGCGTTGATCCTTTTGCGCTGATCGCACTGAATGCGATGGGGATAAAAGGGGCACTTCTTGATTGAATTGGTTTTGAACAGAGTCTGAACGCTTATTGCGAGAGGCGAAATCTTCACCACGTGCCTTACCTGAAAGATACATTTCTCGCACTGCCGATTTCGCCGCCATCGTTGATGCATAAGCATTTTTTCGGCTCTTATCGCTCTTCGATGTGGGCTCTAACGGCATAAACACCTATTCCCAAATTTTTGGGAGTCTTTGCTATTATGATTATTCACTGGTTTAGGGAATGCATCCCAAAATCTGACCATATTATGCCCCTGTTACGCAGTTTTCCCAACCTTTTTATCCGCTTCATCAGTGAGTTCATTGAGCTTGTCTTCAAGTTCCTCCAGCTTTTCTCTTAAAAGCGCGTCTGACGCATCTCGCGGTACAAAAATTGGTGTCCCGATCAGGACTGTTTTCCGGGAAAAAGGGTTGGCTAAATAGCTGCGATCCCAGCTATTAAGGTGCTGACCGCCACTCGCGGAAAAGGCCGTGGGCAAGACAGGTGCTCCGGTTCGAGCCGCTAATTTGATGACCCCTATTTGAGGTTTACGTGCCGGGCCTCGCGGGCCATCGGGGGTCATAGCAACAATATCCCCACCCTTTAAAGCTGCAATGAGTTGGATTAATGCGGGAGCACCGCTTTTGTCCTTTTGTCGCTTTAAGGGGTTTGATGCTGATCCCCGGATAAAAGATACACCGCGCACCTTAACCCCGCGTGCCATAATATCCCCATCACGATTCATCGATATCAGCATATGCACGGGCTTATGCGCAAATTTGGCCATCACAGGTGCCAAAATCAGTCGCTCATGCCAAAAAGCACAAATTACGCCTGCCCCCTGCTTTTCTGCCGCTCTAAGCGTGGTAATCTCTGCCCCCCCAATGCGAGAAAACAGGCGCATTAACCCTACATACAGCCACACCAGCCCAGATGCCAGAAACGCTGCAAACCGACTTTTTGCCAATGATTTTAAGAAAACAGGAATCATAACCTTTATAGGCTTTTTTTTTGGGTTTCTTGTCAACCGCTTATTCCCAAAGCACCCCGCAACCTTGTATGCATAAGGATTGATAGCGCATTCATTTATCCCAATACGCAGAAAGATCGATTATAATGGCTAGTTCCACCCGGACAATGACCAATGGGAAAACCACTCCGACCCGCGAGCTTTTACTACGCCTTTGGCAAGATTATCTGGTGGTATACTGGAAACGCTTACTCTTGGCCTTGATAGCAATGATGATTTTAGCGCTCACACTCAGCGCAGTTCCCATCACTGTAGAAGCTATTTATGCTGCATTTGATCTTGAGAGCGTCAATACCGCTTCCAATCTAAACTGGACACGCCCGAGCTTGGATCAATTAATCGCATATGGCCCCTTTGTAATCGCAGGTCTCGGGCTTACCTATGGCCTTTCGCAATACGCGCAATCTCGCCTGACATTAAGTGCTGCCCTTGATACATTGCGTGATTTACAAAACCAGCTCTTTGCCCGATTTCTTGAACTCGATTACGCCGATCAACGCACGCAAATGAGTGGCGCAATTGCCTCCCACTTTACCAACGATATGCAACTTTTGAGAGAAACTCTCACCAGGTTCACCAATGGCGTTCGGGACTTAATGCAATTTATAGGCCTTTGTGCCATCATGTTATTGAAAGATGCACTTTTGTTCAGCGTGGTCATTTTGGTTTATGCCGGCATTGGCTGGCCAATAGCCTGGCTTGGAGGCAAATTGCGCACGAGTGCAAAAGCGGCACAAGCGGAAACCGGTAACCTTGCTGCATCCATTACCCAAAGCGTCAAAGGGGCTGCAATGATTAAAACCTATGGGCTGGAAACACGTGAACTCTCTCGCGCCAGTACCCAGTTTGATCACCGTACAAATCTTTTAAAAAAAGCCTCATATCTTCGCGCTATTAATGAACCTTTTGTATTTTTTATTGGCACCATTGCCTTGAGCGTTGTGGTCGTATTTATGGCTTTACGGGTGCAGGCTGGGTTGCTTGATGGGCCTTCCATCACTGGATTTGTCGTGGCTCTTTTATTATTATCACAACCAGCAAGAGGACTAAGCACCCTTTATGCCGTTATGCAAGAAGGGCTTTCCGCCTTCGAGCGCATTCTCACCATCATTGATCGCAGCCCAACCATCACGGATAAAGCGGAAGCTAGGGCTCATCAAATTAAAAATGCTGAAATCAATTTCAAAGACGTGCATTTTTGCTATGAGCCCAATGCGCCGATCATCAAAAATTTCTCCCTAGATATCAAGCCTGGAACCTCCGTCGCATTGGTTGGGGCTTCGGGCGCAGGAAAATCAACCCTACTCACCTTGTTACCGCGTTTGTTCGATGTTTACTCCGGCGAAATTCAAATAGATGGATTGAATATCAAAGATTATCACTTAAAATCCTTACGCGAACAAATTTCCATTGTCAGCCAAGAGGCCATTTTGTTTAATGAAAGTCTCTTTGACAATATTCATTATGGGCGTTTAGACGCAACAAAAGCACAAGTAAAAGATGCGGCCAAAGCCGCTTCCATCCATGATTTCATCGAAACTCTTGATAATGGATATGACACATTGGCGGGAGAAAATGGCGAACGCCTTTCTGGAGGCCAAAAACAACGCATCGCCATAGCCCGCGCATTTTTGAAAGACGCCCCAATTCTTCTTCTCGATGAACCCACGTCTGCTCTTGACGCCGCCTCAGAAGAGGATATTCAACAATCCCTGGCGATATTACAAAAAAACCGAACGACGCTTATCGTAGCCCACCGCCTATCAACTATTCAACAAGCCGATGAAATTATAGTAATGGACCAAGGCGAAATTATTGAGCGTGGGAGACACGAAGATTTGTTAGAAAAAAATGGCCCCTACAAAAAACTGATTGAATTACAGTTTAACTCAAGCCATTGATCAATGTTTTGCGGTCTATTAAAAACTTTGCGACGCACCGTTTTCTAGATTTTATCTCTTTAGTTTTTTTGAAAAAAAAGTAACCAATTCATTCACGGCGTAATAATCGCTCCGTTAAAAAACGCCCCCACCAAGTCCCTAAAAATTCTTGCTTAATGGCAGCGGGATCATACTCGTGCTCAACCCAGTGAAAAAATTGATCGTGGTCATCAAGCGCAAAATTATTAGTCTTGGCATAATGGATATATTGTTCGAACGCATAATCAATCACCCCAGTTTTTCCTTGACGGATATGTCCATATTTAAATGAAAGCTGCGCCATAGCCCGATCCAAAGGCATGCCCTCGACCAAAAACAAATAGAGCGTCCCCATCACACCAGTTCGATCAGCACCGGATTTACAATGCATCATTGCTGGATATTCAAGACCAGAGAATAAATATCTGATCCCTCTCAATACGTCTTTGCTGGGAGCCTCGCGAGAATAGACACGAAAATTGATCAAGGTTAAACCTAGGATTTTGCAAGCTTCCTTTTCGAGGACGTAATGTCCCGCACAAGTTTCACCGCGCAAATTGATAATCGTTCGAATTCCCCGCGCCCGCCATTTTTCTAATTTTTCAGGAGACGGTTGATAACTACGCCACAACTTTCCAGGGATAATTTCATGACTATTATCGTAGAACAACCGCAAAACCCCGTGGTCTTCCCACATTAAAGCCTGTCGTGCTTTTCGCCGAAGAGAGGGGGTTTGCAAATCTTCTAGTATAAATTTGCGTGCCATACAGGCCTACTTAATTTATCACGTACTTGGATTAAAATTTTCCATCACCATCAGGATCCAACAAACGGTGCATATGAACTATGAAATATCTCATATGCGCATTATCAACTGTTTGTTGTGCTTTTGATTTCCAAGCTTTCTCTGCTTCAGCATAATTTGGGAAAACCCCCACAATATCGAGTGCGCTTAAATCCCGAAAACTAACCTCATCAAGATTTTCCAATTCACCACCAAAGACAAGGTATAAAAGTTGCTTTTCCATTCGTAAACTCCAATAAATCTTAACTACCTGCAATCGTCATTTCACGGACCAAAAGGCTTGGAGCATTCGTAGATCCACGAAATTCAAAATCGTTGCCTGGAACAATGGTTTCATACATTTCCAACAGATTACCTGCAATGGTAATCTCATCGACAGGCCATGCGATTTTTCCATTCTCAATCCAGAAACCGGAACAACCGACAGAGTAATCACCTGTATTACTATTGATCTGTGGGCCAAACATACTGGTTAACAAAAGCCCTTTATCGGCTTCACGCAATAATGCGTCATAGCTTAACGTACCAGCTTCAATGTAAAGATTGGTTGTCCCCGATCCTGGAGGGCTCCCCGTCCCTCTTTTTGCACGCCCATTTGTCTCCAGACCCAATTGCCGCGCTTGCGACGCATTTAAAATCCAGGAGGTTAAAACCCCGTCTTCGATCAAATTGATAGTCTGACTATCAACTCCTTCGCCATCAAAGGGTTGAGATCCAAAACCACGAAGAATATGAGGGTCATCAACAATGTTGACCCCTTCGGGAAACAAACGTTCGCCTTTTTTATCTTTCAAAAAACTGACCCCTCTGGCGATGGACGCACCATTAGCAGCTCCAGCGAGATGCCCGATGAGCGAAGAAGAGAGGCGTTTATCAAAAACAACCGGAGCATTCTGGCTTTTTACACGCCGCGGAGATAACCGCGAAACGGTGCGCTCACCGGCTAATTTACCGATCTGGCTCGGTGTTCGCATATCATCAATATAAAGCTTAGAGTCGTAATCATAATCAGTTTCCATCCCGTTTTCATCTTGCGCCAAAACGCTGACGGAAACCGAGTGGCTGGAATCGCTTGATGACCCAAAAAAACCGTCAGATGTTGCAAACCAGGATTGCCCTTGACCATAGCTGGCACCTGCGCCGCTGGAATTGCTAATACCATTAACTGAGAGCGCAGCCTCTTCACACTCAGCCGCACGTTCTTTTAACAATTGCGTTGATGGCTCTTTAAAATCCCCCAAATCTAGATCGACAAAAGGCACTTTTGCCAATTTATCCTTTGGGGCTAATCCACAAAAAGGATCCTCAGGGGCACTTCGCGCCATATCCGCACAACGTTGTGCAATTTCAGATAAGGATCGCTCAGACAAGTCGGTTGTCGAAACACAAGCCTGACGTTGGCCGATCATGACACGGAGCCCTAAATCCTGCCCTTCTGAACGTTCAATATCCTCCAGCTTTCCCATCCGCCAGGAAACACCGCTAGAAACCGAATAATCCATCAACGCGTCAGCCGCATCCGCACCTGCCGCCTTTGCTTGTTCTAGAACAGACGCGAGTATGGTTTGCGCTTTTTCATCTTGCATCATCTTGGATTAACTCTCTATCGCATCACTATAGTAAGACTTCATACTTCAAAAGTGTCGTTACATTCCGAGTGGAAGCAGCCAGCAAAAAAGGGGACAAAAACCACCGAACCTGATGCATGGTGTAAGCGGTTCGTGGCTTATTGGCAATGGATCAAACCAGGTTTAAGAATAAGTTTTCGCGCGTGATAAAGCAAAAATGGATTAAATCATACAGTCTCGCCACACATCGGCTCCGAACGATAGCGGCGAACAACAACACCAAAAAATAGCACCAAAAAACAGCGTACGTATAATCATGTAATCACAAGTGATTGCAATTAAATCAATATCTTGAATGCAGCAACAATGAGACCGATGCATGATCCACGATCAAACCTCGAGTGGACCTCTAGCGGACAAAATAATCACAAAAAGCCCGTTTCTCGCCCCACATTCAAAGAAAAATCAAGTTGGCGCAAGCCAAGTTTCTTAAAGGCCTCGCAATGCGCGCCTAGATTGACAAAACCCGCTCGATTTTCTTTTAAAAGCTGGGTATGTCTGCCTTATGGAAAATGAAGCATCTTATATTCCGCGTCTTTACGGGCGCCGTCAGGACAAAGCTCTCAAACCCCGTCAGGCGCGGTTGATGGAATCACTTTTGCCTCAAATTGCCGTATCCTTGCCGGCGTCAGAAAATCGCGATCGTGACGCAGATTTTATCCAGAATCCAGAATTCAAAACCTACTTAGACAATGCTCAAGAAGTCTGGCTAGAGGTCGGTTTTGGGGGTGGAGAACATTTGGCCTGGCAAGCCAAGCAAAACCCGCAGGTTGTGATGATCGGCGCGGAACCCTTTATCAATGGTGTGGCGAAATTGCTCTCACAAATTGATGAGGAAGCTTTAACGAATATTCGAGTACATCACGGTGATGTGCGCCCGCTCTTGGAATGCTTACCCGGTCACTGCCTAACCCGTCTTTTTGTACTTCATCCAGACCCATGGCCAAAATCTCGTCACCATAAACGCCGAATGATCTCACCATGGTTTTTTGAACAAGCAGCACGTCTCGTAAAACCCGGTGGAAAATTACGTGTCGCCTCGGATATCCCCGACTATATCACTTGGACCCTGATGCATGCACGCAATCAAAACGGGTTTACCTGGGACGCAACCATCATGAATGATTGGACGGATCGGCAAGAGGATTGGCCTCAAACGCGCTACGAAGCCAAAGCCATTCGCGAGGGGCGCCCCCCCACTTATCTTGAATTTACGAGAACAAATTTTCCATAAATTCTTTTTCAAGTGCCATTAATTGCATAGCTGCCTCATTTTCAGCTGGCTAAATTGTGAGTTTGCTGGAAATTAATCTTGGTCTACAATCACGCAGAGCAATTTGCGTTTCAATGAGAACTTTGAATTGCTCGACCGTCTTGTTTTATCGCATGTTTTGCCGCTCAACCGGTATCCACTCGGCCGCGAAATGCACGAGTTGAACAAGACACCCTATTGTAGTGTCCCAATTGTAAAGGATTAAGTATCACCATGAGTATTCGCGCGATTTTAGTTTTGTTGATGGCTTTAGTGTTACCGGGATGCGTCAAGGCGACTTTAGCGTGGGCAGATTTAAAACCTTCCGGCAGCCCCGCTCGTCCAGCGATTATTGCGGTCAATAACATTGATACTACTAGCGCAGAGATTGATTCCAATACCATTCAATTATCAACGATTGAGAATTGGGAACAAACCCATAAACCACGGTTAAAAAAAGCGCTGCAGGAGCATATTTATGGTGTATTGCCTGAAGCCTCTTCAATTAACATTATCTCACGCAAAACATTGGATAAACAAGCTTTTGGCGGTAATGCAACCCTTGAAGAAATCACCCTCACGGCGACAGCTCAGTTCTCTGATCAATACAACACGACCTCACCATTTATAATAGAATTAATTACCCCGAATAATGCGGAAGGTCCCGTTCCTTTAATTTTAAAGCAGAGCTTCAGCCCAAGATGGGGCGCTGTTCCGCACCCCGATATCACCGGTGCCCCAGAACAACCCACTAACTCCGCCAATGGAATTATTAAATTTGTATTTGGTCGTTATGTCGAAACACCGCCGATAAAAGACATCATAGAGCGCGGCTATGCACTCGCGGTTGTTTATCCGTCAGAGTTTGTTCCAGACAATAGCACAAGTGGTTTGATGGCTTTGCGTGCACTCTCAAAAGGTCATGCCGATAATCAAACGCGTTGGGGGGCAATTGCCGCTTGGGGTTGGGGATATTCCAGAATGATTGATGCGGTCAGCAATGACCCACGAATCAAGGAAAATGCATATATCGCATACGGACACTCTCGCTATGGTAAAGCCGCCCTCATTGCCGGGGTTTTTGATGATCGTATCGCCGCCGTAGTCTCTCACCAATCGGGCACAGGCGGGGCTTCCTTAAATCGCCAGAAAAAGGGCGAGTCCATAGAAGAAATTACAAGTTCATACCCCCATTGGTTTTCAAAAAAATACGCCTCTTATGCCGCCAGAGAGGAAGATATACCGACCGACCAACATCATGTATTAGCATTGCTGGCCCCGAGACCGGTTTTTCTTGGCAATGCACGCCGCGATGTCTGGTCTGACCCAAATGGCGCTCTAAAAGCAGCCATTGGAGCGGACCCTGTCTGGAAGCTGTATGATCCCAAAATTGGGCTGAACCAAAGCAAATTAGTGCCATTTAAGCCAGAATCAGAAATTTCACTGTGGATTCGCCCCGGCACCCACGGGGTCGTAAAGGAAGATTGGCCTGCATTTCTCTCTTTTCTTGATGCTCATCTGTAGAAAATTCAATGGTCACAACAACTTAGAGTTGTCATGAGCAACATGTCTCTATCCAACACCATAACCAAATCGTCTTCTCAAACGATTTTCATGACTTTACACGCCCCTTACTCACTCTCAATATTGATGCCGAGCCGTAATGTGCTAGGTTAACAATATTAAGATGTGAAATATTGATAGAGACTCAAATCAAAAACACATCTTCATAATTAGAGATTTGAGGGGCATTTAGGGCACGTTATGGCGAGAAAATTAGGCAGACCAGTACGATTTGTTAAACCGGGCCGTTACATCTTCAACATGTTGGTGTTTCTTCTTGTGATTGGCGCCGCTATTTACTACCTCTCCCCTTGGGGGCCACAAGCCTCACCGCTTCTTATCGAAGCTTTCAACGCCAATGTTGCTTTGAACGGGCTCATCCTTTTTGTTCTCTTTATTGGGATCATTTACAATCTACGCCAGGCTGGGGTTATCTCTCCAGCTGTTAATTGGGTCGAGAGTTTCCTTGAAACCGCTGATCCCTCAAGGGCGCGCCTTCCTCGTCCTCCCAGTCTTATTGGCGCGGTTGTGCGCCCTCTCCTCGATGCGGATAGTACGGGCGGGCGTCTTAGCGCAGAAGCAGCAAGAGCGATTCTTGACTCCATCGGCACACGGATGGATGAGGGCCGGGAAATGGGGCGCTACATCTCTAACCTTTTAGTTTTTCTCGGTCTGTTGGGAACATTCTGGGGGTTGCTGCAAACTGTCAATGCTGTTGGTGAAACCATTGCAGGACTAGCCAGTGCAGGTGTAGATGCAGAAGATACAGTCACTCAATTGATTACCAATTTAGAAAAACCCCTGTCGGGCATGGGTACCGCTTTTTCGTCATCCCTTTTTGGGTTAGGTGGTTCTTTAATCATCGGATTTCTCGATCTGCAAGCGGGTCAGGCTCAAAACAGATTTTATTCTGACTTGGAGGATTGGTTGTCAGGCATGGCGGCCGTAACTGTTGCCGGTGTTGGTACAAGCTCCAGTTTTACTGGAGGACGCAGAGACGCAGATAGCGGTGAATTGCTTGCGGCTCTCCAAAGTCTTGAAGCCGCCCTAGCCGCAAACACGGAAACACAAATTAAGTCTCATGCGGGCCAATCAACTGAAATTAAGGAAGAAATTCGCGCATTAAATCGCACCCTCCTCCGTTTGGGTAAAGGAGAGTAGCGCGATGGCACGGCGACGCAATCGCGGAGAGGCCAATATTTGGCCGGGTTTTGTGGATGCTTTATCCACTTTATTATTGGTCATGATGTTCGTATTATCGATCTTTGTGGTCGCGCAATTTTTTCTTGGTGATAAATTGCAAAGTGTTAAGCAGGAGTTATCCGACAAAGATTCGGAGCTGGCACGGCTTATTGCGCAAATTAATTCGCTTAATGATGAACTTGGTCTGGAAAAGAAAAAGAACACTGATCTACAAACGACTATCCTCGCGCTGGAAGATACCATTAAGGAAAAGAACACAGAGCTTGCAGGTCTTGCGGCAGCGATTGCCGCATCCCAAGCAGCGGTCGCAGCCAGCGCAGAAGAATTGGAAGCGGAAAAAGCTTTAAGCGATGAACAAAAAAGTCAAATTGCAACTTTGAATGCGCAAGTTGCCGCTCTTAGAAAACAACTCGCTAGCTTGCAAGAGGCATTAGATGCTGCAGAAGCCAAAGATCTTGAGCAACAATCACAAATAGAAAATCTTTCCTCGCGCCTGAACGCCGCCCTATCACGCAAAGTCCTTGAACTACAAGAAGTGCGTTCACGTTTCTTCGAAGCATTGCGTAATGCATTGGGGGATCGCACGGATGTTAAGGTGGTCGGCGATCGATTTATCTTTGAGAGTGATATCTTATTTGGCTCTTGCTCGGCGACGATTGGTGAACCAGGCAAGATCGAACTTCGCAAGCTGGCGAACGCGTTAATCGAAATTCAAGATGAGCTTCCGTCAGATTTAGCCTGGGTTTTACGCGTTGATGGTCACGCAGATGCTGAACGTTTGGGCCCCGGTTGTCGTCAATTCTTTGACTCAAATCTTGAACTTTCTGCACAACGCGCAATTTCTGTTGTCAATTTTTTAACCGCCTCTGGTGTTCCCCAAAAGCGACTTCTTGCAACTGGAGCTGGCTCAACCTATCCACTCGTCAGTGGACGGAATGCAAGTGCTTACGCGCAAAATCGCCGGATAGAGTTTAAACTGACAGAACGCTAATCATCAAAGCAGCCTAAATTCGCACGACGCCCATAAAACTGTTGAGGTTCGGCTCAAATTTTTTACGATAGGCGTGATGTCATACTTCACTGATCTATTATCAGTTAGCCATCGCGACCAAAATTGGGTTCATCAGTCTCTTGTCCAGCTTCAACAATCGCTTCTCGCAAGGCGCGCCCTCTGGTGAAGACTTCATTGAGCTTCTCCCCATCGCCCCAACGGATCGCGCGCTGTAAAACAGCGAGTTCTTCTGAAAAACGCCCCAAGACTTCTAAAACAGCCTCTTTATTGCCTAAGAAAACATCGCGCCACATAACAGGGTCAGAAGCCGCTATGCGCGTAAAATCACGAAAGCCCCCGGCTGAATATTTCACAATTTCTGTTTCCGCTACAGATTCCAGATCATCCGCTGCGCCCACAAGCGTGAAGGCAATCAAATGGGGTAAATGGGAAGTAATGGCAAGAGCCAAATCATGGTGAGCTGTATCCATTTTTTCGACCATGGCCCCGACACCGGTCCATAATGCTTCTATTTTTGTAACCGCATCCAGATAGGTCGCATCCGTACGCTCCAGCGGAGTTAAAATGCACCACCTGTCGACAAACAAACTCGCAAACCCCGCCTCTGGGCCAGATTGCTCCGTACCCGCAACAGGGTGGGCCGGAACAAAACATAGATCTTTGCGTAATTTCGAAGCAGCTTTTGCAACCGTTCCTTTGATGGAACCCACATCCATGATAATCGCGCCCTCAGGGGCATGAGCATCCAGCGCCTCGCAAATAGAGTCAATTGCCCCTACGGGCGTTGCCAATATAATTAAATTGGCATTTGAAACTGCACTCGCAAATTCGCTTATAGCCTCATCTACCACGCCAATCGCTTGCGCACGCTGGCTGACATGATCGTCTAAATCATAACCAATCAAAGAAGACACCAGCTTTTTTTCACGCAAACCCCTTGCTAACGAGGCCCCAATAAGCCCCGTACCAATAAGGGTTACATGCTCAAATAAAATCGGTGCATTCGACATCAAACTATTTGCCTTCTAATTTTTAGAAAATTTATCTGCAAGCAAGTCCATCACTTTACGATTTGCATCAAACCCACCGATAGAAATTCTTAGATACTCTGGCAAACGATATGCCGTCATTTCTCTTACCATGACACCATGGCTCGCAAGATAGCTTTGTATATCCGCAGCTGAACGACCGGGTTCTTGTGGAAATTTCACCAAAACAAAATTAGCAAAAGAAGGATGGCATTCCAGCCCGATTCCCCCCAGGCGTTGAATCATAATCGCTCGCTCGCTTTTATTGTGATCTCTATTCTGCCTTAAAAATTCCTGATCCTTTATCGCTGCAATACCGGCCATTTGCGCCGCATGACTGACATTGAACGGCCCTCTAATACGGTTCAAGATATCGATAATACCCGGTGGCCCGTAGGCCCAACCAAGTCGTAACCCACCAAGACCATATATTTTTGAAAATGTTCGCGTCATAATGACGTTTCGATTTTTTTCAACTAACTCAACGCCTGCGCGATAATCCTCTTCTTCCATATATTCCGCATAAGCCGCATCAATAACAAGAACAATATCTTCGCGTAATTCCCGATGTAAGCGCTCCATTTGCGTAGACGGGATATATGAGCCGGTTGGATTATTGGGGTTAGCGATAAATACTAATCGCGTTTTGTGATCAACTTTGTCTAGGATAGAATCCACATCTGCCGTTAGGTTTTCCTCTGGCGCAAAATTTATTTGCGCACCGCAAGCCCTAGCGGCAAGTGCGTAGACCAAAAATCCATGTTCGGTTTGGACAATATTATCCCCGACCCCTAGGTAGGCACGGCATAATAGTTGTAAAATTTCATCTGATCCGGCACCGCAAATGATCTCATCTGGATTTATTTTATGATAGTGAGCAATCGCAGCTCTTAATTGCGTGGCGCCGCCATCAGGATAGAGATGTAAGTTATTCTGCGCTAAAGAGAATGCTTCCATCGCCAACACGCTCGCACCTAACGCAGATTCATTCGAAGATAATTTATGGATTTCGACATCACTCTTGCCTGCACTTGCGCGGCCTGGCACATAAGGAGAAATATCCTCTATTCCTGGTCTTGGTTTTGGCAATGATATCTCATCATCAGAAAATGTCTCATTATCGTTTTTCGTCATAATTTGGTCGATCGTTTAAGTTGAGCCATGACAACACATTGTCGCCAATCGCGAGGGCAAACTCAGTTCAATGTATATACAAAATCATTTTGAGGTATAATTCAAAATAGTCATAATCCAAAATTCAGCTACTTTCAGAGGCATCACTGTACACCATGTAAACTTTGCGTCCTATCACCGAGGCTGATATACCCGTCAGGTGTCATTGCAATCAAGCCACTTTCCTTTTTCACTTTAAATTAACTGCCACACTATGAACGAGCTGCAAAATTCATCATCACTTTGCCTGAAACTCACCGAGTCTCTTCCTCTGGATGGAGGGCAATCTCTAAATGATGTTGAAATTGCCTATCAAACTTATGGCACTTTAAATCCAGATAAAACCAACGCTATTCTTGTGTGCCATGCCCTGACTGGCGATCAATATGCAAGTGGCACTTACCCAAACAGTGATAAACTCGGCTGGTGGAGCAACCTCATTGGTCCAGCAAAAGCCATCGATACGGATAAATATTTTATCATTTGCTCCAATATTTTAGGCGGCTGCATGGGGACAACGGGACCTGCCTCCATCGATCCAAATACCGGAGAAGCATACGGCCTTTCTTTCCCAATTGTTACTATTCGAGACATGGTCCGGGCGCAAGAACGATTGATTAGTGCTTTGGGAATCGAACGACTTCTTGCTGTTATTGGCGGGTCTATGGGCGGCATGCAGGCTCTAGAATGGGCCGCAACATTCCCCGACCGATTATTTGCTGCAGCACCGATTGCAACAGCGGCAAAACATTCCCCGCAAAATATCGCTTTCCATGAAGTTGGCCGTCAAGCCATCATGGCAGACCCTGACTGGCAGCAAGGGCGTTATATGGACTCTCCTCGAGCACCGACAAAAGGTTTATCGGTTGCCAGAATGACTGCACACATTACCTATCTATCAGAGGCCGCTTTAAACAGAAAATTTGGTCGTGATCTACAGGATCGAGAAAAATTGGCATTTGGTTTTGATGCTGATTTTCAAGTCGAGAGTTACTTACGCCATCAAGGCATGACGTTTGTTGATCGCTTTGATGCTAATGCTTATCTGTATATCACCCGGGCAATGGATTACTTTGATCTGGCTTCTCGCGCAGATGGTCGTCTCGCTAATATTTTTAAAGGAAGTAACACAAGGTTTCTGTTAGCTTCATTTAGTACTGATTGGCTTTACCCTACGGTTGAAAACCGCGCCATCGTTCGCGCCCTTCATGCGGCTGGCAATGAAGTGTCTTTTCTTGAAATTGAGAGTGACAAAGGTCATGACGCTTTCTTACTTGATGAACCCGAGTTTACGAGTATTTTGAAAGGCTTCATCGATGTGGCTTTTACCGATTACAATAAAATTTTGGGTAACAATTAAAAAACATGGCAGCTAACTCTTCTTCTTCCTCAAATCCTATATCTATCTCTCAAAATAAAATCTTGAAGCATGTAGCCTCATTGATCACACCCGGTAGCAGTGTTCTTGATGTTGGATGCGGTGATGGACATCTCCTCGAATTATTAAAGCGTGAAAATCAAGCCAAAGCACGAGGCCTAGAAATATCAAGAACTGGGGTGGCAACTTGCGTTGCGAAAGGTCTTTCGGTTGTACAAGGAGATGCAAATACAGATCTTGAGGATTATCCAGATCAATCGTTCGATTTTGTTGTTTTAACGCAAACGATACAAGCCATGACAAGGCCATTAAATACGCTTCAGCAAACATTACGCATCGGCGAACATGTTATAGTTTCGACACCGAACTTTGCTCATTGGAGATTACGCTTATCTTTATTACTATTTGGAAAAATGCCGCAATCTCAATCCTTACCCGCACAATGGTTTGAAACTGATAACATTCATTTATGCACACTGACCGATTTCATCGACCTATGCAATGATCATAAAATTTCAATTACACAATCATACGCCGGAAAAACTGGGCAAACCCCTTCCAGTTTCCAACCTTGGGGATTTGCAAAAAAAATTGCAAATTTATCAGCTGAGGAAGCCGTTTTTCTACTGAACAAAAAATGAATTTATATTGCCATTAATTCAAATTTTACGAAAATTACTAAGTCATAAATTTAAAAGAGTAATTGCATATTGAAATTGCACATTAAGTGGTCCTTTAACCAATTGATGGCATTTTTTACCTAGTCCAATTTTGGCCACCCATAATTAGGCCCAAAAAATCTAGGGAAATTTTCAAGTGAAAAATTTATCACAAGATACACAAACAGCAGAAAATCTCTTAAATGATAAAGATGCTATCCAGGTACTATTGGACGAAAGAAATACTTATCATCAAGTATTACAATACCTCCCGTATCACATAACAGTTTATGATGAAGATGATAGGCTCGTTTTTGTAAATGATAAATTCTTGGAGGGCGCTTCTCAGCTTGGTTATAGTGTCTCAAAAAATGAGACTTTTAATTCCATTTTGCATAAGATCATTTCGCAATTACACCCAGAGGCCTCAAATGAAGAAAAAAATGAACTGTGCAAAATCGCCGCGGAAAAACACAAAAAAGCTACTATTAGCAATCAACCGATAGAGATTTCTTACTCTAACGAAAACTACGAGTTGCTGTATTCTTCCCTCATTCCAAAACAATATAGAATTGTTACGCACAATAATATTAATGTTATCAAACAACAAGAACTCTTGCTCAGAGAGATTCTATATTCAACAAACCAAGGTATTATTATTTGCGGGAAAGAAAAAACGATTGATGAATTCAATCTTGTTGCCGCTAAAATTTGGGGTATTGATGATGAAGCCAAGACACAGAGTTTTACGATAGATTCCTTAATGCAACACGCCCATAAAAAAGGAATCATCGCGTCTCACATTAAAACAGAAGAAGAATGGCGAAATTTTGAGCCAATTATTCACAAGACTATACAAAAATGCAGAGAAGACGCAGTCACTATTCCATTTGATAACGGACAAATTATAAAAATGCGAGCTCTTCCGCTACCTGATGGCCGAGAAATGCATACATATTTTGATATCACTGACATCGAAAAAAGCAACCAAACGCTCACAAAAGCCATGAAAGATGCCGAAGCTGCAGAAAAAACAAAATCTGAATTCCTTGCAAATATGAGCCATGAAATTCGCACCCCCATGAATGGTGTTATGGGAATGGCTGAATTGCTTTTGGGAACATCATTAGACCAAAAACAACAAAGCTTTGCCCAAACAATTGTCAACTCTGGCGCAGCCCTCTTAACAATAATAAATGATATCCTGGATTTTTCTAAAATAGACTCCGGGCAAATGACATTAAATCCGGCACCATTTAGACTCTCTGACGCGATAGAAGATGTTGCAACTTTAATGTCATCGACAGCAACCGACAAGAATATAGAGCTCGCTGTACGCTTAGCACCTGATCTTCCCCACTATATGAAAGGGGATGTCGGTAGAATTAGGCAGATCATAACAAATTTACTCGGTAATGCATTAAAATTTACACATGAAGGATACGTCCTTATCGATGTCGGATACGAATCCGTCATGATTGAAGGAGATACACCGGGTGCAAAACTATTAGTTAAGATCATTGATTCAGGAATTGGAATTTCAGAAGAAAATCGTGAAAAAGTTTTCAAAAAATTCATGCAGGTAGATGGTAGTGCGGCCAGACAGCATGAGGGAACTGGCCTAGGCCTTGCAATCACTTCATCTTTGATTGAATTAATGGACGGAACAATTGGACTTGATAGCGTCCAAGGAGAAGGCTCTACGTTTTGGTTTGAGATCACATTGCCTATCGAGTCCCATACAGAAGAAATGCCTAACCCTATTAATGTCGCGGGCGCACGGATTCTAATTATTGATGATAACGAGGTTAATCGTGCCATATTAACGGAGCAAATGGATGCTTGGACATTTACTTCCAAAGCCTGCGAAAGCGGTGAAAAAGGTATTGAGATGCTCCTTGCCGCACATACTATGGATACACCATTTGATTTAATTATATTAGATCATCACATGCCATTATTAACAGGCGCCCAAGTTGCAGAAAAGATACGAGCCGATGATCGAACAAAGAATGTCCCGATTATTATGTTAACATCAGTTGATTTAACAGAAGATGGAAAACATTTCGCTAGCCTGGATATTCAAAGCCACTTAACAAAACCCGCTAGATCTTCACTATTATTAGAGACCATTATTGAAATTTTACAGACGAGAAAATCTTATAATGTCTCCCTACAAGAAAAATCCACTCTAACACCTCTTATTGCTAAGAAAAATGACGGTCCCTCAAATCAATCAAACTCAGAAAAAATTATTCTCCCCACTCGGGATATCATTACGGATTCAAATCATAAGAAAATTGATATTTTAATTGCAGAAGATAACGAAGTGAATCAAATCGTTTTCACCCAGTCCTTAGAATCTTTCACAAATTATAGTTTTAAGATTGCGCCAAATGGAAAAATTGCGCTCGAACTTTTCCAACAACTCAAACCAGATTTGATACTCATGGATGTCTCTATGCCCGTTATGAATGGCCATGACGCAACACGAAAAATTCGAGAAGTTGAGAAAGAGCTAGGAAAACACACCCCAATTATAGGCGTAACCGCGCACGCAATTACAAATGATAAAGAAAAATGTTTTGAAGCAGGCATGGATGATTACCTTTCGAAACCGATTTCTCCTAAAGCTCTAATTGAAAAAATAACAAAATGGTTGAGCGACTTAGATAATAGTCGCACTTCGAATACAAATTAATGATTGGGGACTTTAGGCGCGAAATGACTTACGAAAACTGCGTGAGAGCGGTTTAAAAATGTAATTGATAAACGGAGCACGATCAACAATTACATAAACATCAACAGGTAATCCCGCATAAAGTTGTTGCTCTTCATGAAAAAGATTAGCATTTTTCACATTTGGGGG
Organism: uncultured Caulobacterales bacterium; assembly: GCA_964479275.1. Lineage (GTDB taxonomy): Bacteria > Pseudomonadota > Alphaproteobacteria > Caulobacterales > Parvularculaceae > CALLPQ01. Next base: position 23,878 of record CAYZLR010000020.1, read on the forward strand.
AATTCGTAATCGCGCTTTATAATATTCCAAACCCGTTCTATCGTCCTTGCTGACATCTTTCGATACGCTTTCAACGTATGCTGTAAGCTCGGGCATATTGCGTTGAGGCAAGCTGGAAAAAACAACCTTTGCTGACATGCCTGTTGATATCGCATGACTATCACGCGGTGGAAAATCTGCTTCTATAATCAAAGCTTCGTGAATAGGTACAATGTTAGCGATCAGTTCAGCTGGCGTAACATAACTTCCTATTGTATTAGCAGATAAATTTGTTATTTGCCCGCTAATAGGGGCAACGACTGTTGAAGCTTTGATAAGTTTTTCAATTTCCACGAGCCGCTTTTGATTTTCAGCAATAGCCCGTGTCAACTCAGCAAGACGCGATAAACCTTCAAAGTCATTTTCAACTGGTAACCGATCAGATTTTAAATTTATCTGAATAATCTCACCATTGATAGTCGCGAGCTCTGATTCTATTTTTTTTAGATCCCCTCGCAGCGCAGCTTCTTGAATTTCGAGTTCCTCCACTTCAGATTTAGCCACAATCCCTTCCTGCATTAAATGATACTTTCGTTTTCTTAAGCTACTCAGCAAAAACATTTCTTCTTGCTTTGCCTTAAATTGAGATTGGCTATTTCTAAGCTGTCTTTGTAATGATTTTTTACTCTCCTTATACCCCTCACTTATATTCTCTGCGGTTAATTCCTGTTTCATTCGCCGATCAACCTCAAGCATTAGAATTTCTTCCAATCCATACTCATCGGCTAATCGGCGAATGCGGGGAGAGAAACGCGCTGCCTTATCTTGATTGAGTGTATTTTTTAAACTTTCACTTTCAGCTGTAAAAATAATCAACTCCGTAACAACAGCTTCTCGTTCTGAATATAAAATTTGATCGCTAAATTGTAATATTACATCACCTTTTTCAACAAACTCACCCTCAAAAACTTTGATGTGACGAATAACCCCACCACGATCATGTGTTACATTTCTCGTTGCTCTTTCCGTCGTAACATGACCCGAAACAACCACGGATTGAGGAACAGGAACAAAAAAAACAACAGAAAATACCACCCCAATGCTGAACAAGAATATCGAAGCAATCATCAAAACACTCTTAGAAAGTGTATCTTTTAAAGGTAATTTTGTATATTCAGTGGACATTTATACTGCAACTTTTGGTTCATAATGCACAGGCAGAGGAACATGGTTTCGATCAAGCGTTATACGGATAATCAAGCGCTCTTCCTTATTTGTAATTTCTTCAATATCTGATATCATTGACATTAAGATAATTTTACTCATTGTCTCATCACTCAAATTTTCTATGTCTCTTGGAAACTCTAAATTTGAATCTTTCGATAATTCCTGTGAAACACCTATTGATTTTCTAACGCCGCAAAAAATTTCAAACTCTATTTTTCCTTGAGTATGTTTGATAACAATAGAATATTTCGCATCGCTTGAACTACCTGATTGCGCCCTTAAAATGTTAAATAGCTCAAGAAGAGCACTCTCCGCGCGTCCGCGAATCTCGGCATCATCCTGACGGGCTAACTGCACTTCAAGCCATCGACTTATTCTTGAAATTTCATCCAGATCTAACGTAGTATCAATCTGCCCACGATTAAGAGAGAGACGCGCTAAAACTTCAGTACGATGACCAAAATCACGCAAACGTCCATTCTCAAGGCACAGCAGTTTATCGGCAACACTCAACATGCCTGCACGTTGTGCCACAAGTATTATTGTGTGACCATTGCGTTTTAACTCACCAATTAGTGAAATAAACGTTTTTTCACCAAATTCATCCAACCCAGCACCGGGATCATCAAAAACGATAACCTTTGGACTCGCATATATTGCCCGCGCAATGTTCAATCGCTTCAACTGACTTGACGAGCAAATGCCACAATGGTCAGAAATTTTTGTATCAAAACCATTCTCCAATAATCGTATGAAATCTTCTGCCCCGACACGGCTTACTGCTTCTAAAATACTACGAGACGAAATTTCAGCTTCAAAACGAGCAATATTTTGAGCAATAGTGCCCGGATAAAAAGTATCCTTTTGCGGGCAATACCCAATAAATGCATTCTTATAGTCAGGAGAAATTTGATCATATGGAATATTATCAATTTTGATATCGCCAATAGTAACAGAGCGAACCCCAGCAATTATTTCTACCAATACTGTCTTACCAGACCCAGACGGCCCCATAATGGCGACGCATTCACCAGGCCCGACATCAAATTGAATTCTATCCAGAACTGGTTTTGCCCCTGCCCCCCTTGGAACCGTCACATTGTTAATGCTTAATGCAGGTAGTATTTTTTCTGGCGTAAGATATGAACTTTGTGAAACGATTAAGTTATCCGTAATATTAGATCGTAGATTATTCATCGCCTTTTTGGCGGCGACAAACCCAGCCCAGCCTTGGGAAACCTGTTCAATAGGTTGCAGTGCCTTTGACAAAATGATAGATCCGGCGATCATTGCGCCGCCAGATAATTCGCCGCGCATCACTAACAAAGCTCCAAGTCCAAGAGATATGACTTGAAGAGCCTGCCTTAAACCTCTTGCCACACCGTTCAAAAACTCGATTCTTGAAGATCCTTTCATTTCAAGAAATAAACTTTCGCACAGGGTATCACAAAAATTTCTACTAATGTTTTTTGAAACCCCCATCGCTTGAGCGCTGTTATCCATATTAGTCAGTGCATCAATTGATGATAAGGCAATTTTACGTTTCTTAGATGCTCTAGATTGTACTAATTTTGATGAATAATCGGCCCCAATTGACAATGAAAGTAAAATTACTCCCATTGTAAGCGCGGTAATAACAAAAACTGGATGGATCATCCACAAAAGAAAAAAAGCAACAACACAGACAGGAACATCAATTAATGTCGTGGCGCCAGACCGCACAAATTGCGTTATCACTTTTGTATCACCAAATAATGAAACTTTTTTCGCATGATCACGTAAATCTGAGTCAACAATTAGTTTTGTAAAGTGTGCTTCTAGCCAACTTGAAGTCTTTAATAGAAGATACCGACGTAATATATCAGCAAAACACATGGCGCCAAATGCGAGGCAAGCAAATAACAATAGGAAAAATAGCGTATTTTTATCCTGACTTGGTACGATACTATCCATGACAATCATCATAAATAGCGGGCTAGTGAAACCCAATACATTGATGATTATGCCAAGCAACAAAACCCAAACAGTCAGGGGTTTAAGCTGCGCGAATTTCTCAGCGATGACATTTGAATTTTCACAAATAGGCTCTGCGCTTGACATTGATAAGCCTATGCACCGAGTGAAAAATTGTCTTCGGATAATTCATCCGACGATACATTAACAAGGAAAATCCGATCCCCCGGTGCACCGCCTAATTCTCCAAGCTCAATACTCACGGCCCAACCATGATCTTGTACGCCAGATTGAAGATCACTCCAGTTAACACTGTATGCAGATAGATCAAGTATATCTTGATCAACCTCAAAATCGTGAATCATATCTTGACCAGATCCTGGAGAAAAAACAAACAGATCGCTTTCGCCATCTCCGGTCCACTCACCGCCCCAGATATGATCGTCTCCTTGTCCCCCTTCGATAGTATCACCGCCGCTGCCGCCAACCAACTTATCTGCTCCAGCATCGCCGGATATACGATCAGCGCCAGAATTACCAAGAATAAAATCATCGCCATCATTGCCCGAGAGAGTATCCATGCCAACTCCTCCTTCAACGTGATCAGCGCCTATACCTCCTGAAACGAAATCATTTCCTTGATCACCAAACAACTTGTCATCCCCAACACCGCCATCGATTATATCATTACCGTCTTGCCCAAATATTTCGTCAGCCCCCCCTTCACCAAACACTCTGTCATTGCCAGTACCACCGGTAATTAAATCATTATCTCCACTAGTTCCTGTAAGACTGATATTATTTATCAATATAGACGCATCACCATCGGTCGGAGTAAATGTTGATAATGAACGAGGATCAGAAGCACCATCATTACTACCCGTTATCGGCGCATCTGCCAGAAGAACAGCTTGCGCCGTACCCGTTTCAAATCCAGTAATTTGATACACGCCGCCACTAATGGCAGTGGAAGCATCAAGATCATGATCACCGCGATTTAATCCAGCATACAAATTCCCTTGTGCATCTGTGAAAACTGCGCCCCACGCGCTTCCGGAAGGAATACCATTAATTGTTCCGTTCTCCGTAACCAAGCTTTCGATACGCACACTTTCTACAGTCGCCATTCCATCCGTCAAATTAAAGGGGTCAATTTTGTAAACATACCCCCCCTGATTTACGCCGAGAAAAGCCTGCTGGCTTTCTACCCAAGCCCAATCAGCAAATCCACCGAGCAAGTTTTCTGGTAATGGTATCGATTCATAAACTAACGAACCGTCTGCATTCGATTGATTGATATCCACTCTAAAGACTTCACTACGATGCCCGCCGTTCATAACATAAAGCGCGCCATCAGGTCCAAAGTCGCCAATATAAACACTTGCGTTTCCAATTGCGTCTTCCAAGCCAACATGGCCAATGCGATAGGCATTACCAGTGGCATCAATTGCTACTAAATCGTGCTTACTAACAAAATTACCATTTGCATCGACTTCGGGGCTATTGTTTGTTGCAAAACCATAAATTAAATTATTAGCAGGATTAAACCCCGCAGCATTAACATTAAAACCAAAACCATCACCCAGTTCATTATATTCCTGCGTTTCAGTATCAAATATATAGAGTTGGTCTGATATTACCTGGTAAAGGTTAGCTTGACCTGGAGCGAAACCTTCAACACTCGTTTCAACACCACTCACATCAATTTCAGTGGTTTGCGTAAACACTTGTTGCGAGGTTCCTAGATGATCAAGTTCAATAATTTCTCGAAACTTTAATAAGTCATTTCCTCCTGTGCCAACAACATCAAAAGTAAACTGCTGGAACAACGCTCCATCGGGCGCCACCACATCAATCAGTTCACCATTCCAATAAACCTCGACACTAACGGCCCCTTTTGACGCCAATGAATTCAATGCTAAATCAAAATTCATAGAGTACGGTTCGCCAGCATTTGTTTCTATGGACTGAGAAATAGTGCGGATTTGTACATTTTCAGCGTTAACTGCTGCGTCTCCACCAGACCAGTCACCACTACTTCCTAGAAAGGAAAACCCAATACCAACATGTGGGTCAGTACCATAGTCTCCATTATCGAGGACATTTCCCAAATCCCCATATACGACATCATTTCCAGCACCCGCATGAATGGTGTCAGCGCCTAACCCGCCGGTCCCAAGATCATTGCCATCTTCAAGATTAATTTGATCATTACCAAGACCACCATCAGCTATATCATTTCCAATACCTGCATTAATGCGATCTTCTCCAGCGCCGCCAATATGAGTATCTTCACCAATACCGCCATTTAGAACATCATTGCCTTCTCCGCCTTCCAGAAAATCATTATCTGTATCGAGAGGTCCATTATTAGTACTCATTTTTGATTGATCAAAAACCCATTCCCCATTAATGAGTTGCCATTCTTCACTGCTACCATCGCCGGCTAATAAATCATTCCCTTGCTGACCTTGTAATTGATCCTCACCAGCTTGACCATGAATCCTATCCGCATCAGCATAATGTTCATCATCATTTGATGAGTCGACATTATCCCCGATTAGATGATCATTCCCTGATCCCCCTTCGATTGTATCATTGCCCTGCCCACCGGCAAGAGTGTCCTCACCTTCAAATCCTTTTTGATGATCATCTCCCGATCCCGCGAAATCTTCATCATCAAAGCTCGTTCCGGTATAAACTGCATTTCTGTTTAAGGTACTCATCTACAATCTCCCTGTATGAAGTTACAGAGAGACTAAACACGTAAAAATTGATTATTTGTAAATATTTCTCTTTTTATGATATTTTAACAACTCAAGTATGATTTTGTGAGCACATATAGCCTACAAATTACCCAAGCTCGTTAATGAGCCGCCATCAATAATCATACCTTGACCATTCATCCAGCCTCCGGCCTTGGATGCTAAAAACACTGCCGCACCAGCAATATCGTCTGGCTCACCAAAACGACGCGCGGGAAGTTGTCCCGCTATCGCTTTCTCAATTTTAGGATCTTTCCATAAAGCTTCGGCAAAATAAGTTTTTACTATCCCTGGGCAAATGGCATTAATGCGTACATTGTATTGCGCATATTCCGCAGAAAGATTGCGCACCATTTGCAAATCTGCAGCCTTGGAAATGTTGTAGGTTCCAATAGCGCTGCTCCCAACAAAGCCGCCAATTGATGAAACCATGATGATAGCCCCATTTTTTTGGGCCTTCATTTTTGGCAATACCATATGTGATAACCAATGAGCTGCTTTAATATTGCAATTTAAGATTTTATCAAATTGTTCATCAGAAATCTCTGCTGACGGACCATAATGAGGATTCACGGCAGCATTAATAACAAGTATATCAACGGATCCTAATTTCTGATTTGTTTCATCGACAAGATGTTGCAACGCTTCTTTATGAGAAATATTGCACTCAACAGGGTGCGCCATTTTCCGGCCCATATTATGATTTATCGAATCTGCAACCGCCTGACAGGAATCAAGTTTACGACTAGATATGATAACACTTGCGCCATGCTGAGCCATCCGTCTTGCTATAGCTTCACCAATGCCTCGTGAGGCGCCGGTAATAATGGCATTCTTCCCAGCAAGATCAAATAAACTACCTGTGAAATCGACCATAGCCTCTCCTCACACATTACAATTTTGAAAAACTCTCCAGAGTCATTAGCATCATTATGAATGTAAGGCCAAGAGATCAATCCCTTGAGTAAAATCGCATCCATCTGAATAGAAAAATTTCTTTTAAGCACCTCGACCTCAAATTGAGTCGCCGTGGTGCTTTCAGGCTTTCTTTTTTCGTATTTATTGCAGTTCAACCGGTTCCCACAGACACGGAAAACACTTTAAATTCATGTGCATAACGGAAACAATCTTAAGGTCGCCTTTTTCTTGGCTGAAAAATGCTCAAGCTGTCTACGATTTGTAAAAAAGAAACCAACCAAGCATTGGTTCACCTATTTTGCCCAAGGATTTTCAATAACAACAAGCAATCTTACTACTTATCCCACGTAAAAAATTTATAGTGCGTCCGCTGTCTCTACTTTTTTACGACGTGTACGTTTGACTGGCTTTTCTTCATCAGGAGAAGTCGTTTTTGATTTTGCAGAATCACTTTGCCGAGGTCTACGCGCACGTTTTTGTTTTGGACGCTCTTTTTCTTCACTACCAGCAATAGGTTCATCAGATTCAACCGTCTTATTCTCGACCGTGTCTGCATTCTCTTCGACTATTTTACCAGCTGCATCAGCGTTAGCCGGAGTATTATCTGAGGCATTTACACTAGTATTTTGCTGTTCACCCGAATTATTCTGATTAGCGTTATTAGGATTCGAAGATTGAGAGTTTTGATTCGGATTTTGCCCTTGCATACTTTTAATGATACGAAAATAGTGTTCTGCATGCTGAAGGTAGCTTTCCGCCTTCACTCGATCTCCCGACGAAGAGGCATCACGCGCCAAGCTTTGATATTTATCATAAATCTGATTTGCTGTGCCACGAATGCGAACATCTGGCCCATTAGAGTCCAACGCACGATTAACATTAACGCCTTGACGGCGGCGTTGATTACGCCCTCTTTTCATGAAAAAACCCTATTTTTATATTCATTCCCGCAACTACGGGGTTGTTGATTTTTAACGAAGCCCAGATTAAATCCCCCGCAATATCAGAATCCCAAATGGGTTTTTGAAATTGTTTAAGATTGTTAATTTGTGCCGTCCATCGCACTGATCAGATCATGTTTTCTGATTTTTTTACCTAATATTCTCGTATATTAACCTTATTGCAAATGCCTAAAGATTAAATTTTAAGTGATTGTTATGGAGCTACATTATCTCAATGTTCTTCCAATAAGCTACATAATAGAGTGTAAAACAAGATTTTCAACTGGTTTTTTTCAAGTTTATTCATGATTTATCGCCAAACACCGGTCTAAACCCGCTAAATCCTGATGCACCGTGATTCTCTGCGTTGCATAAAACTGTTCTGCAATGTCGCGCAAAAAAGCGGATTGCCCATCACCAATTTCTATTAAAATCAGTCCCTTATCTGAAATTTTATGTCGCACTTGATCAAGAATAATTTGATAATCAGAGCGTCCATAATCCGCACTGACAAGAGCCGCACGAGGCTCGTGCTCTAAAATATCTTTTGCTAAACACAAATAATCATCTTCACTGATATAGGGTGGATTGCTGATGATGATATCAAACGCCCCCCCTAGCGCGCGCGCCCAATCTCCTTGGATAATGGAGCCACGGTCACTCACATTATTGTTTCTCAAATTTTCAGCGGCAATTTTACAAGTATTAAGTGATCGATCAACACCAACTCCAATGCTGCCTTCATAAGATTGCAGTAGGCTCGTCAGTAAGCATGATGATCCCGTGCCCAAATCCATAATTTTTAAATTATTATGCATTTGGGGTGGTCGTAACATTAAGGCTGTTTCAATCAGGCATTCACTATCTGGCCGGGGGATTAAAACATCATGCGTCACACGAAAGCATCCACGCCAAAACTCACGAACCCCTGTAATGTAAGCGACAGGCTCATAATTTTTGCGACGAGCGATCATTTTATAAAAGTAATCCGCCTGACTAACACCAATCTCTTGGTTCGCGTTTAGGAGTAACTCTCCAGCGTCAAACCCTGTTGCCGCCATCAGCAAAAGCCGAGCATCCAACATTGCCGTTGGAGTGCCCTCTAAGTTTGCAGCTCCCACCCTCAATAAAGAAGATACGGTTTGCGGCTTTCGCTGTCCACTTTGTGAAATATTAATCATTATGGGAATCAATGCATTTTATAGACGCATTCACACAAATTTATGACGACTTCTCTTCATGCAACGCCGCCAACCGGTCCGCACGATCTTTGGTCATTAAAGCTTCAATCATTTCATCTAACCCATCCCCTGCAATAATTTCAGCTAACTTGTACAAGGTTAAATTAATTCGGTGGTCGCTCACTCGGCTTTGCGGATAATTATAAGTACGGATACGCTCTGAACGATCCCCTGAACCAACCATACCTTTTCGCGCTTCAGCCCGTTCTGCATCTGCCCTTGCGCGCTCAAGATCATAGAGCCTTGCCCGCAAAACCTTCATCGCTTTTGCACGGTTTTTATGCTGAGACTTTTCATCTTGCTGAATAACGATCGTGCCCGTCGGCAAGTGTGTAATCCTGACCGCACTATCCGTTGTATTAACCGATTGTCCACCGGGCCCCGAGGCTCGAAAGACATCAACGCGTAAATCACTGTCAGCAATATCAATATCAACTTCTTCAGGTTCGGGCAAAACAGCGACAGTTGCTGCGGATGTATGGACTCGCCCTTGCGTCTCTGTTTCGGGAACTCGTTGTACCCGGTGCACACCCGCCTCAAATTTCATAAAAGCGAACACCCCTGATCCTGCAATACTCGCCTGAATTTCTTTATATCCGCCAATCTCAGCCTCAGAAAGAGAAAGCACCTCCACTTTCCATCCTTTGAGTTGAGAAAAGCGTTGATACATACGGAATAAATCACCCGCAAACAGCGCCGCCTCGTCCCCCCCAGTACCCGCACGCACTTCCAAAATTACCGACGAATCATCTGCCTTATCTTTAGGCAACAACATGAATTGTAATTCTTCTTGTAAAATTGGTTCTTTAGCTTTTTCCTCTTCAAGTTCAGCCGCGGCCATTTCCGCCATTTCCTCATCATCACCAGAGGCAAGTTCCAATAAATCAACAATCTGCTCCCGATTATTGGAAAGCTCTCGGGCTTTTTCAACGACAGGTTTTAACTCCCCATGTTCCTTTGCAAGACGAACAATTTCCTCACTATCACTCACATTGGACATGGCTTGTTCCAAATCTTCGAGGCGAGCAATCAACGCATCTATTTGAGCCTGTTCAATCAATTTTTATTCCTTAAAAATCAGTATACGCAAAAGGCGCACTGAACATTCAGCACGCTTACAATGAGCGAAAACAATGTTATTGAGCAGCCACTATATCTGCTGCGGCTTCAGCTTCAATTTCAGCAGCCTTTTTTTCCACCAGATCAACCAAGTGATCCAACATTTTCTCATTGGACATTTTATGATCGGGTGCACCAGCGACGTAAACCATACCGCCCTCTTTACCAGCACCTCCACCGGTGAAACCAAGATCCGTTTCTCTAGCTTCGCCAGGTCCATTGACCACACATCCAATCACAGACAATGTCATAGGCGTTGTGACATGCGCTAACCGTTCTTCTAATTTTTCAACTGTATCAATGACGTTAAACCCTTGGCGGGCACAGGACGGACAAGAGATTACATTTACGCCTCGGTGGCGCAAGTTCAGGCTTTTTAAAATATCAAAACCCGCCTTAATCTCTTCAACTGGATCCGCGGAAAGGGAGACACGGATCGTATCACCAATGCCAGCCCATAACATTGAGCCCATCCCAATTGCAGATTTAACAGAGCCAATCCGTAAACCTCCCGCTTCCGTAACCCCAAGATGGATCGGGCAATCAATTGCCTCAGCCAACGCATGATAAGCGGCAACAGTTAAAAACACATCTGACGCTTTTACGGATATTTTAAATTCATGAAAATCATTATCCTGAAGTATTTTTGCATGATCGAGCGCGCTTTCAACCATAGCATCAGGGCAAGGCTCACCATATTTTTCCAATAGATCTTTTTCTAACGACCCCCCATTCACACCAATACGCATGGAACATCCGTGATCCTTGGCCGCTTTTATAACCTCGCGTACGCGCTCTTCTGAGCCGATATTTCCAGGGTTTATGCGAAGACAGGCCGCGCCAGCTTCAGCCGCTTCAATGCCGCGTTTATAATGAAAATGGATATCAGCCACTACCGGGATGGGAGAATGTTTGCAAATCTCGGTCATGGCCGCCGTTGAGTCGACATCAGGACAAGAAACACGGACAATATCCGCACCCGCTTCAGCAACTTCCTCAATTTGTCGAAGCGTCGCTTTGGCGTCCGAAGTCAGGGTGTTGGTCATTGTTTGAACGGCGATGGGGGCATCCCCGCCTACGGGAACATTCCCGACCATAATCTGACGGCTCTTGCGACGTTCAATATCTCTCCAGGGGCGAATAGACATAACAGGGCTCTCTTAAAACAAACACGAACGGCTATAATGGCATGGCAACCCAAAAAAATCGACCTTATCGATCAGGAAACAATGGGCATTATATCATATTTCTTTGTTTATCTTATCTGTCTTGATTGGCAAGAGAACAAAGCAAGCTATTTCCTTTATAAATAGCTCAGGATAGATGTGTCAGGGTTTAATGCCCCTGATTTTATGCAAATTCAAGACCGGTGATGAGGGCTTAACACACTAAAGCACATCCGCGTCAAAGGGGATCCAGGAGGTGCTATAAGGCATCATTTTGTTGCATATGCGGGCGCTCAACCGGTAACCACTTGATCAGGAAAAGCTTTAGGCTGGTTTTTTGAAGGTCAATCTCACAACCTGATCATAAGAGGGCTGGTTGACCCCTTCAACTTTCCGAGGAATGAAGCGCCACCGTTTAAGGGCGTTGATTGCGGAGCGCTCAAAACACGCATTTGTAGACGAAAGAGCCCGTACGCCTGCAACCCGGCCTTGCGCAGAAATATTAAAGCTAACCTCTACTTCTTCAACAGGGTTGGCACGGGCTTCACAAAATCGTGGATAAACGGGCTCGACTTTGTCATCAAGTCTCGCCAACAATTCCTGCTCTGTGGTTGTGCGCGCTGTTTGTTCATACAGCAATGGATCTAAAATCGCAGGCGCCCTTTGCGATATCGGAGGTGCAGGAAATCCTGCAGGCGTCTCAAGAATAATTTCCGGATCACGCGGGCTCAGCACTTGCCAGGCAGTCCACAGCATAAACGCAATAATCGCCAATACGGCGAATAGCGACATCTCATTTTTCTCTGAGTCCGCTAAAATATCCGTCTGATCAAATTTACTGGCATCAACCGGAACCACGCTGACAAGGCCAACGTCCTCTTTAAACCGATTGACAATTGGCAGTGGATCAAGCCCTAAGAATTCAGCATATGATTTTACGAACCCACTAACGTATGCGCGAGGAGGCAAAATCGACATATCGCCACTTTCGATACCTCGGATATGCTGTTCGCGAATGTGCGTTTTAGCGCTAACATCTTCAATGCTATACTTTTGTTCCTCACGGACAGAGCGTAAAAACGCACCAGCTGTGTCAAAGCCAGTATTGCCGGCAAAGTCTTGGCGCTTTGCACGTGCAGCCTCAATATCTAATATATTTGCTGACTCACCGGTCATTATCTCGTTCTCTCAATACCCCTGACCTCGACAAAATCGACGCCAATCCGAACAAGGCAGTTTCGCCCGTTGTCTTTCTCGGTCACCATAACCATCCACACACATCAATCTTGAGTTCGCGCATTGAAGGCTCTCAATTTTGATCACAATAGAAGAATCCCTCGTTATAGAATAACGTGATTTAAAAAAAATGCGAGTGCTCAATGCAAATTAGCTCAGAGCAAATCAGCCATGACACCTTTATTCACGCGCCATTTAACAGGGGAATAGTTTTTTCAATGTTAAAAAATTTGAAAATTCATCCATTTACCGTAAATTAGTTGCCACTATAAAAAATTTCTCAATTACTGGCCGTAGTTAAGCCTATATCCTCTTTTTCCCCAATCGCACGTAAATCGCACATATCAGCCCTTAGGTGTCAGCTTCCAAATGGCATTTTTCTTGCTTTTTTCTCGCCATGAAAAGGCGACTTATGCACCGCCTCTCGAGCATTGATAATAGTTAAACTCTGAATTTGAGTTTCCTATTTTTACCTCATTCGCTTGAAGGCAAACAACGCACGCACAAATCGCCAGGCTAGAGCGTAATGAATTAACGTCAGTTTATGGTGAGTGATGACAAAAAGGAGCAAAAATTCGCCTCAAACCGACCAATCGAGTCGGCGGCCATCAATTGCGCCAGACTATGACACCACGTCACAAACGCATAATACGCCCGTTTCAAATCGGGACACCCCTCGATCACATGATCAAAATTTTAGTCTCTCAAGCACGGCACATATTGGAGAATATCTACAATTTCACAGAGAACGAGAAAATCTTACCATCGATGACGTGAGTAGCAAAACCAAAATCAAATCACACTATTTGATCGCTATAGAAGCCAATGATACAGCAACATTACCCTCGCTGACTCACTCAATTGGCTTCATTAAGATTTATGCGGCACTTTTCAATTTGGACCAGAATGCTATCGCAGCAAAGTTCCGGTCAGAAATTCAACCGCAAATTGCCCCCTCTTCAGCTACAATAAAAAAAAATCACATGCCGGGCATATTAGATACTTCAGAGTCAACTGGACCTTCTGGACTGGCTCTCCTCATCATCATAATGAGTTTAATTGTAGCAGTAATCGCGTTCATGAATTTCTATCTATCCTCATCTCAAGATAAAACCTCATCATCTCTTAAAAATAATCCCATCGAAAAAAGTGCAGCTCCAATAGCCCTCCCCCTTTCTATGGACGATAAAGGCGCGGACAAAACCATAAAAAATGCAGCATCTGAAGGAGAAGCTAATCATATCGTGCAATCAGAACAAAATGATCGTGGCGAAACCGCAACCCTGACAACGCACCCCCCCGCAGATAGCAATTTTCTTGAACGCAATACATTGACACAAAAAAAATCACAAACTCTCGCGCAAGCTGCAACAGACTTAACGCTTGAAGAGACACAGATAACAAAGACTAGCGATTCTTTACGAACACCTGTCCAACATAGAGATTCGCCTACAGACCAAAATACACCAACAGCACCGAAAACTATAATCCCCAAAACTGCGACATCGGAAGAAATAGAGACCAATCAAGCCTCAACTGTTCAAGCTAGTCAAGATCCGATTGATGGCCTCAACACATCTGAACCGTCAAAATTAAAAAAAGAAAAGAAACTTGATGGACTCACTACACCAACCATATCTGAGCCTGATAGCGAGATAGAAATCATCCGTGGTCCCGCTACTTCCAAGGGGCAAAAAACTCAAAACCCGAGCATAGAAGCAAAACTCCAATTACTTAAAAAACCGAGGATACAATACCCCTCGCGTTGCGCCGCCAAAGCAAAAGATCTTGAAAAAGTACAGTTAAGTTTTACTGTGAATAATGCAGGAATTCCAATTAATCCAAAAATTATAACCTCGACAAATGAATGTTTTAATCGATCCGCACTACGGAGCATAAAATCCGCGCGCTACTCAAAACCGGTGAACGGTTCACAATCATACAAAAATATAACGCTCATGGTCAGCTTCACCAAAGCTTAAAGCACCTCCCCTTCAAATTGAATCGCCGAAGTGCTTTCAGTCTTTCTTTTTTCGCATTTATAGCAATTCAACCGGTTCCCACAGACACGCAAATTGCTTTAAAATAAGCGCACGCCCTCACGTTCGAGAAATGCTTTTAAATCGTGGCGCAAGGTTTCCTTGGAAGTTCCTGTTTGCTCGTCAAACCAAGACTCTAATTTTTCTGCATTCAGCATACGCACCAGTCGCCTCATGGGCCCCACACTAGTTGCCGCAACGGACATATGCTTTAATCCTACGCCGATTAAAGCAATAGCAACAAGTGGGTCAGAAACCTGTTCACCGCAATATCCGACAGGAACCCCTGCCTTTTCCGCCTTCATCATTACGGTTTTAATAAAACTTAAAAACCCCGGATTCAAAACATCAAAACGATGAGACACTGCCGGTGTTTCACGATCGGCTGCAAAATAGAACTGCGCCAGATCGTTACCCCCGATTGAAAGAAAATCCACTTTCGCTGCAATATGTTCCAAATTCCACGCAGCCGCCGGCGTTTCGATCATTGCCCCAATCTTGATGGTTTTCGGCAAAGATTTGTCGCGTTTTTTATGCCAGTGGATCTCCATATCCAGCATATTTCGAGCTTCATCAATCTCTGAAGCAAGCGTTACCATCGGCAACAAAATATTTAGGTACCCACCAGCAGTCGCTGAAATGAGGGCTCGCAATTGCGGACGCAACAAACCGGGGCGATCAATAGCCATGCGCATACCACGCCAGCCCATTGCCGGATTGGGCTCTTGAGAACGCTTCATGTAATCAGCACTTTTATCACCGCCAAGGTCAGCAGTTCGAAAAATCACAGGTCTGCCATCGGCATAATCCATCACCTCACGGTAAAGGACTTCCTGTTTTTCAACGCTGGGCAATTGCGAACCAATTAAAAATTGCAATTCCGTTCGAAACAAACCGACGCCCACCGCACCAGTAGTAATTAGATGGGGCATGTCGAGAACAAGACCGGCATTCATTAAAATATCAATCTCTCGCCCATCACGGGTCACATTAGGGAGATGACGCTCGCGTGCATATTTTTCCTGTTCCGCAGACTGCAACTCGTGTTTATTCTTATAACTTTCAATAATGTCTTGGCCAGGACGAATATGCAGTTCACCCGCCGCCCCATCGACAATTATAGTATCCCCTTCTTCGACACGATCAAAAGCATCACTGAAACCACCCAACATGGGTATTTCCATAGCGCGGGCAACGATGGCAACATGGGAGGTATCTGACGCGTCTGAAAGCACAAGACCGAGCAAACGATCACGATCATATTCCAACAGGTCAGCAGGCCCCATGGCTTCCGCAAACAAAATTGCATTTTCCGGAAGCGGTCTAGCCGCATCCAGTACTTCACCATTCAAATGCCTTAACAGACGATTAGCCAAATCATCCAGATCATGCATGCGCTCGCGCAAGTAAGGGTCACGTGATTGTTTCATTCGATTACGATTTTCAGCCTTTACCTGTAAAACCGCCGCCTCAGCGCTTAATCCCGAAAAAACAGCCGTACGAAGACGATCTTTCCAACCGCGATCATACGCAAACAAGCGATATGTTTCCAAAACCTCTCTGGAAACACCCTTTAATTCTTTGGTTGCCAACATATTGTCAACGGAACTGCGCAAAGCGCCAAGCCCCTCTTCCAGACGTTTGGCTTCCTCGGCAGAATTACTTGCAAACACTTTATGCTTGGGGATTGGTGCCTCATGTAAGGCCGCTTTTCCAATCGCGATCCCGGTCACAATCCCATGACCGGTTAAATGATCTGGCCGATGTAGAACCTCGTCTACTTCCTGGGTTTCGGCCCGATCTAGCAGCTCGCCAGATGCAGCAATTTCTGCCAATAAAGTTGCAACCGCTTGTGCCGCTGATACCTCGTCGTCACCATAATGACGTGCAGCGCGATTTTGTAAGACCAGGACGCCAATCACGAGGCCAGATCGTATCAACGGAACGCCCAAAAATGAGCGCAGTGGGTCTTCGCCCGTTTCTGGGCGATAAGCAAAACCGGGATGATTAGGCGCATCCGCTGTTAACAATGGTCGATGGCCAGTTGCAACCAAACCAACGAGCCCCTCTCCCCAGGTCATTCGCGTATTATGAACCGCCTCACGATTCAAACCAGCCGTAGAAAAAAGCTCTAACTGGTCATCGCTGCGGCGCAGATAAATAGAGCAAACATCTGCAATAACATGGCTTGCGATAATCTTTGTCAAATGGTCAAGGCGCTCTTGCGCGCTTGCTTCCAAAGCAACCACATCATGCATTTGTTTTAGTAGGACGGTGATACCCCGATCACTATGACCGCCATGAGCGGGCCGCGTTTTTTCTATGTTCATAGAATCCGCCTCGCCCTACCCAGTTTGCGCGATATCATCAAGGCCATAGGCCTGATGCAACGCCCTGACCGCAAGCTCTGTATATTCAGCATCAATAAGCACACTAATTTTAATCTCTGATGTGGAAATATTATGAATATTAATTCCACGCTCAGCCAAGGTTTGGAACATAATCGAGGCAACCCCTGCATGGCTCTTCATACCGACCCCAATCACGGATACTTTCGCCACTGAACTATCCGTTGTCAGATCAGAAAATCCGATTTCATCTTTTGCATTGTTCAAAATCTCAGCAGCACGCTCCATTTCGCCCACATTCATCGTGAAAGAAATATTGGCAGCATTCGCAGATTTTGCAGGGCTTTGAACAATCATATCAATATTCACATTTCCCTCAGCAAGAAGAATAAAAATGCGCGCCGCCCGTCCCGGTTCATTGGGCACTGATATGAGGCTGATTTTGGACTCGTCTCTAGATGGCGTTACGCCGCTTACAATTTGCTGTTCCACAATTTCGTCCTCATCACAAATTTCTGTGCCGCTCTCCAGCACGTTTGTTATATCGCCTCTTCCAGGATCTTCAAAACTTGACAATACCCGCAGCGGCACACGATACGCCATTGCCAATTCAACAGAGCGCGTTTGCAAAACCTTGGCTCCAACAGAAGCCATTTCCAACATTTCTTCATAAGAAATTTTAGGTATTCGTTTTGCTTTATTAGTTATACGTGGGTCTGTTGTATAAACACCGTCCACATCTGTATAAATATCGCATCGCTCAGCGCCAATGGCCGCCGCGATTGCCACCGCCGTCGTATCAGATCCACCACGTCCCAGTGTCGCTATTCGCCCGTCCGGCGCTACTCCTTGAAAGCCAGCGACAATGGCAATCTCGCCGGCATCAATAGCTGGGCCGATATTCGTATCCGGTATTTCCGTAATCCTGGCTTTTGCATGCGCGCCATCCGTCTTTAATGGAATTTGCCAACCCAACCACGAGCGCGCCGAATATCCTTGGTTTTGCAATATCAACGCTAATAAACCTGAGGTAACCTGTTCTCCTGTTGCCACAACAGAATCATATTCAACACCGCGTTGGTTGAGCTTGTCTGCAGGAGGGCCCGCTTTTTCACATAGATCAACAAGATAGTTGGTTTGACCGGCCATAGCAGAAACGACCACGACAACCGAATTTCCAGCATCAACCTCGCGCTTAACAAATCGTGCGACGTTACGAATCCGATCAAGATCCGCAACAGATGTGCCGCCGAATTTCATCACAATTCGAGCCATAATGCCTTGAATTCCTTATGTAATTTTTATTTAGGCCTCATACAGGACTGTTGATAAGCCCAATGTGCGCGCCCATGACACCTTGCAACATCACACACGCCGGGTATGTCTAATCCCCTAATCGGTGTTGAACAAGAGTTTTACCGAGAATCTTGATAATTTTTGACGCCTAACCCTAACCAAACCGAGGTCAGCCCCCGCATCGCCTCAACAAATAGACATTCATAATTAAGGCCTTTGTTATGAGCGAAACGACTCAAGCCCCGATTGAAGATACAATTGATCCCGCAGAAATCGCTAAATTTTCTGCGATGGCAGAAGAATGGTGGGACCCTTTAGGAAAGTTTAAACCCCTTCACAAATTCAATCCCGTTCGTCTCGGGTTTATACGCGATACCGTATGCACACATTTCAATCGTGATCGCCTGCAACGAAAACCGCTAGAGGGATTACGTCTTCTTGATGTCGGTTGCGGCGGCGGATTGGTTGCTGAACCTATGTGTCGACTGGGAGCAGATGTAACCGCCATTGATGCGGCCATCAAAAACATTAAAACCGCAAAAGCACACGCTGACCCGGCCGGCCTGAATATTCACTACCGTGCCACTAGCGTTGAAGCGCTTTATGAAGCTGGGGAACCAGCATTTGATATCGTTCTTAACCTCGAAGTTGTTGAGCATGTTGCAGACGTTGAGTTGTTTTTAAAAACATCCGCAAGCCTCGTAAAGCCCGGCGGGATTATGATCATGGCTACGATTAACAGAACGGCGAAAGCTCTTATGCTGGCAAAAATTGGTGCAGAATACATCTTACGCTGGCTGCCAGCCGGCACTCATGATCCTCGTAAATTTGTAAAACCCGAAGAAGCAAGCAATAGTCTGATAGCTGGCGGCATGAACATTATCGCAAAGACTGGTGTGAGTTATAATCCATTTCTGGATATTTGGCGCATCTCTGAAGATACAGCCGTCAATTATATGATGACAGCCATTAAACCAGAAAAACAGAGTACGAATTAAATTTTGCTAGTCACGCTGCTTTTGGCCATTGAGTGCAAAGTAACGCAACAAACGTCAGGCTTTTCCATTTAGAAGGCTCGTAAGAGCACAGGGAAGAGCCGATCTAGTTTGATGCCCGGGATTTGAATATTTACCGTTATGTGCACAATAATCCGGTAAACTTAGATGACCCAAGTGGATTGGCGAGTGCAATTGAAGGTGCTGTTTTAAGGGGGGTAATAGTTGCTGTCGCTGCCGGAGCTACTTTGACAGTAGCGGCGAGATATGATGCCGATGGCGCTATATTAGGAGCTAGAGCATTTTCATTTTTTATAGAGTCGCCTGGGATTCCCTTTTTCTTCAAA
>CAYZLR010000021.1:0-43435 GCA_964479275.1 uncultured Caulobacterales bacterium
ATCAGTGAATCACGATTTGCCCTAAATTTGGAGACTTTTTCAGCAGCCTGTTAAATTTTTGTAATGGTTGATGGAAGTAAGCCCCCAACCATTACACACTTGTTCGCAAAATGCCTAAGGCATTGCCTATCATTTAGAGGCATAAACAGGAACATTTTGCTGTTTATAAAGCGCGGTAATTTGGGGATGATCAATTTTTTGAACAAAATGATTCATCATATCTTTTCGACAAGCACTAGCCTCGCGCATCGCGGCAAGTGATCTACTATTATTGGCATTACAGAAACTTTTTACTTGTCGCCCCAATCTTTTGTATAATTTTTGCGCTGACTTGCTCGATGTTAATTCATACTTATTGTAGTTAAAAGCCATCTCTTCCTCTTTATCGCCTGCTATTGCGCTATGACTCATGAGCAAAGCAGCACCACATAGAGAAATAAGAGAAATTGTTTTGCTAGATTTTGTAAATTTTGAAACTGTCATTTTGCGCGTCCTTTGATCTAAACGCCCTCGATGCCTCCGCTGTTGATCTAATGCCAACTTTTCAGAATGCCCATTCTATATGGCATAAAAGATCTCCATTAAAAATCCAGCCTATCGCAGGAATTATTCGGTTAATCGAAAAACACTCTAATAACTGACTTACCAGCCATCAAATGAAAGCTCTGCCAATGGAGACCGGCTATTTTCATGGTAAAGAAGGGCATGAAAGTCGCGTAAACGCAGATATGTTTCAACGAGATGTCGAAGCGCTTTTAGAACTTTTAATGCTCACTATACAAATAGTTTTGTTGTTTGCGATTAGTTTTGGTAATAAATAAAACCGCAATTGACTATATGTACATTGGACGCTAAAGCACCGCCGCATCAAATGGAGGTAAGGAAGTGCTTTGGGTTATTGTTACATCGCATTTGCGAACCCTCATCGGGTAATCACTTGATCTTGAAATGCTTTAGATTTTTTGCATCACTAAAGACGCATTGGTGCCGCCAAAACCAAATGAGTTCGATAAAATCGCATTGATTTCACTTTTCACCGGTTTATGCGGCGCTAAATTTAACGGAGTTTCCACCGAAGGATTGTCCAGATTAAGGGTAGCCGGGGCAATATTGTCCCGCATGGCCAAAATACTAAAAATGGCTTCCACAGCGCCAGCGGCACCCAATAAATGACCAATAGATGATTTTGTCGAAGACATAATGACATCACTGGCATCATCACCAAATAGCCGCTCAACAGCACGCAACTCAATTTCATCTCCGAGCGGCGTTGAGGTACCATGAGCATTCACATAATCAATCTGCGCCGGAGATAAGCCCGCACGCTTTAGCGCCATACGCATTGAACGGAATCCGCCATCACCATCTTCCGCCGGGGCCGTAACGTGATAGGCATCGCCTGAGAGGCCATATCCTGTAACTTCGGCATAGATCGTCGCACCGCGCGCCTTTGCATGTTCATATTCTTCAAGGACCAACATGCCAGCCCCCTCGCCCATCAAGAAACCGTCACGGTCTTTATCATAAGGGCGAGACGCTTTTTCCGGTGTATCATTAAAATGAGTAGTGAGCGCCTTGCACGCCGAAAAGCCTCCAAAACCAATTGGAAAAATTGCTGACTCAGCACCGCCAGTCACCATTACATCCGCATCATCCAACATAATCATCCGCGCTGCATCACCAATGGCATGAGCCCCAGAAGAACAGGCCGTAACAACAGCATGATTTGGCCCCTTCAGACCGAAGCGAATAGAAATTTGACCAGATATAAGATTGATCAAACTACCGGTTATAAAAAAAGGAGAAACCCTGCGCGGCCCTTTTTCATGTTGGATAATAGAATATTTCTCTATGCCTTCGAGACCACCAATACCTGATCCGCACATGACCCCAGCACGCTCTTGTTGTTCTGAAGTTTTCAATTCGATCCCACTATCATCCATCGCCATCTGTGCTGCAGCAAGGCCATAAACGATAAAGTCATCCATGCGTCTTTGATCTTTAGGGTCGACAAAATCATCTGGATTGAAGCGATCATCGGCTGTGACATCACTTCCACCGCGATCTGTGCGCGGAACTTCAGCCCCAATCTTACAAGGCAGGTTCGAAACATCGAACTTATTAATTGCGCCGGCACCGCTCTCACCGTTTAGCAACCGTTGCCAAGTGGGCTCAACCCCGCACGCCAAAGGAGAGACCAACCCTAGTCCAGTCACAACAACACGTCTCATAGTAAACGCCCTCCGTAAAATAGCCCTGATGGGCAGAACAAAATGACAATCAGAATAACAAAAAAAGGGTTGTGAGCCAATGCAACTCACAACCCTAATTCATCATAATTATAAACAGAGCTTAGCGCTCAAAAAATTATTTCTTTTGTTCTGTGATGAAATTAATCGCATCGCCAACAGTTTGAATCGTCTCTGCAGCATCGTCAGGAATTTCAACTTCAAAATCTTCTTCAAACGCCATAACCAGCTCAACGATATCGAGGCTATCTGCGCCCAAATCATCAATAAAGCTCGCCTTTGGTTCGACCTTGCTGGGGTCAACATCGAGGTGCTCGACAACAATTTTCTTAACTTTTTCCGCAAGATCAGACATTAATGGCTCCTTCTTAGAACGCGGTTTGCGTGTAGGTCGCGGTGCAATCAGGCAGGCTCAAACATGTGAAAACACAAGGTTTCAAAGAGGATGCCCATAAAATAGCAACGCGGTCGATATATAGTGATGCCTAAGGCAACTTGCTATGGCGATAGGACATATTCAGGTCTCTTGCAACGAAATTTCTGAGATTTTCCTCGAATATTTACTTGAAAACATCGCTTGACCCGAGATTTTCTGATTACACACGCAATATTTCGTAAAATGGAGAATTACCCCCAAAACAGCTCAATTCTCACCTTACACCATCGCCATGCCACCATTAACATGAAGGGTTTGCCCGGTGACATAGCCTCCCTCATTTGACGCTAAATAAAGCGCTGCAGAAGCGATATCTTCTGACGCTCCCATTTTCCCGGCCGGGATTTTTGTTAAAATAGCAGATTTTTGATCCTCATTTAAGGCGTCTGTCATGGCCGTACCAATAAAGCCTGGCGCAATACAATTGACGGTTACGTTACGGCTTGCCACTTCCTGCGCCAATGATTTTGAAAACCCGATCATGCCCGCTTTGGAAGCTGCATAATTGGCCTGTCCTGCATTGCCTGTCACACCAACCACAGAGGTAATGCCGATGATACGACCAAACCGTTGCTTGGTCATCCCGCGAAGAGCGGCTTTGGCGAGGCGATAATAGGCTGTTAAATTGATCTTGATCACCTCATCCCAGTGATCGGGCTTCATCATCAACATCAGCATATCGCGTGTAACCCCCGCATTTGAGATGACGATATCAAGACCGCCCATTGCTTCACTAGCAGTTTTAGGCAAGGCATCCACCGCCTCTAAATCAGATAAATTACACGGGGCAATATAAGCGCGCTCACCAAGCTCGGCGGCAAGCCCTTCCAGTTTTTCCGCCCGCGTCCCCGATAAAGTGACGCTCGCCCCTTGGGCATATAAGGTTTTTGCGATCGCGCCGCCTATACCTCCAGTTGCACCAGTGATCAAAGCTCTTTTTTCTGTTAGGTCAAACATGGGTTTCTTTCTTTTTACATATTCAGGATTTATTGGCGGAGTATATTTTCACTGGGCTTTTAAAGAGTTTCCAGATCTTCCGGTGAGCCGATAGATCGTATCGTCGCATCTTTTTCAATGCGCCGGATCAATCCTCCCAAGACTTTTCCAGCCCCCACTTCGATGTATTCATCAACGCCCGAGGCGATCATGGTTTGCACACTCTCAACCCAACGCACTTGCCCGGTCACTTGTTTTACCAATAGGGCCTTTATGTCCTCGCCATCTCTTACACTTTGGGCAGTCACATTAGCGATCAATGGAACAATCGGTGTTTTGACATTAATTTCCGAGAGCGCCGCTTGCATCCGTTCTGCCGCTGGTGCCATCAATGAACAATGAAACGGCGCAGATACGGGCAACAATTTTGCCATTTTAATTTTATGGGCTTTTGCATTGGCACATGCCGCCTCAACAAGCGCCTTGCTCCCCGAGATTACGACCTGCCCCGGAGCATTATCATTGGCAATTTCGCAAACCCCTTCCCCCTCATTGCCAGAAGAGATTTGCGCCAGTAACGCAGCCGCACTCTCCATGGTTGCGCCAATCAGCGCCGCCATCGCACCCTCGCCAACAGGCACCGCCGCTTGCATAGCCTCCCCACGAATACGTAGCAAACGGGCCGTATCGACAAGGGTCAAACTCCCCGCCGCACACAGGGCCGAATATTCTCCCAACGAGTGGCCAGCAACACAAGTCGCTGTTGATAAATCAACACCTGCCTCTTTTTGCAATACACGCATGGCTGCCATAGAAACCGCCATCAAAGCTGGCTGGGTATTTGCTGTCAGTGTCAGATCTTGCGCCGGACCTTCAAAGATCAGCTTTGACAGTTTTTCTGACAAAGCATCATCGACTTCTTCAAAAACTTCCCGCGCTGACGCGAAAGCATCGAACAAATCTTTGCCCATACCAACATTCTGGCTACCTTGTCCCGGGAAAACAAAAGCACGTGTCATCTATTTTTGAACTCCTATGCAGTCCCCGGATGTAACAAATATCTTTGCCGGGTCAATTTGCGAAAACTAACCACAAGCCCCGCAAAAGGCAAGAAAGTACGCACTCAAAACAGAAGACTGCCAAAGCCGATTGCATTCCTTCATTTTTACCCGATAATACAAAGAAACAATCAGGGGTTCATCATGGGTATATTTTTTAAAATAATTGGCGCATTCCTCACCATAGCCATTTTACGTTGCGCGTGGATGATTATCACTGTCGCTGGAATTTTCAGCCCTATTGAACCACTGCTCGTAGAGCAATGCACGCGCATGAATATTGCACCGGGTACAGAAGATATCGTCATTGATCACAAATCAGGCATCGTTTTTGTCGGCGCGGGAGATCGCCGGAACTGGTACGCTGATGAAAGCTCTCAAAATCCTTCTCAAGAGAGGAATGGAATCTACGCGTTCGACCCCAAAATTCCAGGATCTTTGAAACTTGTTTCACCGCCCAACATGAAAAATTTTCTTCCCCATGGCATTGACCTTTGGCATGGGGAGAATGGTGAACGCCGTCTCTTTGTTGTCAATCATGCTGGGGGCCGGCGCGAGCATGTAGAAATTTTTGATATTGACACTGATCACATGTTGAAACTTATTAAGACCGTCAGTTTTGATGCGATGCATTCACCCAATGATGTTGTTGCTGTTGGGCCAGAACAATTTTATGCAACCAATGATCGTGGTTATGATCAAGGAATTATGTCCGTTGCTGAACTCTATCTTGGCCTTCCTTTATCAAGTGCTGTCTATTATGATGGGGAGCAAGGGCGCTTGGTCAAAAAGCGTTTAACTTATGCAAATGGTATTAATAAATCCCCGGATGGCCAGACCATATATATTGCTGAATTTTTACGCCGCTCAATTACCGCTTATCAACGTGATTTTTCTACTGGTGAGCTTAAGCACATAAAACGTTACAAAATAAAAACCGGCCCCGATAATATTGATGTTGATAGCGAAGGCAATCTTTGGACGGCCGGTCATTCGCAAGCTTTAAAATTTCAAAAACACGCAGAAGATGCCACAAAGATATCCCCGTCACACGTCATAAAAATCGATCCCAAAACCGGCCATTCAGAAAATGTCATGATCTCAATAGCAGGAGAGATCAATGCATCTAGCGTTGGCGCCGCAGATCGCGGACATCTTTATGTCGGCGCAGTGTTTGATGGGCACATTCTCGATTGCCGCTTATGATCCATAATCATGGAAACGTTTTGCGTTTTGCTAAAATCAGAGCGCGAGCGTCATATCTTTAACCAGCATTTCAAATCGATCATGCCCCCAATATTTTTGGGTCGCGTTTTGAGTTTCCAGAACGGCAAAAGGAACCCCAAAGACGCCATCTTTGGCAATCTGCTCTTTTAACCAGCTTATTTTAGTTGCGCTATCTTCGCCATTAACAGCAACCTCAAGGGCGTCCGCGCTCCATCCGGCTTCATCTGCACACCGTTTCAAAATGTCAATATCGGAAATATCTTCGCCAGCTCCCCAGCGGGCTTCTGCAATCGCACAGGCAAATTCTAATCCGCACCCATCCTTTGTCGCTCCCAATTGCGCAAAATTTGCATTCTTATAATTGACTTCAAAAACCTTCGGCATCGTCATCTTCAGCCCTAGCCGTTTCGCCATGCGCGGCGCGTCTTGCATAATATATGCAAGCTTTAATGGATTATCTGTTGGATTTGAAAAAGGCACGCCTTCAGGGGGACCAATAAAGGGAAGCACTTCTGCCTTAACGCCGCCTTGTTTAGCAACCTGCATCCCCAGGCGGGAATAGGGGCTGCGCACACCAGAATAAATTCGAACACAAGTCATAGAAATGCCTCTTATGAAAAATTGATTTTATTTCATAAATTATGAAATTTCATGCAATTTTAATGTGCTGCAACGGGAACAATCGTAACACTTTCGCCGCAACCGCATGCATCTGTTTGATTAGGATTATTAAAAACAAAGCGCTGTGATAATTTTTCCGTTACAAAATCTATCTGTGTCCCAATTAAGAAAAGAATGGCTTTGGGATCAATTAAAATTTTAATCCCGTTTTCTTCAACAACTTCATCTAAGGGGCCCGCTTGAGTTGCGTAATCCATTGTATATTCCATACCGGCGCACCCACCATTTTTCACACCGATTTTAACACCGATGAACTGCTCTTGCGCGGCATCCATGATTTCTTTCATTCGCGTAGCGGCACTATCCGTCAATGTTACGACTTTTGGTCTCTCTCGTCTTGCCATTACATCCACCCTAATTCTAGTTTGGCTTCATCCGACATACGCTCGGGTGTCCATGGCGGTTCAAAGGTCATATTCACAACAACATCTTCAACGCCAACAACACCGCGAACAGCCCCTTCTACCCAGCCAGGCATTTCTCCCGCAACAGGACAACCGGGTGCCGTCAATGTCATATCGACCGTCAATAAACGTTCATCTGAAATATCGACTTTGTAAATCAAACCAAGCTCATAAATATCAACCGGAATTTCTGGATCATAGACGGTTTTTAACATTCTGATGATGTCCTTCGTCATCTGCGCCAGTTCAGCTTCTGGAATGACCGAACTTCCAGAAGTCTGTGCCTGAGCAGTTTGGGGCTCAGATATTACTTCATCGGTTATCTCTACATCAGTAGCTTGCACGGGAGATGTGTCCACTTGGGTGCCTCCCGATAGCGCTGGCTCAGCATTCGTATCCTGGCCGGGTAAATCAATTATATCGCGTTCTACCATCATTTTTAGTCTCAATTATTATCACTGAAAAAGGCCTGTGCAACCTTACTCAAATTTCTAATCTTATTTATCCTAACATCTGGTGTGTCTTATGCAGGCCTGCAACCAGTGCGTCTACTTCTTCATGAGTATTATAGGCCGCAAAGGATGCTCTGGCGGTTGCAGGAACACCAAGGCGCGCCATCAAGGGTTGCGCACAATGGTGGCCAGCTCTGACCGCAACACCGCTTCTGTCCAGGATAGCAGAAATATCATGCGGATGTGCATTATCCATTCCAAAACAGATAATCGGCGCTTTATTGGGGGATTGGCCGTAAAGATGCACAAAATTCAATGCACGCAATTCATCCATAGCGTGTGTCATTAATGACTTTTCGTGGTCTTCAATCGCTGAAATACCGGTTTGCGCAATCCATTTCAGGGCCTCCCCAAAGGCAATAACTTCAGTGATCGCCGGTGTTCCCGCTTCGAAACGATGTGGCGCATCATTGTAAGTGACATTATCTTTTGTCACCACATCAATCATTTCTCCACCGCCGCGATAAGGGGGGAGCGCATTTAAAGCGTCCTTACGCCCATAAAGAACGCCAACACCTGTTGGACCATAAAGTTTGTGCCCTGTCATCACATAGAAATCGCAGCCAATCTCATGAACATCAACACATGTATGGACGCTCGCCTGGCAGCCATCAAATAGGATTTTCACGCCTTCTGCGTGAGCAATCCGGGTTAAGTCCTTAGCCGGTGTCAGTGCGCCCAATACATTGGACATATGAGACAATGCCACAAACTTTGTTTTGTCGGTGAACATGGATTTATAAGTATCAAGATCGATTTCTCCATCGTCAGAAACATCAAGCCACTTTAAAACAATCCCTTTGCGCTCTCGCAGTAAATGCCAAGGAACAATATTTGAATGATGCTCCATGACAGAAAGAATAATTTCATCTCCCTCCCTCAAAGCATCATCTCCCTCAAGCGCACTCAGCGCGTAAGAGACCATGTTAAAACTATCGGTGCCACCTGAAGTAAAAATAATTTCATCACTCGAAGCCGCATTAATAAAATCAGCTGTAACCTTGCGAGCATCTTCAAAAGCAGCCGTTGCTTCATTTGAAAGACAATGAAGTCCGCGATGCACATTCGCATATTGTGTTGTTAAAACCTCTGTCATACGCTCGATCACAGCCATTGGCTTTTGCGACGACGCCGCATTATCAAGATAGACAAGAGGCTTACCGTGAATTCTACGCTTCAAGATCGGGAATTGAGATCGAATGGCACCAATATCATAACTCATTGCGATTAATGCTCACTATTTTGATTGTTTAGGGCTAACCATTCAATGGTTTTGGCACGGAAAATATCAGCAATCTGCTCATTTTCGATTTCGTCAAAAATTTCCCCCACAAAGGCTTCGACCAGCAAACTCCGTGCGGTTTCCTGATTTAGGCCCCTTTGGCGCAGATAAAAAATCGCATCCTCATCCAGCGCACCCGAAGTTGAACCATGAGCGCACAACACATCATCAGCATAAATTTCTAATTCAGGTTTGTGATTAATGGTCGCACGATCTGATAACAACATGGCATTGGCTTGCATGTTGGCGTCTGTTTTTTGGCCTTCACGCTCAACCAAAAACTTACCCTGAAAAACGCCCGTGGCTTGATCCTTGAGAACCGTTTTATGAGATTGATCCGTAATGCACCTTTCCGCCTGATGCCGAATATGACTGGTAAGATCGCCGTGACGTTTACCACTCAGCAAAGCAGCACTAAACATGCGCGTTTGCGCGTCTATCCCTTGATAATCAAGGCGCGTTTCTAATCGGGCGCGCTTTCCGCCGGTCATAACAGCATATTGCTCAAATTTGGCATTCGCCTGTAACTTAGCGGCAAACAAGCTCATATCAACGCCAGAATTCCCTGCATCGCAATAAACCACGCGTTGACAATGCGCTCCTTCACCAAGGCGCATCTCAGTCAACAAATTATCAAAAATCTCCCCATCATCACCCAGCTCCAAAGACTCGATCAGCGACAGACTCGCTCCCTGATCCAGAGAAACCAACACGCGCATATGAGATTGCGCGGACGATGCGCATCGCCTAATATGCAATGGTGCGGTAATGCGCGCGCTCTCGCTTACCGTTATAATTAATGTTTGTGGACACAGCGCCGCTGCCAAGTTTGCCATAGGATGATCAGCAATCATCGACATGAGTTTGGGCACTTCATTGGTAAGGCGCAGGGTCATACCATTAGGGATTTGATCTCCCCAATGAGCACCTTGCTCATCAATGGTCACTGTAAATCCCCCAAGATTATCAAATATTGAGGGGCGGACGATTTTTGCCTCAGGCATTACATTGGTGTCAGATTCACCCAATTGTAACGCGGCTCGCATATCGGTCCATTTCCACGCTTCCATTCGGCGGTGAGGTAATCCAGTGCGGATAAAAACGTCAAATGCTGACTTTCTATCTGAAACATCGCTGGTTTGGGCATTGAGCGCAGCCATCAAACCAGCCTCAAATGCGGTTGGATTCAAAAAGAGGGAATGGCTCATTACGCAGCCTCAATAAATTGATCGTATCCTGAGCTTTCCAATTCAGCCGCAAGTTCAGGACCACCTGTTTTAACGATCTTACCGCCAGCAAGCACATGCACTTTGTCAGGTTTGATATAATCCAGAAGGCGTTGATAATGGGTAATCACCAGAAAACTGCGGGAACCATCGCGTATAGCATTAACGACATCACCCACCATTTTCAACGCATCAATATCAAGACCTGAATCCGTTTCATCCATAATGCAGAGTTGCGGTTCAAATATTGCCATCTGCAACATTTCCATGCGCTTTTTTTCCCCCCCCGAAAAGCCTACATTAAACGGGCGTTTTAATTTTTGATCAGACAACCCGACTAATTTTGCTTTCTCGCGGATTAGTCTCAAAAAATCAGCTGCAGATATATCGTCTTGACCCCGTTCATTGCGTTGAGAATTTAACGCGGTGCGAATAAAATTCATAGTGGCCACACCGGGAATTTCCATGGGATGCTGGAACGATAAAAAAACGCCCGCTGCTGCTCGCTCATTGGGGTCCAGCGCTAACAAATCAATATCATTGAGATAAACACCGCCTTGCGTGACCTGATAATCATCGCGCCCGGCAATCGTATGTGACAATGTTGATTTGCCCGAACCGTTGGGGCCCATAATTGCATGTACCTCCCCTTTAGGAACTTCCAACGACAGACCTTCTAATATTTCGCTGTCTTCTACGCGGGCATGGAGATCATCAATTTTCAACATACAACATTCTCTTTTCTACAAAACAAAATCTGGCTGCGCAGCTATTGATCCGCGCAACCAGAACGACTTTAAGATTAACCTGCAGGTTTTGCCGCTACCTGTAAGGCTTCCAGTCTCGTGGAATAAAAAGTCTTATCGATCAGCTCTTCACGGACCCCAAGACCGCTGATCACGTCCTGCAGGTCTTTTGTCAATCCGGCCAAAAGCACGGTTCGCCCCGCCTCCTTAGCATCACCGATAACGGTCTCTATGGCTTTCGCGGCAGTAACGTCCAAAAACGGAACATGTGCAAAGTCGATCACAATGGTTTTTATATCTGCACCAACGCTTTGACGAACTTGGTATCCAAGATCTGCAGAAGCGCTAAAGCTGAGCGGTCCTCCAAAATCAAATAGAGCAATTTCACCATTCGCGTCACTCAGTATCGCCTGTTCATCGGCTGTAACATTACGCGCTTTCCCGCTCGAGATTGCACCCAGTTGATCATCAGCCATGCGCTTTAAAAACGCAGTTGCTGCAAGAACCACCCCAATGCCAACGGCAATGATCAGGTCCACAAATACTGTCAGCAACAAAACGATTAACATTAAAATTAGGTCCCAACGTGGGCCTTTATGCGCTCTCTTGAAATAATCAAAATCAATGATGTCATAACCCACCTTAACCAAAATTCCCGCCAAAACAGCATGGGGAATTTTTGCGGCGTAAGGCGCAAGTACGATAACAATTGCAAACAGCAACAGAGAATGGATCATACCGGACAATTTTGTCGCGCCGCCCGTTCTGATATTAATGACCGTACGCATGGTCGCGCCAGCACTCGGGATAGCGCCAAATAATCCGGCAACCGTGTTACCAATACCCTGACCAATCAATTCTTTCTCCGAATGATGGCGAGTACGGGTCATGTTGTCAGCCACAAGCGAAGTCAGCAGACTATCAATCGCACCCAGCAACGCTAAAGTTACCGCCGCTTTCCCAACGATTGACAGAGTATCAACGCTAAATGCTGGCAAAATAAAATCGGGGAAACCTTTCGGGATATCACCCAGCAAAGGCGCCCCTTTCATGAATAAACTGAGCAGCGTGCCGATAATCAATGCTGCAAGTGCGCCCGGTACAATTTTACCCCATTTTGCAGGCCAAAAGAAAATAGTTGCCAAGGAGACCAGGCCAATGACAAGGGCCGTCATATTAGCATCGGCAATAGCGCCAGGAATGGCTTCTAAGGCACCAATCGTACCGCCTTTTTCTGGTTTATGACCAAAGAAACTTGAAGTTTGCAGCGTAATAATAATCACGCCAATACCACTCATAAATCCTGAGATCACCGGATAGGGAACAAGCCGGATATATTGTCCCAGTTTAAAAACACCGAGCAATATTTGAATGAGACCGGCCAAAACAACAGCCGCAAAAACCAAAGATAAATTCCCCGACAGGGAAGCAAATACGCCGGCAAAGACAACAACCATAGGCCCGGTGGGGCCAGTGATTTGCGATCCTGTTCCCCCAAACAAGGAGGCTAGAAAACCAACAATAATAGCTCCCCACAAACCTGCGCTCGCGCCAGCTTCAGAAGCCACACCAAAAGCGATAGCGAGTGGCAGCGCAACAATCCCGGCAGTCAACCCACCGTATACATCACCGCGCAAATTGGAAAAATCCAAAAACGGTGTTTTCCCAGCTGTAAGACTTTTTGTTTCAGACATCGTTATTTCCTATTATTTTATGATGATCGCTTAATTAAGCGCCACAATCATGCTCGATGATTTTGGCAATTTCGTCCGCATAACGCTTACTTACCGGTACAAAATCTCTTTCAGCTTCATCAAAGGCTACAATTTCACCCGTCTTGATGTCATAGACCCAACCATGAAGTTTTAAATCTCCCGCAGCCAACGCCACAGCCACACTTGGGTGGGTTTTTAAGTGCTGTATTTGCAAAATCACATTTTGCTCCAACAATTCCTTCATCCGCTCTTCATCATTCATATCGGCGCCAATTTGATCAACAATCTGCACCGCTGCCTTTGAGTAGCCTAGCCATTCTTTAACGTGAGGGAGCGAGTCCAGACCTTCTGGATTGAGAGCCCCTTTCATGGCACCGCATTCAGTGTGCCCGCAAACAACAATGTGTGGTACTTTTAAAACAGAGACCGCAAATTCAATCGATGCTGTCATCCCACCCGTATGGTTTGTATGGGGGGGAACAATGTTACCTGCATTTCGGCATACAAAAAGTTCACCGGGATTGGTTTGTGTGATCATCGCCGTTTCAATCCGAGAATCAGAACAAGTGATGAATAGGGCTTCAGGGGCCTGACCCGTACTGAGTTTTTCGAACAAATCAGCTTTCTCCGGATAGACTTCTGTTTGAAAACGAACAACACCCGCAGCAAATTTAGGCATTTCACAGCTCCTTCATGATGGTTTATTTAGATACATTTCTCTTTATATATCTGGATCAAGGCATGACAATTCAATTTTACTTTACTAGAAACTTTGATAAAATTTTCTAATCAAAGTTCCTTACCTCTATTGAGCTCTGCGACGCACGCCGGCCCCACGAATAGCCGTGCACTCAATCTCAATTTCAGCATTAAGCGCGAGCCCAGACACGGCGACAGTCGTACGTGCAGGTGGATATTCCGGGAAAAAAGTCCGGTAAACTGCATTCATTTTTGAAAAATCATCAATATTGGCCAGAAACACCTGACAGCGAACAATGTCAGCATGGGTTGCGTTTATTTTCGCTAAGGTCGCACCAATATTTTCAAGCGTTTGCCGGGTTTGCGCCTCAATGCCCTTTGGCAAAATCCGCGTTTCAGGATCGCGCCCTAAATGCCCGGCCAAATATATCCGTCCATCTATCTCGACAACCGACGAATAGGGTAGCGTTTGCACCTGATTTTGCGCCCGGACTTGACCATGCGTTAATCCCGCTATCGCCAATATCATACAAGACAATAATTTCACCTTATTCAAACCAATCCTCCAATTCTTCTTTTCCGATTTTTATATCATCCGGACAATCGCTTGCACGATGAATTTCTAATTCTACAATATCACCATCGACCCATTCAGCATTGCTCACACCCCCTATTTCTACACCACAATATTCTAAAATCGCTCGCCAATTGGGTTCCCATCGCCCTCGAATAAATCGTTCATCATTCCGGCCATCCACATATTTTTCAGTAAAATGAGCACTTGAAAGATCATCGACCCAGGTAACCTCGTCATCACGCGAAGTCACATAAATAAATCCGTCCGCATAAGGCGTTGACACTCCGGAAAGCAAAACGTCGAACATTTCTCCGACGTCGAGCTGCGCAAACCCTGCAAAAACAAGTTTTTTTGACTCATCGGGTGACAACCAAACTTCATCTGGCTTGGCCCGTAATGGTTCAGACTCATTCCCCGATAAAAAATCAAAAGGTGGAAGAAAAATCATGCCAAATAAAATCAACGTATACATTAACCCGAATGAAGGCAGCAACCAACGCCAGATAAATCCGAAAAAAGCCTTCATCAACCAACGCTCCCCTCAAGCGAGACGCTAACCAGTTTTTGTGCTTCCACCGCAAATTCCATCGGGAGTTCTTGTAAAACCTCTTTACAAAACCCATTGACCAACAATGCAACGGCCTCTTCTTCATTCAGACCTCGTTGTTGACAATAAAACAATTGATCTTCAGAAAGGCGCGAGGTTGTGGCTTCGTGCTCAAGGATCGCACTGGGGTTTTTACTTTCAACATAGGGAACCGTATGTGCGCCGCAATTTTCACCGATTAAAAGTGAGTCACATTGGGTGAAATTGCGCACTCCCGATGCTTTGCGATTCACAGAAACAAGCCCGCGATAGGTAGAGTTAGACTGCCCGGCCGAAATCCCCTTCGAAATGATCCGAGAACGAGTATTCTTCCCCAGATGGATCATCTTTGTGCCGGTATCCGCTTGCTGATGATTGTTGGTAATCGCAATCGAGTAAAACTCTCCTTGAGAATTATCCCCCTTTAAAACACAAGATGGGTATTTCCATGTAACCGCAGAACCCGTTTCAACTTGTGTCCACGACACTTTAGAGTTGACCCCGCGACAATCAGCACGCTTGGTGACAAAATTGTATATTCCGCCTTTACCATCTTTGTCACCCGGATACCAATTTTGCACAGTTGAATATTTAATCTCGGCATTATCCTCAATCACCAACTCAACAACTGCCGCATGAAGCTGGTTTTCATCGCGCATGGGCGCCGTGCACCCTTCCAGATAAGACACATAAGAGCCTGGCGCTGCAACTATCAGGGTACGTTCAAATTGACCTGTATTAGCTTCATTAATCCGAAAATACGTTGAAAGCTCCATTGGACAGCGCACACCCTCTGGCACATAAACAAATGTACCGTCGGAGAAAACAGCCGAGTTCAACGTTGCAAAGAAATTATCCGATGCGGGCACCACGGTTCCCAAATATTTCTTAACCAGATCGGGATGCTCGCGAATGGCTTCAGAAATAGACATGAAAATCACGCCCGCTTTTTTGAGTTCATTTTGAAAAGTCGTCGCCACCGAAACACTGTCAAATACGGCGTCTACGGCCACCTTTGGCTTTTTGACCTGCCCCTCATCATCTTGCAATTGCCGCCCTTCAACAGCACTGCCTGCCGCCCCCTCAACGCCAAGCAACACTTCAGCTTCACGAAGCGGGATGCCTAATTTTTCAAAGTCAGCCAGAATTTCCGGCGGCACATCATCAATGGATTCATATTTTGCGCCCGATGATGGCTCAGCGTAATAGTAGGCATCTTGATAATCAATGTCAGGATAATCAACCATCGCCCAAGTTGGTTCTTCCATCTTCAACCAACGCTGATAGGCCTCAAGGCGCAATTCCAGCATCCATTCAGGTTCTTCCTTTTTAGCGCTAATAAATCGCACTGTATCTTCAGATAGACCTTTGGGGGCTTTCACGGATTCAATATCGGTCGTGAATCCATATTTATAGGTCTCTAACGATTTGGCCGCGTCAACCGTTTCTTGATCAATCGTTGCTTTTGCTTCTGACATGACTTTTAACCTTCAATCTGCGGCACCAATAATGCCGTCATCTGCGCACCTTCATCGCGATATTTTGCTATCTCTAAATATTCGGGTGACGTCGCCCATGCATAAAAATCAGCTTTTTGCGGAAAGGACATCAATACAATTCGATCAAAATCCCACTGACCCGAAACAATTTTGGGTTCAAAGTCGGCTGCCAACATCGTGCCTTCAAATTTAGTAAAAATATCCATAAAAGCATTTGAATAGCGATCGTAAGCCTCGCGGTTTTTGATTTTAACCTGAACAACAGCGTAAATCGTCATGCCGCCCCCTTGTGTTTGTTTTTCACACGGGCAAATACCTGTGGCCAGATGCGTATAAAGGCATCCACATCATCCTGCGTTGAATTCCACCCCAAAGAAATCCGCATACCGCATTGTGCCAACTCATCCGGCGCACCCATTGCAGCCAACACATGGCTTGGCTTTGTTTTTCCAGACGAGCACGCAGAACCAGATGATACTGCCAGACCTTCCAAATCCAGAACCATCAATTGGGTTTCGGCGGAAAATCCGTTCACAGAAAAACTCAATGTTCCGGGCAACCGTGTAACTTCGCCGCCCCACACAATGGCCCCTCGCGCTTCAACCGTAGTTTGCATTTGATCTCGCCAGTGAGCTATTTGAGCGGCGCGAGACAGAGTATCCACGGCCAACTCACAAGCCTTGGCAAGTCCGGCAATAACCGGCACATTACTCGTGCCCGCGCGCCGATTCATCTCATGACCACCGCCACGCAAAACCGGATCA
The DNA here is from genome assembly GCA_964479275.1 of uncultured Caulobacterales bacterium. Lineage (GTDB taxonomy): Bacteria > Pseudomonadota > Alphaproteobacteria > Caulobacterales > Parvularculaceae > CALLPQ01. The sequence continues at coordinate 16,598 of CAYZLR010000021.1, forward strand.
AGACTCAGATTAGGACGCAGAGCCAATGCACCAATGCCCAGTGGACCACCAAATTTGTGCCCAGTAAAACTCATCATATCAGCGCCAAGCATGACAAAATTAACCGGCACTTTACCCACGGCTTGCGCCGCATCAACAAAAACCAATCCGCCCGCCTCGTGTGTAATTTTCGCAACTTCGGCGCAAGGTTGCACAACGCCGGTTTCATTATTTGCTAACATCACGCAGACCAAGAATCCGCCGTCACGCTCCCCATCATAATGAACAAGACGGCGGCTTAACCAATTCAAATCCACACAACCATTTTTCAAAACAGGAATAATCTCAACGGGGACACCCGTTGTTTGTGCATTTTCCGTAACAGCCGGATGCTCAATTGCGCTGACAAAAATACGGTGAACCAAGCCCGCATTGACGGCGCCATGAAGCGCATAATGGATCGACTCTGTCCCCCCGCTAGTGAAGACCAAGCCATTAACGGGCGCGTTCACAAATTGACGAATAGTCTCGCGTGAAGCTTCAACGATGCTGTGCGTTTTGCGCCCTTCCGAATGTACAGAAGATGCATTGCCCTTTAGCGACATCGTTTCAGCCACCCTCTCAATGACTTCAGGGCGAACGGGCGTTGTCGCGTTATGGTCGAGATAATAACGCCTCATGATAACGCGCCCCCGCTCACAGAACGATCAGGGACATTCACCGATGCCATGCCAAAAACTCTGCGCTCGAGTACATCTTCCAATGTCACTGCATTGAGAAAAATACCAATTTGACGCCCTAATTCATCCCACAAATCGTGCGTGAGACAACGCGCCGATGTGCCCTGACAGCCCCTACCAGAACCCGGCTCGCATGCCGTGGTTTGTATCGCTTCATCAACGGCCTCAACAATCTCGGAAATTCTGATGGTCGATGGTAAGCGGCTTAAACTGTAGCCGCCATTTGTACCTCGTTGGGAACTCACAAGCTCGGCCTTGCGAAGCTTATTGAATAACTGCTCCAGATAAGACAAAGAGATTCCTTGGCGCAACGAAATCTCAGACAAGGTTACAGGCCCCACACCTTCCTTAGACGGGCCGGAATGGGCTGCAATATCTGCCATTGCGCTAACCGCATATCGTCCTTTCGTCGTAAGCTTCATATAGCTCCCTCTTGCCTTATCGCTTTAATTGAACCTATTTTCTGCACAGAAACCTGGCATTATTTGCGCAAAACCCGGAAAACTTTACCAAAAACAGTAATCAAAACTGGAAATCACCTGAAAACATGGTATGTGCACAAGCTTGGGATTTACGCATTTGTGGTCGATCCCCTATTAAACCCGACCTTTTTAGTCAAGTACAATCCGACTAATAATGTCAAGAATTGAGGGAATTTTACGTAATTCATTGATTATAGTGGCTTTTTCAAAAAAGAAATTCACGAGTAAAATACTCAAGTAATAAGATAAAATTCCTTAATTAGCGGAGAACCGAATGCCAGAAGTTATTTTTGCAGGACCAGAAGGTCGCCTTGAAGGTCGTTTTCAAAAAGGCAAAGGGGATAATCCCCCCGTTGCTCTGGTTTTACATCCGCATCCTTTATTCGGCGGCACCATGAACAACAAGGTGTGTTACGAACTCTATCACATGTTTCTCAATCGCGGCTTTTCGGTATTGAGATTTAATTTTCGCGGTGTTGGGCGCTCTCAAGGGGAGTTTGATCATGGCCAGGGCGAACTCGCTGACGCAGCGACGGCCCTCGATTATATCCAGCAAACCAATCCAAATGCTCCATTCGCATGGGTTGCCGGCTTTTCCTTTGGTTCATGGATTGCTATGCAATTATTGATGCGCCGCCCCGAAATTGTAGGCTTCATATGCGGATCAACGCCGGCTAATCTCTATGACTTCTCCTTTTTAGCTCCATGCCCGTCTTCTGGCGTCGTCATACACGGTACGCACGATAAGGTCTGTGATCCTGAAGAAACCCGCGCCATGGTCGAGCGGACCCGAACGCAAAAAGGTCGCAAAGTCGAATTTACGACCGTACCCAATGGCGATCATTTCTTCCAACACAATCTCGAAGACTTTATGGCCGTTTCCGAGCATTACCTTGATGAACGCTTAGCGCTGGATGAACCTTCAGGGCACTATTTTGAAAGCTGATTTATCAAGACTTTCACGGCCCCTTGCGCCGATGATAAAGATGGTTACGGGACAATGAGACGATCAAGAGATTGGTCCAATGCTCTTGTAGCCAAGACTACACTGGCTATGGAGCGATTAAAAAAATCAACAGGAACAGAGGAAAATTCATCACTGGTTTTATGATAATCAGGATGGTCCTCGACTCCAAAATAGACAAATGGGATTCCATTGCGGTGAAATGGACCATGATCAGATTGCAGCGTCCAATCATTATTGCCCAGGGCTGGATCATCGTGACCATGTATCAATGTCACCGGGGCTCTCGCAATAACAGGTGACAAAATCTCTTTTATTTCAGGCGTATGATATGCACCTGCAATATAGAGCTCATTTTTACTATTCTTGCTCAGCATATCGAGATTGATATTTAGGGCGATCTGCCTGCTCGCCAATTGGGGGTGCCTCAAGAGCGCCTTCGCACCCTGCAAGCCGACCTCCTCGGCATCAAGGAGTGCAATGAGAACAGTATTTTGCGGCGGGTCAGCCAATAAATCGTCCGCAATCGCCAACGCTCCGGCAACACCTGAGGCGTTATCATCCGCGCCATTAAAAATTTTACCGTTTCTTGCCTTACCCAGATGATCATAATGGGCCGTGACCACAATAATCGGCCCCTCACCGCTTTGCGCAGAGACGCTGCTGCCTGCAATAACCCCCAACAAATTCAAGCCCGTTAGAGATTTGTCATCACGCGTTTTAAATTCAAAAGATTGATCATAATTTTGCGCCGCAAAGGGCTGAATCTCTCGCAATGCCATCTGATTTCGTAACCAGGCTGCAGCTCGTGCATTTCCGCGAGTCCCCACCTTTCGCCCCTCCATATCATCAGCGGCTAATCGTGCGATAATTTCAATGGGCTGCGCTATCCTATGACCCTGATTTATGTTTTCAGTTGGGACCGAGCTCTCTAAAACACCGGCTTCGCTCGCGTCAGAATTGACCGGAGCCTGCCCTCTGCCCTGACATGCAGTTAATCCACATGCCACACATAAAGTCGCAGCCAGTTTAATACCCATGAGACTATTGAACATAATCACTCCTTGCTTTTACGGATCATAAAAGCACGAGATACCGCGAAATAGCAATTCTCTAGACGCTGGGAAAACTTGACCGACAGGGGTGGAAAACCATACAAAAAATACGACCGCTTTTACGCATTTTCTTCTGGCCCTCAAGGGCGAAGCAGCTTCTTATTAGCGAATCACAAAAAATTACCCTTGATACTCTCCGCAAAAGCTTATCAAGATACACAATTAAGGGCGGCTACTCTTAAAACGCCGTTTGGATAGAATGACTGGATTCGATAAACAGCATGCGAAATCACGCAAGCTCAAAGCGGCCTCTCACCCGAGTGCCGTCATGGTTTCCGGCATCGCGATGAATAAATATTCGTTGCGTTCTCGCGTTCAATCAACCCTGCGATCAGGCAGCGCCGCCATTGCCCTTTGTGCCACACAACTGTTTGGCATTCATGAAGCCAGCTTTGCCCAATCCACCCTTGAGGATCCACTCGCGCGCAGCATTCAACCGGGAATGTTTGAAGCCATTGGCATTCAAGGCATTGCCATGGCCGCGCTGACGGGACTTGCTGTAGCCGCAACGATGTGGGCTGTGCGCGTATCATTGGCCTCAAAAACCATCTCATCTGATTGGTCAGCCAAACTAGCCCAAATGGAAGCCAAACTGGAAAAATCCGACGCCGTGCTGGCCGCCCACCCCGGTTTGGTCCTTGTTTGGGAAGATGATTTTACCGCCTTGGAAAATGGCTGGGGCAAACCCAAAATCCTAGGCGGACCTGCCGCCATGGCCTCTCTGCTTTCATTTTCAACAAGCTTCACCAATGTTGAAAAAAGGGAAGACAAAGTCCAGCATACACCGGTTGGCCATCTACTCGAAACACTGGGCGATCTCCCCCTCGAAGATGATGCAGAAGATGTAAAATCTTTGCGCGAAAAAGTGCGCGATTTGCGCGCACACGGCATTCCTTTTTCAGGGTCCATTGTCACGCTTGAAGGAAGAGCCATTGAAGCCGATGGCCGGGTAGCGGGGTCACAGGTTGGTTTATGGCTGACCGATCCTGCAGCACGCATGGCCGAAGATGACGGTATGCTTGGGAAAATTCGTGAACGGACAATTGATCTACACGGCGCACTCTCTTTTATGGAGAAGTCGGCTATTCCTACATGGCGCCGTGATGGCGACCTGAACCTTGCTTGGGTAAACAGAGCCTATTGCGAAGCCGTTGAGAGCAATTCACCAAGCGAAGTTTTGAGAAAACAAATCGAACTTGACCCGAGCGCCAAAAAAATCGCACAAGAAGCCGCGGAAAATCGCAAGCGCATCTGTGGCAATATAGTCGTAAACATAAATGGCGAAAGACGTGTTCTCGAAATTATTGAAACCCCGATGCACTCAGCCGGAGGGGCCGCAATTGGCGGTATCGCTCTAGATATAACGGACCTGGATCGCGCTCAAAGAGATTTAAGTGAACACTTAGAGGCCAACAAACGTATACTGAACGAAATTCCTTCAGCTGTAGCTCTTTTTGGTGTTGACCAGACATTATCTTATTATAACCGTGCTTTTCAGGAATTATGGGGGCTTGACGATGCTGACCTTGCCGGTCGGCCAACCCATGGCGAAATTCTTGACGACCTTGATCAGAATGGAAAACTGCAAGAGCGCGGTGCTGATTATGCCGACTGGAAAGCTGGACAATTGGTTCTCTATACTGGCGAAATTGCTGCTCCTGGAACCGGCCGAGAGGGCGGTGCCCCAACAGAAATCTGGAAACTCCCCGATGGCCGCTCCATCAAGGTGGCTAAAGAACGCCACACACTTGGCGGCGTTTTGCTGGTGTTCGAAGATGTTACTGAAAAATTACAACTAGAGACCAAATATAATACACAAATCAAGGTCCAACATTCTACCCTCAATAATCTTTCCGAGGGGGTTGCTGTATTTGCCAGCGATGGTCGCCTGCGTTTGTTTAACGAAGCGTTCCGTGATTTATGGCGACTGGGTAAAGATTTTCTGGAAACAAGCCCTCATGTCGACAAAGTATCCCACATGATGGCGCATTTGTTACCCGAGAATGATACGGCTATCCAAGCGATTAAGAAACGTATTATTTCGATGTCACCGGAGGATCGCCAACCCATTCGCAACCGTGAATTATTATTGCGCGATGGGCGCACATTATCCTATTCAACACAGCCCTTACCTGATGGCGCCAATCTGGTGCATTTTCTTGACGTTACCGACTCTCGTGAACGAGAGAAAGAATTACAAGAACGCAACGAAATTCTAGAAGCGGTTGGCAACTTAAAATCAAAATTCGCCGATCACGTCTCCCATCAATTGCGCACGCCTTTGGCGACCATTGTTGGATTTTCAGAAATGCTCGAAAACCAAATGTTTGGTGTGCTGAATGATCGTCAAAAAGATTATATCGCAGACATCCTGACAGCGTCCTATCACTTACGCGACTTAATTGATGACGTCATTGACCTCACTGCGATTGATGCAGGTCAGATGGCTCTTGAAATTGGCGAGGTCAATTTACGTGAACTCGTTGAAAGTGCAGCGACCTATGCGGCCCTGAAAGCTGAGGATACACGGGTTAATCTGGTCGTAAACTGTCCCAAAGACATTGGTATTATAGAGGCAGATGAGCAGCGCTTAAAACAGGTTTTGTTTAATCTGCTTTCAAATGCATTTGCCTATACCGGTACCGGCGGCCAAGTTACTATTGGCGCGGATCGCACAGCAGATATGGCGCGGCTATGGATTGAAGATACCGGGCGCGGCGTCTCCCCAGAAGATCAGGCAAAAGCTTTTGATGCTTTTGAAAGCCGCGGCCCCAGTGCAGGTGTAGGTCTTGGGCTTTCCTTGGTAGAAAGATTCGTAAAATTACATGGGGGCTGGGTGCGCTTGGAATCTGTACCTGGCGAAGGTACGCGGGTTACCTGTCACTTGCCGATCAGCCCCGCAGGCCTTCAAGAAGCGCAAAATAAGCCAGACACGAATGAGCAATTACTTCTTTCTCAAAAAAATTTAGCGCAGCAAGAAGATAATACGGCCCCAGTTGTAACCCCTTCCGAGAATGCAACATCAACCAATCGCCGCGCGGGACGACCTAAGAAAAGTACACCGCAAAAAACCACGCAAAACAGAACTAAAAGCCGGGTAACGCAAAAGACTTCAGAACCCGTGCAGTAGGACTGATTATCGATCCCTATTGCGATTACCCTCTCCAACAGGTCATATTGCCCAGCAAGGAGTCGACAAGGACATCCCCTTCTGTCACATTATAGCCTCGGTTTTGCGTAAGGCTCTCGACATGAAAAAAAAATCCCCTCAGCCGTTCTTACATCATCGCCAAATTAGATCTGTAGCTTGCTCCCTCGGTACTGCCATTTTTCTAGGCGTTGTTGTTCCAGCCAATTCCCAAACGCCTAACGCTGAATCTGAAGCAATCATCGTGGTGGAACAAGAGGACCGTCAATCTTCGCGCACAGACATCATTCAAGACCCACATGCGCGATCTGATATTTATCTGAATGTAAACCCTCGCCATCAGGCATGCCTTCAAGGCATTGAGGAGGATTTGCAAACAGGACGCGTCGCCGCTGACAAGTGGATGCGCGATGGGGGCGGCGCTCATGCAACCCATTGTCTCGCAATGGCCGATTTTGCCGCTGGCTTTCCAAAACTAGCTGCGGTGCGGTTGCAAACCTTGGCGGAGAAAATGGCAACTGAGCGTCATGGCGAGAACACACTAACCCGCGCCAGACTTTTTGCACAAGCAGCAGAAATTTGGTTATCAGCGGATCGCACAGATGCTGCCCTTAACGCTTTGGACGCCGCAAAAACTTTAACGCCGGAAGCTGGTGAGTTGTATTTATTATCGGGAAAAATCAGCGTCAAACGCCGCCGTTGGCAAGATGTGGTATACGCAATTACCCTTGCAGAAAAACAAGGCATTGTTACCGCAACCGGATACACCGCAAGAGCACGCGCATACAAAGAACTCACCCAATTTGATCTTTCTGCGGAAGATACTGCCAGAGCATTGCGCATTGACCCCTTTAATTTAAAGGCATTGGTTTTACGGGGCGAATTGGCACAAGCGGGTATTACGATTAATACAAATTTTAAAAAGCTAGATGCGCCAACCCCTACTACCACCGCTCACGATCAAAAAAATGAGGCCCTCAACCAATCCTCTAAAGACCAAGATGGAGCCGCGCTGAACGCCCTCAACAATGACCCCAATTTCAACCAACCCAACTTCAAGGCCGACAATCCTCTCGTCATCCCGCCAGATTTAAAATAACTGGCCCACCGAATGAGCACAATTTGAACAGGCGTAAGGGCTAGGGCGCTAGGGCGGGAACGCGCATCAAAGAAAGTCACTTGAGTGAAGGATCCAGAAGAAAATCCTGTAAATCACGATTTAAAGCGCGCGATACAAGATCGCATATTAGCTGCAAAAACATCAAAGTCGCCTCAGATTGATCCGCAAGATCATGACACCAATGCCGATTTCATCTCTCAATTAGTCGATGAGTTTTATGATAGAATTCATGCCCATGGAGAGCTTGGACCAATTTTCACTCAAGCCTTGGGAGGCAATTGGGATACTCACCTAACGCATATGAAAAGTTTTTGGCGCTCCGTCGCATTGGGAACGGGAGAGTATTCTGGCCGCCCAGTCCCCAAACACAAAGCTTTGCCGGGCATTGAGCCTCATCATTTTGAACTTTGGTTAAACCTTTTTGAACAAACCCTGAACGATATAGCCCCAACTTCAGCCGTGCCCCCCTTTTTCATGGAACGCGCTACACGCATTGGATTAAGCCTGCAGCTTGCAATTTTCGGTCTGCCGATCACGCAACAAGGCTAGAGCCATTCGCGATCAATTGGAGCTTAAAGCACCTCCACATCAAATTGAATCGCCGAGGTAATGTAAGTCTTTCTTTTTTTGCATGTATTGCCGTTCAACCGATTCCCACAGACACGTAAAATACTTTAGAGCACGCTCTCAAGGTAGTCTTTTGTTTCGGAAAAACCATTACTGCCAGGGCTAGCCCCATAAGAAAGCGTGTTACCAGAGAAATCAGGACCACTGCCATCGCCCATACAGACAAAGTTTTTCACCTGCCCCCCCTTTGAGCGATCATTTCGGCAAACAGTTTCGAGACCAGCAAGGGCACCATCACACACTTTGGCAATGCTCACATTCGCAGGCCAATCTTCAGCGGTAGACCAGTCAATGCTAGCATTGATTGCCGTGCCACACGTCTTACTGGTAAAGCTTGCCTCACTGGCAAGCTTTTTTTCCTCTTGTTCACGCGCGCGCAATTCTTTCAACGGCTGAATAGCGATTGCTGACAGTGTAAGCGGCAGCGATATTGTTGCGATCATACAGATCAAAAACAATCCCTTACGAGTCATATTTACGAGAGGTGATTTTATCATTTTACCTAACTAGCGAAACATTGAGGCACTTTTACGGCTTGACTATGGAGAGGGTGAGGTTTTTTAGTTTGTTTAATTAACACCAACTTCTGGACCATTCTACAGATTTTCCTCTAAAAAGCGGGCGATTTGCGCTGATGAGGGTCTTCCTTGCAATCCCTCGGCCACATTATATCCGATTTTCAGATGACCATTTTCAAGGCTCATAGAAGGATTTGACGCCCGCACGAACTCAACCAATAACAGCCGCGAACCCATAACACGTGCCCCCGTCGAGTCCGCTGCTACTGCGGCCATGCCCTTTGTCGTCATCAAAATTGCGTCGGCGAGAACCGAACTTTCACGCAAACCAGGGGATCGTGCAAATACTTGTTCAAGTGGTTCTAAGCTCTCATAATTATTTTCAAGTCGCGCTTCAGCACCGGCATCTTGAGAGCCTGACAATCTTGTCCCATTTTGATCCAGCTCAGTGGGAGGAAACACCAAGCCATCCAAGGGCGTCCGAAATTCTATCGGCTTACCGGTCAGCGCACTTAACAAAGCGGTTGCGCGATTGGCTCTGCGCAAAGCCTTACGCCCATTAACAACTTTCAGATTGATCTCGGTTAAATCAGAGAACGAACGTGACGCTGCACGAGCCTCAATATCACCGGGCCACCAAACTGTTGCCCCGCCATAGGAGGCAATACGAAGCAGTGTATGACCTTCACTGTCTTTATAGATGACGTCTCCGCGCGGCGCACGTGTCGCAGCAAGTGTATAGACTTCTGAAGATTTTCCATCCTCGTCCAAATCACACTCAATGCGCTGATCAGCATCCCCACATAAAAACTGAATCCGGGCTTGGGACCCCGTATCATGGAAGAGAAAAGACTTCTCTCCATCGGATAAAACATAAAGACGAACACGCTTTAGATTACGCAACTTATTTTTGTTGCGTTTGCGTTTAAGCCCAACCAATGCGTTAAATGGGTTTGAAGCATCATAGGACGCAACAGTCACGACCGTCCGCCTCGATCTTACCGCGTCACCATAGCCAAAAAATAGCTGAGGCGATTGGGTTTTGCTTTCAAACGAGGCCGTTGCAGATGTGGGTTTTTCTACTTGGACATCATTAAGTTCATCCTCCCATGCCAATGCAGGGGAAAATGCAGGTAACAAAGAAACCCCAAACACACCTAGAAAAGCCAAATCACGCAGAAATGGCCTTAAGGTTTTTCCAGTACCCGCAGTCATAACTCTATGACAGCCTATGTTTTGGGGAAATCCCAGCATCATCAGTACCCTTGCTCTAAAAGGTCAATCTCATAAAAACTCTATAAAATGGACATTTAGGCAAATCAATATCATTAATTTAGGGGGAAAATATGGCCAATCATCAAATTTATCATGATTTTCGGCCACCAAGCGGAACACATCTGCTTCCATCCCTTGATTTTATGCTGGCGCGATCTCAGACTTGGCCTATGACAAAATTAGCTTCTATCCACTCAGCGCCCGGCTTTCCCGAACCGGAATATATTACAACCAAAAGTGGTAAATTTGCGATTTATCAATCAGGGCCGGTTGATACAACAAGCCCCCCCATCCTACTTGTTCATGGTTGGCCTGAAATCGCCTATAGTTGGAAGAACCAAATTAAATCTCTCGCCGATTCTGGTTATCGTGTGATTGCCATTGATTTAAAAGGCTTTGGCAATTCCGATAATCCCAAAGATCCAAACCTTTATGACATCATTCATCTGACAGATGACCTGGCCAATATTCTGGATTCACTCTCCATCGAGCAGGCGGTTATTTGTGGCCACGATTGGGGCGGGGCCATTGTTTGGCCGATGGCAGTTTTGCACCCCGCTCGCGTAGCCGGCGTCATCGGAGTTTGCACACCGCACCTCCCCGCGCCGCCTGTGGCGCCGCTGGGTATTATTGAGAAACGGTTTGGGCCAAAACATTATTTTGTACAATTTCAAGAATTTGGAAAAGTAGAGAAGGTTTTTACCGGGCAAGAAGAAAAATTCTTCCGAATTATGTTTCGAAAACCCGCCCCTAGAGACCAGTGGGAAGCACTCGTGCCGCGTATCTATGATCTACCGGGACGATTACTCAACGGCACACTTCCCAACATGAATGAGGTGATCGTCACAAGAGAGAATATTGATATTTATATATCCGCCTACAAACAAAGTGGGTTTCATGGCGGTATTAATTTATATCGTAATCTCAACCTAAATTGGGAGATCATGAAGGATCGTGATATCACGATTAAAAAGCCAAGTCTTTGGGTTGGAGCGGAGTTAGATTTGTTCCTGCCACCGGAAGCTTCTTTAAAAATGGATGACTTGGTAGAAAACTTGACCAGAAAGACAATTGCAGATTCTGGTCATTGGGTGATGTGGGAAAAGCCAGATATTTTAAATGACCACATAATCAATTGGCTCAAAGCTACTTTTTGATTTTTTGATGAGAAACTTTGAATCGATCTGAGACACAAATTTGCTCTAAGGTGCTATTTTCTTGCATTTTTGCAAAGTTAATGAAGGGCAATCCTCAACATCGACCCCCTTTTTCGCAATATACCCTAGACAGACAAATCACCGGGCACGTTATTTGCTAAGCACTATTCTCACGATATATGGGGAAAAGTGTTGCCAGCACAAGTTTAATATTTAAAAATGAACTTAATTATTTGGGGGGTTGGTAAGAATTCATTGTCATAACATAGCTTGAGAAAGCTATTAATAATCGGCTGCAATTACAGTTGGCCGTATCAAATTAATAAATGGGGTATAATCATGATGAAAAATATAATGGGTACAAGTCGTAATTGCGATACTGTTGTCGGTACTGGCAGTCAAATGAAGGGCGAGCTGATTTGCAAAGGGCCGAGTAAAATTTCTGGCCACATAGACGGAGAGATCATTGGCGATGATCTTTTATTAATTGGCCCTGATGCCATTGTCACTGGCGAAGTCAAAGGGGCCATTATTGAGATTGATGGAGAAGTCAAAGGAACGATCCATGCGAGCAATAAAATTTTCTTGAATGAAACATCAAAAGTTGAAGGCGATATCCATGCGCCTTCCGTGATTGTTGAGGAGGGCGCACAGTTTAACGGAAAATCTCATATGCCATTAAGCAATAGCCAAAGCTCCAACATCCTTGAACTTGAAGATGTTAAAAAAACTGCTGATCAAGCCGTATAAATTTACTCTGTATCAAGAAAAAACCCCCGCATTTACATGCGGGGGTTTTTATATTTGCGTCATTGCTGTTCTGGCGATAGCTAATTATAGTATAAACAATGTCTATAAATCATTCTAAAGCCCCTCTTTGATTCCATTTGATGCGGAGACATTTTAGAACGATTCATAAACTGCATGAATGAGTCGTAATGAACGCGGATCACCAACAAGGTAAGGCGACATCTTATTCATCACGTAACTGATAGTCATGTGATGGTCTGGATCCACAACAACAGCTGATCCACCAAACCCTGATTGACCAAGTGCATTCCTGTTCGGTCCAAAGTGGTAATTTTCATTACGCATCATACCCGCAGCCCAGGCCAATTTAAATGGCAAAACAAGGTCATCACTATAGGTACGTTCAAGCACAAACGCCGCTAATGTTGTTTGAGATAAGACCCGCTCGTTCTTTATAGTCTTCCCTTGATTTGCAAGCGGGTGAAGAAATTCCGCGAGCCCGCGTGCATTAGCGTGCATATTGGATGCGGGTATTTGCACGCTCATCCAATCTTCGCGGGTAACCGCATTGCTTGCGGGCGATGACCAGGGCTTTAAAAATGCAATCTTGGTAAATTCATTCATCTCCCCAAGATCTGGAGCCTTAGGGGGTTTTTGCATATAGGCAATATTTTCGATATGCTCAGTACCAAGACCACAATGCAATGGTAAATTATATGCCGCAATCGCTTCCCCGACACTCTTTCCCATTGCCCGGCGATACACCTCCCCTCCCAAATGTCCAAATGTTTGCGGGTGGTAACCACTCCCGGTTCCCGGTGTCCAGAGCGGTTTAGCTTGCGCAAGGCGATCAACCAAGCCCTCCCAATTAAGCCATAAAGCGGGGTCCATTTCATCGGGGATCCCTGGTAATCCTGCCTGATGGGACAGAACTTGCGCAAGTGTAATCTTATCTTTACCATTCGCACCAAATTCCGGCCAGTAATTTACTACCGGTGCCTCATAGTCGAGTTCCCCATCATTAACGGCGACTGCAATCAAATATGCCAAGATCGCTTTTCCGGACGAAAAAACACATGTGATCGTATCATCTGTCCAAGGACGTGTTTTCTTTTTATCACAATGACCGCCCCGGATATCAATGACACTTTGCCCATTGATGAATACACTAAAACAAGCGCCGAGCTCTTCACCTTGCGCAAAATTATGAGCAAACGCCTCTTCTACAGCCGCAAATTCAGGAGGACATAAACCTTCTATTGTCACGCTCATTCATCCACCACACAAGCCAGGTTAGCTCTGGAGAATGCAGCCGCTGCTTTCGGATTGGCAATGCGTGCTCCTTGCTCAATAATTGTTGAACGCGCATCGCCATTAACCTCAATAGAGTTGATAAAAGCATTTACATCCTGCAAATCTGCATAGGAGAGTCGATCATCCATCTCATCAGTCAAGCATTTCGCACTCGACTTTGAAAACCCCGCCTCTCGAAGATTTTTCTTTAAATCTGTATGCGCTGTGGTTACACAGCCCCCCAACAATAACGAGACAAAAAAGCTCCCGATAAAAACCCATGATTTCATTCTCGACTACTCCTGATACATGTCATCAACCAAAAGATTACAAAATTATCACCGCTCGCAATCCATAAAATAAAACTATCACGGCTTTAATCAAACAACCATAACTTGCTTGAGCAATCTACAATAATAGGCCGCCCCCGTAACCGTCGAAGACGGAGCCTTTAGGTTTGCCCCCTAAAGCACCACAGCATCTAATGGTATTAAGCAGGTAATTTGTGTTATAGTTTTATCGCATTTCCGGGCGCTTAACCGGTAGCCACTTGATCGGGGAATGCCCTAAAATCAAATTAGCGTTTTTGCTCTAAGCGCCATTGCAATGCATCAAGCCTGTCTTGCCCGAAAAATGGCTCCCCTTGAAATACCATTAGTGGCACCCCCCAATGATAAACAAGCTGAGCCTGTTCATTATCAAGTAGCGTTGCCTCTATTTGCTGCGAATGAGCTTGCGCCCAATCGAGAAGTTCGGCGTGATTATGCCCTGTCGAGAGAGCCATTTTTTCCAACTGCTCCTTTTGATCCCATCGGACACTCCCCCCCCAAATCAAATGAGCCATTGCACGAATATAGGAAATGCCATCTCCAGTTGAGAGCGCAGCAAAGCCCAATTGAAGCAACATATCCATAAGGGGTTGGTCTGCATCCAACTGTCCGCTCGCCAAATCCATCTTAATGGGGTCAGGGTTTGGAAACTGCAACGGAATCGATAGGCGTTCCCCCTCGCGGAAAATATCCTTTAACAGATAAGGAACGAATTGCGGGCGACCATTTTTAAAAAAACCCGGTTCACGCAAGGCAAGTGGGCGAACAATTTTCAAATCAATATCACAAGAAAACCGATCAGCAATCTCAACCAGGCGACCAAAGGCGAGATAGGAATAAGGACTGCGGAAAGAAAAATAAAATTCTATCTTGTTATCCATGTTCAAAATTTTCTATTTTTCTTGACCGATTAAACGGCAACCTCAAACTGAGCTTGGGTACGCTCACGCGCTTCATCAACACTGACCCCCGGGGCAAGCTCAGTGAGCCGCATTCCTTTTCCTCGATCAACTTCAAATACGCCAACATTGGAAATGACCATATCCACGACCGCTTTTCCAGTTAGTGGTAAACTGCATTCTCTCAAAAGCTTAGGGGCCCCTGATTTAGAATTATGATCCATAACAACCACAACTCTTTTAACACCCGCCACTAAATCCATTGCGCCGCCCATGCCTTTGACCATTTTTCCAGGAATCATCCAATTCGCAAGATCTCCTGTTTCAGAAACCTCCATCGCGCCAAGAATAGAAAGATCAATATGTCCCCCACGGATCATTGCAAAACTTTCCGCCGATGAGAAGTAAGAGGTTCGATCCAACTCAGTGATGGTTTGTTTGCCAGCATTGATCAAATCAGCATCAACATGCTCTTCATCAGGAAAAGGCCCCATACCGAGCATGCCATTTTCTGATTGTAAAGTGACATCCACACCATCGGGAATAAAATTCGCGACCATTGTGGGAATGCCGATACCAAGATTAACGTAAAACCCGTCTTGTAACTCACGAGCGGCTCTTTGAGCCATATCATTGCGATCCCAAGCCATTATGCCTGCTCCTTTTCACGAATTGTTTTGTTTTCAATCCGCTTTTCCTGATTAGCTTGAACTAAACGCTGAACATAAATACCCGGCGTATGAATGTCGTCCGGGTTCAACGAACCAACGGGGACAATTTCTTCAACTTCAGCAACCGTAATTTTACCCGCGGCCGCCATCATCGGATTAAAATTACGCGCGGTTTTGCGATAAATCAAATTGCCTTGAGCGTCGCCTTTCCAAGCACGAACAATAGATAAATCCGCAACCAACCCCGTCTCCAGGATGTAGGTTTCACCATCAAAATCGCGATGCTCTTTACCATCGGCAATGATCGTCCCGACGCCAGTTTTGGTATAAAAACCAGGAATACCCGCGCCCCCCGCCCGACATCGCTCCGCAAGCGTCCCTTGTGGATTGAATTCCAGCTCTAACTCCCCTGCCAGATATTGACGCTCAAATTCCTTATTCTCACCAACATAGGAAGAAATCATCTTTTTAATCTGGCGGGTTTCCAATAAAAGCCCAAGTCCCCAATCATCTACGCCAGCATTGTTGGATATAGCGGTTAAGTTTTTGACGCCGCTATCACGCAAAGCGATAATAAGTTGCTCAGCAATGCCACATAACCCGAATCCCCCGGACATCACCGTCATTCCGTCAAAAGGAATCCCCTTAAGGGCAGCCGACGCGTTTTCATAAATTTTGCTCATTTTTGAAATTCCACCTTAAATAGAGATCGCATTTTTTGGTTGACTATTCTCCTGATAGGCAAAAATGGCAAGAAAAAATGACCCAAAATCAATCACGATTTATAAAAAAACCGCGGTCACACACCCTTACCCGTCTTGCGTTGAACCGAGCATTATCTAACGCACAATGGTAACTGAATGTTGGGGCTCAGGGGTACCAGGGCGCAACCTTAAACCCTTGGCCAACAGCTTAATCGCTTCCCAATGAATGCCCGCAACAACCTTAAGCGTCATAAACGGATAGCGCCAAACCAAGCGTTTGAGGGTTCTCGCTTCCATTGGATGGGCACGAGCCGAAAAATTTGCGTTCAAAAGGTGTCCCTCCCCATCATCGACTTTCACTGTCAGTGAGAGATTTTCACACGGCCGATTAAGCATAAAATGGTATTTCATATTCATATCAACAAAGGGAGACACATGAAGCAATTTGTCTGCATATTGATGAATCAGCTTGCCTTCCTTATTAACCAAAATAAGATATCCGTGGCGTTCACCAAATGTATTGCGAACAGCATAAAGTATAGCCATCAATTGATTACGACCATCATAACAATAATAAACCGTAATAGGATTAAAAGCGTAACCGAACATACGTGGATAAAACAGCATCTCTATCCGGCCATCCAGAGGCAAATTCGCGCGCTCCAAATGTCGTATAACCCAGCGCGATATATCATCAGGTTTTCCCGACCCATGGTCACGATCATAAAATGAAAATAGATTAAATCGATTACGTGAAAAATATTTCAACCTGTCAGACAAGTCATCCAACCCGTCCACGTCCACCAAAAATGAAAACACACGGTAACATAGATAATGTTTTTTCGGCTTAAAGCGATGATGACGCACATAACCTTCATAAATAACTGCCTTGTACGCAAGGCTTTGATCATGTGACAACCGATTTTTCATTATATCAAATGTACCACTCTATCGCATGGTCGAAAAATATCTCTTTTTAAACTCATGCGTGATTGATAAACGAGCTGACGGATTTTCGACCGACCAAGGGCGTCGAAAACCACCAATAGCCTCCGCCACTGCCAACCCTGCTTGCAAGCCATCTTCATGAAAGCCGCCCCCAAGGTGAGCCCCCGCATACCAGACATTTCCGATGCCTTGAATCGACCAGATTTCCTCTTGGGCTTGGCAAGAGCGATGGGTATATAGCGGATGATCATAATTATATGTACCCAACACCTTATCAATATCCCCTATTGGATTGAGGGTCACAAAGATATTGTCCTTGCAAGGTAAGGGTTGGAGTTTATTCATCCAATAAGTCAGCGCAACCTGATTTTTATCACGTAGTACATTCCATGCAGACCAAGCCACTTTTTTTCGTGGCATATGACGCGGATCACAATGTAGATAGGCCTTGTTTCTCATATATTGAAAGGCGCCGAGAATAGATTTTTCACGTTCACTCGGGTTTTTTAATAGATTATGCGCCGTATCGCCATGGGTTGCAATCACCACTTGATCATAGATATCTTTTTCGCCACCTGTAAATGTAATGAGGACTTTATCGCTTTGACGCACAACACTTTCAACCGCACAATTTAACCGTATATTCCCGACAAAATCATGTAGTACCTTCTCAACATATTCACGTGAACCATTTTGAACCGTGCGCCATATCGGCATGTTTAATACTTGCAATAATCCATGGTTTTGAAAAAATCTAAGCATTGCGTTGGCTGGATAAGCTAAAATTTGATCACTCGGCGCTGACCATATGGCGCCCGCCATTGGAATCATGAATTCTTCTGTAAACGTTTTTGATAACGTATGCTGATCAATAAAATCACCTAAAGTCAAGCTATCATCAATACCAACCTTCAACGCGCGGTGCGCCGCTTTGTGAAATTTAGGAATTTCCAGCAAAAACTTCCAAAACTTTGGAGAAACCAAATTTGAGGGCGTTGCAAAAACAGACCTTACCGATTGCCCGGAATATTCACATGTCCTTGCATTTAACGAAACCCCAAAAGACATATCTGAAGGCGCTGTTACAACGCCCAGTGCCTTAAACATTGCCACCAAATTAGGGTAATTAGTTTCATTATACACTATAAAACCAGTATCAACAGGAATAGCCTGTTCCCGATCATCCTCACCCTTGAGCTTGACATCAACCGTATTGGCATGCCCACCGATATAGGAGGCCTTTTCAAAAAGTGTCACATCGTGGGCTTTAGAAAGTCCCCACGCGGCAGATATTCCAGCAATTCCGCTGCCGATCACGGCGATCTTTTGCCTTTGAGCCGGGATAATCTCAGGAGAAGTCATTTATAGAGGCCGTTGCTTTGCTTGTCGCACACCGAAATACGCTAAATTTATCATAACACAAACCCTAAAAGTGAATTCAGCGTTCAAATTTGTTCATGCCTACCGCAGACTTTTTTATATGATTGCTTCGCGATATTTTTTCAATGCGCGCCCTGAATAATCGATATCCCTCACACTTATCGCCGAGAATGTGTAAAAAAGCAATTTCCAGATTTTAACAGCCCTAAAACCCGCCATCGTTACCAATGCTTCTATGTCAGGGTTTATTAGAATTGACTGAGCAAACTGTTTTTCACTAGCGCAGCATAATGTTAGGATAAGACAATAGCAAAACCTTATAAGGTATACAGGAAAAGGGCATTATGACGAAAAAACTATTGATAATTTTGGGCATAGTTTTCTTGATAATGTTATTGCTTTTTAGGGGGAATAATTTTGTAAAAACACCGACGTCTTATGTCGCAAAAGTTTTATGTTCAGAATATTTTGTCGCCCATAGAAATTCAGAAGAGATCATCCAAAATGATTTCACCGACATTCATCCTCTTCTCTCTAAAATCTCCACTAACATTGATGACGGCGAAATGACAGTCACCGCATCTTTGTTCGGACTTGCCAAAGCACACGCTAAATATCGCGAAGGTGCGGGGTGCGCTCTCAACCTCAATCGACACTCCTATACACCAGCAGCGTTCTCCCCGGTAACGGCCAAGCCGTGGCCTCAAGCATTCGGGGGGAATCAAAAGGTCAATCCACGGGTTGACTATGATAGCCTACGCAACTCAGTAACTTCCGCATTTCGATCTGACGGATTAAACCACCGAGCAATCCTGGTTGCCGTCGATGGTGAGTTGGTTTTTGAACACTACGCTGATGGATTTGATCAAAATACAAAACTTCAAAGTTGGTCCGCAGCCAAGAGTGTAGTTGCCACCTTAATCGGAATCGGTGTCCACAACAATTATCTCTCTATTCATGATCCATTACCTGTACCTGAATGGCATGGTGATAATAGCCGCGAAAATTTAACCTGGGACGATCTGTTACGCATGCATAGCGGCCTAGATTTTAACGAAAACTATGCGGACACAAATTCGGATGTTAATCGAATGCTGTTTAAATCTCATAGTGCTGCAAGTGTCGCAGCACAAAGTGAGGCAAAACATAAACCAGCAACACATTGGTATTATTCCAGCGGGTCCAGTAATTTGTTATCGCGCGCGATAGGTGATGTCAGTGAAGCAAAAGGAATGGCAATTCTTCCCTTTGCCAGAAACTTCCTTTTGCGCCCCCTTGGGTTAGCAGATACTATATTAGAAACCGACGGTGCTGGTGATTTTATTGGCTCTTCATATGTATACGCAACGGGTCGAAATTGGTTGAAAATGGGTCAACTTTATTTGCAAGATGGCCTTTGGGAGGGTAAGCGCATTTTACCTGAAGACTGGAACGATATTGTTTCAAGTCCAACTGTCACTTCAGATAATCAGTACGGCGCTCATTTCTGGCTGAATAAAAAAGGAATTAAAAACGCCGATACGCCTGAGCAAAGAGAGCAATTTTTCCCACGGCTATCCGAAGAAACATATTTTTTTGCCGGTCGAGACGGACAATATGTGGTTATTGTCCCTGATAAAAATATGGTATTTGTCAGATTGGGAATTACGCGCGATCATCCAGTCATCCCAAAAGTGGCAGATCTGTTTGGCGAAATCTATGACAGCGTTTCACCCCCCTGAAACCAAACTCACACAAGGTATAAATGTAACGAAGTTGGCCTGCTCTTTGACTTTATGGCGTAATGCCAGCAATTATCCCTTTGAATTTGGCGCGTTTGAAAACCATCAAAGCCATTAACCACATCCCAAAAAATAATATCAATGGAATAGTCCATTGCAACCAATTCGCCATAGAGAGCATAAAAAATCCCGCAACAGCACAAATTCCAGTTAAACCCACATAAATCATGCTGACATCCTTGTGACTCGCCCCCATACGGATCATTAATTGATAAACATGTTCGCGATGGGCTTGCAGTAGATTTTGTCGACGATGTCCGCGATGGACAAGTGTAAATGCAACATCAGTGATAAGGGGAAGCATTAATACCGGGACAAAAAGCACTAAAGTCTGATCGTACGTTCCACTTGGCAGCATAATCGCAAACCCGGCTATCAAAAAACTGATCATTTGTGAACCGCTATCGCCCATAAACAACCCCTTCGAAAAGAGGCCCGATTTGCACATATTAAAGGGAAGAAACGCAAGCAAAGCCGCAACCATCAAGAGAGCGAAGATGATGATTGTAGCGTGTTGATCAAAAAACGCCACAAGCGCAATAACCGTTAAAACCAAAACCGCAACACTTGCGGCAAGTCCATCTGCCCCATCCATAAAATTATAGACATTCATTAGCCCCACAATCCAAAAGAAAGTCAGCGGCACCCCGAAAACTCCCAGCTTCCAGTTTTCAAAAAGAGGTATTGGCACAAATCCGATATGACCGATCAAGAAAATAAACAAGAGCGCTAACGCTCCTTGACCTGAAAACTTCAACACTGGTTTTAAGGCAAAAATATCGTCCAGTAATCCCAAAAGGGCAGCCCCGAGGATCAATAAAAAAAACGATATATCTCCAGCTTCAAAATGAGCTCCGCAAAAATACACATACTGATTGCATGAATAGGTCGCAATCTTTGGTGCTAAAACCATTGCCAATAATACACCAAATCCCCATGCGAGCATCAGCGAGACCCCGCCTGCACGTGATGTTGGCTCAAAATGGCTAGAGCGATGATTGGGATGGTCTGGCAAGATGATAGCTTTAGAAAAAAAACGGCAAAATAAGAATGCAGGGATAAAAACCATCAGCATCAAGAAAAGCAAAGGCCAAATTGGAAAATTCATCATATACATTCAACTTGAAAGCGCCCGCACTCATCGCACTGTTTGCTACATGCAGCCAACATGATAGGCTTTTTTATCTGAACAGAATATGTCATGGTTTTTGGTGAAAAACCAGCATTTCACCCCGAACAACTTCAATAGATTTCACCAAACCCTGGAGGAAAATTTCAATGTCTGAGTCTCAATCCTCTTTGCCAGACGGTCTCGAAACCACAAGCCGCACGCGGGTTCGAAGAGCCCATCAACGCGGGGCTTATGATCGAGCCACGATTAATGCCATCCTTGATGCCAGCCCTTTGTGTCATGTCGGGTATATTTTAGATGGCAAACCAGCGGTAACACCAACGCTGCAATGGCGCGAGGGGAATGTGGTTTACTGGCACGGCTCTAGCGCGAGCAGAGCACTAAAGAAAGCATCAGGGCT
Source organism: uncultured Caulobacterales bacterium (assembly GCA_964479275.1). Lineage (GTDB taxonomy): Bacteria > Pseudomonadota > Alphaproteobacteria > Caulobacterales > Parvularculaceae > CALLPQ01. The sequence goes on from CAYZLR010000021.1 coordinate 38,010, forward strand.
CGATGTATGCTTGACAGTTTCTATACTGGATGGATTGGTCATGGCACGTTCAGCGTTTCACCATTCGGCTAATTATCGCTCGGTGATGATTTATGGAAAGTCGGTAGAGATCACGGACCATGCCCTTAAATTGGAAAAATTAAAAACGTTTACGCAAACCCTCTATCCGGGGCGCTGGGAACAGTTGAGAGAAATTAATGATCAGGAAATTAAAGCGACAACAATCATCGGACTCCCAATTGAGGAAGCCTCAGCAAAAATTCGTACTGGCCCGCCGAGCGATGATGAGGAAGATTATGATTTGCCAATCTGGGCCGGAGCTCTCCCCATTTCACAGTCTGTGGGAGAGCCAGAACCAGATCCGAGAAACCTCAATGGTGTAAGCATGCCGCCATCGTTAAACGATATTAAAATTGGGTAGGCGCATGCCCGTTTATCCACACGCCATTCACAAAACGATGCAAAATTCACCGTAAATACGACAAAAGATGGTCAATGCAGTCCTATTGTATAATTCTTGCGGCCATTGACCACCAATTTCTATTCATTGCTGTTACGCTCGCTTTTTTTGCATCTTCCATGGTTCCGTATAAACCAAAACATGTCGCACCGCTGCCAGACATACGCGCCAGGACAATGTTCTTGGAAGCTTTTAAAAACACGCAAACCTCGCGCACTTGGGGCACCATCGACATGGCAGGGGGTTGTAAATCATTTGTAGTGGTTGCAATTCCCCGTTTAAAATTCTGTATAGAAATAAAATCATCTGCCTTCATATGAATTGGTGAGGGCGGAAATGGATAATTTTGATCGTAGGCTTGAAAAACAGGCCCGGTTGGCGTTGGCACCCTCGGATTTACAAGACACACCCATAAAGGTGGAAGGCTCGGTGCTGGTTTCATTTGTTCACCCGCACCGCTGACAAAAAGTGGTTTTTCATACAGACATGGCGGCACGTCCGCCCCAAGTTTAAACGCAATTTTGTGCAGCTCAGAGTCTGTAATTTTAATATCCCATAGCCGAATTAGGGCTCGCAATGCGGCTGCAGCATCAGCAGATCCTCCACCAATTCCAGAGGCAATCGGCAAATTTTTGGTTAAATTAATCTTCGCGCCACCCTCATACCCTGTTGCCACCTTTAGCGCACGGGCTGCACCCATAATCAAGTTTTCCTCAAGGGAAAAAGTCAAAAGTTCATCAGCGAAGGGGCCTTTAATCGTCAAGGATAATGCTTGATCATGCTCGACCTGAACCTCATCACCCTGATCGGCAAACACAAAAAGGCTGGCAAGATCATGCAATCCATCTTCGCGAACGCCGCCAACGTGAAGATAGAGATTGATTTTCGCAGGCGCAATTTCAGTAATCATGGATGGGTTATTGACCTAGGTCTGATGAATCATCCGATGCCCTGACCGATGATTGATCTTGCTGTGTTTGTGCCGTTTCGCTGTGTGAAGACTTCGTCTCATCGCCCTGATGATCACTGTCAGTCAAACCCGTTTCCAACTTCGCTTGCAGGCTTTTTTTGAGTTTTAGGTCAGGATCAAGCTCTAGCGCGCGGCTCCATTCATAGCGGGCTTCAATTTTTCGGCCCAATTTCCAGTAAACATCTCCTAGATGATCTGTAATTGTTGGGTCACCCGGTTCAATCGAGACCGCTTTTTCTAATTTCGTGACTGCCTCATCATACTGGCCTAACTGATAATGCGCCCAGCCTAAAGAGTCAGTTATAGAGCCCGAGCGTGGGCGTTTTTCCAATGCTTTTTCCAAAAGCGCAAACGCCTCTTCCAAGTTTACACCGCGCTCGGCCCAAGAATACCCGAGATAATTTAATGCCAAAGGCTCCTCTGGCGCAATTTCAACGGCGCGCTTCATATCTTTTTCGGCGAGATCCCATTGCCCCAATTGAATTAACGACTCAGCGCGCCCAATATAAAAGCGCCAATCATCCGCAAACGAATTATCATCCAGACTATTAATCGCCTCATCATATAGCGCGACCGCTTCACTATGACGGTCTTCTGCAGCATAGCGCGAAGCTAAAATGAGACGTCCCTCATTCGCAGCTGGGTTACGCGCAATCAACTGTTCCAATACGTCATAAGCTTTCCCATTATTTTCAAGCCTGACATATGCATTCGCGATTTCAACTTGTGAGGGCTCATAATAAATAGAGCTCGGCTGCACTTTTGAATGAGCCGCGATAGCCGCATCATACTGACCATGGATATTGTTTAATGTGCCGAGAAAATTTTGTGCTTCTTCAAGATTAGGGTCAAGCGCCAATGCCAACTGCATCATTGCTATAGGTTGGTTTAAAGCTGGTTCACGCAAATTGAACCCGGCCTCAGTAGCTGCATTGCGTTGCTCATAAATTTGCTCAACCATCGCCGAACCCATCATGAACATGACGATGGCCCCGCCTTGACTGGGCGAAAGGCTGGCATAATTAAAGGCCTTCTCTCCTTTTTCAAGCGCCACTAAATTACGCTTCGCCAATATTCGGCTATAGCCTGCTCGCCTTAATAAAAAATGGCTGGCTTCTCTGGCTAGTTCTTCGTCGCCATTTCTAATTAAAAATTCAGAGAACGCACGCTGACCAACAGCGCCACCAAGTGATAAAAACGCGACTTGATATGATCCTTGCGCTTCGGCACGCAATCCCGCTTTATCATATAAAAGAGCAAGGTGGAGCGGTGTAAATCCATTAAAAAGGTTGGCCGGCGGATTTTTCAAATGTTTTATTGCCGCTGTCGTACCTTTATCACCATCAAGAGCCCATCCTTTTAACAAAAAGGCTACGGCCTCATGAGCCGGGCTGTCTTTAATATTGTATAACTCAGCCCTTGCTGATGCATATCTCTTGGAACGCAAATCATCTACTGCAATTGTCAGGGGGATCAAGAGATCTTGGTCAGGCCCAGAAAATCTTGCAATCTGGGTTGCCAGCTCAGCCGCTCTCTCAAAATCACCATTGAGCAAATGATATTGAAAGGCTTGCTCTCTCAGAACCAGCGTGCCTGGTGCAGCAGGTTGCACCCGTGAAAACTGTTTCGCTGCGGTTGCATGATCATTTTGCCGGGCCGCCAACCGCCCTGCGAGATATTCTCCAGTGACCGTGGTCGCCGGTTCATAGCCATAACCGCCAACATTGGCGCAAGCGGAGATCAATCCGAGCCATAAGAACCCCAATGTGAAAAATGAACCCTTGCGCAAAAGTACACGCAAGCCCTCGATGCACAAAGATAATTTGGTGATGTTTATTCTCACTGCGATCTCACTTTATACTCAATTGAGGGGCTTACCTCAAATCGATAATTTTCATTGCCCCCGGCCCACAAAAGTCAGACTCCGAAAATTCGAATTTCTAGGCAATAGCATAGTTTTATTAACATAGCGCCACAAAAATTCTACCATCTTAATCGTGCCAACCGCATGTGTTAACGCTGACTATAAATCAACGAAAAGTAAGAATTACACTTTAAATACAGATAGATACCTACATGTTCGGATAATTGGGGCCGCCGCCACCCTCGGGAACACACCATTCAATATTTTGGGATGGGTCTTTGATATCGCAAGTTTTACAGTGCACGCAATTTTGTGAATTGATCTGAAACCGGGGATTAGAGCCATCATCATCGGTTAAAACTTCGTAAACACCGGCCGGGCAATAACGCTGTGCTGGTTCCGCATATTGAGGTAGATTCACAGAAATGGGAACCGCGCTATCCTTCAACACCAGATGAGAAGGTTGATCCTCAGCATGATTGGTTGCTGAAAAGGAAACATTGGTCAAGCGATCAAAAGTGATGATACCGTCAGGTTTTGGATATTCTATGGGCTTGTGTTTTGAAGCCGGTTCAGTTGACTCCGCATCAGTTTTACCATGTTTTAAGGTACCAAAAATCGAAAACCCGCCCAATAAATTTGTCATCCACAACTCTGCCCCCATCAAAGGAAGCGCCGCCCAGGTGCCGAATTTTGACCATAAAGGTTTTACGTTACGCACTTTTTTCAACTCAGCGTATACGGTAGATTTTTTGTATTTTTCCGTATAGGCCGCAAGCTCATCTCCTTCACGGCCCGAACCAATAGCCTCAAATGCTGCCTCTGCGGCCATCATGCCTGTCAACATCGCATTATGATTGCCTTTGATGCGCGGCACGTTAACAAAACCTGCGGAACACCCGATCAGCGCGCCGCCTGGAAATGTCAGCTTGGGAACAGACTGAAAGCCTCCCTCAGTAATTGCCCGCGCGCCATAAGCCACGCGATCTCCCCCTTCAAGAATTTTTGAGATTTCAGGATGTGTTTTAAATTTTTGAAACTCCTGATACGGAGAAAGATAGGGGTTTTTATAGTTGAGATGCACAACATATCCGATGGCTACTTCCATATCGCCAAAATGATACATAAATGACCCACCACCCGTATCATTTTTCAAAGGCCAACCAAATGTATGTTGCACATGACCTTTACGGAAATTCTCAGGCTTTACTTTCCATAACTCTTTAATGCCGATTCCGTATTTTTGCGGCTCTCGGTCAACATCCAATTCAAACTGAGCGATTAGTTTTTTGCCAAGGGAACCGCGCACCCCTTCACCAATCAAGACATATTTGCCCGATAATATCATGCCCGGTTCGTAATTGGGCCCATGTGATCCATCAGCCTGGATCCCAGCTTCTCCGACAATGACGCCCTTGATGGACCCATCCTCACGTGTCACCAATTCAGATGCCGCCATGCCCGGATAAATCTCCACCTCCATGGCTTCAGCTTGCTCTGCGAGCCAACGGCAAACATTACCCATGGATGCGATATAACACCCATGATTTTTTAACATCGCCGGCATGGCGAAAACCGGCAGCGAGAGAGCGCCTGCTTCACCATAAATTTTAAAACTTTCTGATGTTACCGGTGTGTCTATGGGGCTATCCATCTCCCGCCATTGTGGAAGGAGTTTATCTAGCCCCGCTGGATCAAGAACCGCACCAGAGAGAATGTGCGCACCAACTTCAGATCCCTTTTCCACCACGACAACGCTGAGCTCGCGATTAGCCTCTTTGGCCAATTGCTTTATGCGGATTGCAGCCGAAAGACCTGACGGCCCCGCCCCCACAATCACCACATCAAATTCCATCTCTTCGCGTTCAGCTATCTCGCCAGCCATTTATCTATATCCACTTCGCGTTCTTAAACATCATTCAATAAGGCCATATGGCCGGAATGTGACATTGAATACTTTATTGCCAGATTTCCCCCCGATTTGCCAAGGCTGGTATGCATAATAATGTAACACTTACATTTTTATCTCATAACTGCGAGCCACGTGATATTTGCTATATGCCTTCCTCATGATAGACTTAGAGTCCGATTCAAAACTAATATTTAGCCAGTCGTCTTGAGATCATACGGAT
>CAYZLR010000022.1:0-42620 GCA_964479275.1 uncultured Caulobacterales bacterium
CCCCTATGCCCTGCTATTCAAACCATGAAAACTGAAGTTTTTCAGCTGCCTGTTATAGCACCTCCACTTCAAATCTGCTTCAAATTGAAACGCCGAGGTGCTTTAAGCCTTTCTTTTTTCGCATTTATTGTGGTTCAACTGATTTCTACTTGAGCGTAAAGTTTTTAGGTCAGTGTAGAGAGTATAGTGAATTCAATATTAAAATTTATGGTTAAAAATCTGTTAGCGGAATTTATTTTAAAAAATACCTTATAAAAACGAGCTTTGTTTCTAATTTTCGAACTTTTCCTTAAGCCTAAAAGGGTTACTATCCATCGATAGCGCGTCGTGTGTAATTTTTTTGGGCGCTATGTGTGGTTTGTAGAGTGTTTTCGTTTTTGGGTGTTTGTATATGGCGGTGGTTGCAAAGCAAGACAATTGGGAGAGAGTAGCTGGGGAACCTGAGGCGCAATCGGACAGCAATTTAAAAGCACAAACGATCGCTTTATCGCAGGCGCTAGATACCCCGTCTCCGGGTGATGTAAGAAAAGATAATGAACCTATTTTCATTTGTGGGGCTTTACGTTCGGGTACCACTCTGTTTCGGTTGATGCTAGATCAACATCCCGAAATGAGTAATCCGGGTGAATTTGATTTTCTGTTTGAATGCAGAAGAGGGGAATCAGGTCATTATGATTTAGAAAAATATTTAAATAATCTTTCTACAGATAGAATTTTTTTAGCGAGTGGATTAAAAATAAGAAACCAGGAAAGTTATCCGGCTCTTGTGCGTGATTTTGTCGATCAACTGGCTAGTCGTCAAAAAATTCTGACGATTAACATTCATCGTAATTTCGAAATAGCTGCAGAGCTTTTTCCTGATGCCCGTTTTATTCATTTGCTGCGTGATCCCCGCGATGTGGCTCGCTCTACGGTGAATATGGGATGGGCCGGCAATGCGTATTATGGCGTCAGAGATTGGGTGGAGAGTGAAATTTCTTTTAAACAGCTGCGTGAGCAAGTACCTACCCAAAATATATTTGAACTGCGCTATGAGGCATTGGTATTATTTCCGCAATTACAGCTCCAGCAATGTTGCAATTTTCTCGGTATAACATTCCACGATGCTATGTTGGAATACGATAAAAATTCAACTTATTCAAAACCTGACGAGCAACTCGTGGAGCAATGGCGTCGCAAAATGACTCAGCGGGAATTGGGGCTCATTGATGGTTATCTTGGCCCCATGTTACAAGAGTGCCAATATCAACCAACCCATGCACCAATTATTGAGCCAACGCAAAAAGATGCGATTTTACTCGCGATTGATAATAAATTTAAGCGATTAAAAAAGAAAGTCAGCCTTTATGGCCTCCCGGTGACAGTGGCGATGATTGTTGCGAATCGATTGCCAGAAATTGGACTGAAGCGTTGGGTCCAGCGATGGCACAATCGGGTTGAGACACAGCTCCTAAAGTAAGGTTTATTTTCTTTATCAGCCGCTTTCTTCATACATTTTTGTGCATTCAAGCATTTTGCGTTCACGTGGGAACCGATTGAACTGCAATAAATGCGAAAAAAGAAAGACCTAAAGCACCGATGTATCAAATGGAATCAAGGGGGGGGCTTTAGAGGTGTCATGAGAGTTACCGATTTAAATTGACATTGAGACGACTAATCGCGTGTACGAAATTATTCGGCGCGATTTCAATTTCGCCAGTCCACTGAATTTTCGGAAAGCGTGCCAGTATTTTTGTTAATGCAATTTCAAGCTGCATATTGGCGATGCGTTTTCCAAGGCAAACATGCGTCCCCATACCAAAAGCGATATGGTCTTTTGCATTCGCTCGTTCAATATCAAACATATCGGGGTTTTCAAAAATTGCAGGATCACGATTTGCGGCCCCATAGTAAAGCAGCACTTTTTCCCCTTCAGCAATTTTTTGGTTACGTATAGTGCGATCTTTGGTGGCCGTCCGTCGCATATAAATAACCGGAGTCACCATTCTGATTACCTCATGAACACAATTTTCAGTAAGTTCAGGGTTATTTAAAAGTTTTTCTTTTTGTAATGGAAATTCGGTTAACAACCGTATGGCGCCTGACAATGAATTTCGAGTTGTGTCATTACCAGCGAATAAAATCAGCAGCCATGAGCCATCTAGATATTCTTGTTGTAAATATTCGCCATTAATTTTTGCATTTGCGATTGCACTTAGAAGGTCTTCGCGGGGAGAATGACGCCGATCATTCAAAATATCGCGGCCATAAGCAAATAGATTTGTCATTTCGGTTAGAAATTTCATAATGAATGCTGGGTCAATATCTCCAATTCCCCGGCGCGCCAAAGTTTCTCCCGCGAGCTCGAGTAGATGCATCCACTCAATGAGTTTTGGGCGATCAGACTCGGGAATGCCAAGCATCTCGCAAAGTGTGAACATCGGTAATTGAGCAGAAAAATTGGCAACAAAATCAATATCGTTGTGATCCTCCCCAGCGCTTTGTGCCATCGCGTCGAGCAAAGCATCAATTTTGGTAGCAACTTTAGCTTTTAGAGTTGTGACATATGCAGGGGTAAAAAAAGGCATATGTTCTCTGCGAAGCGGTAAGTGCCAAGGTTGGTCAAGGCAAATCATTGTATTAAGAGCAGCTTGAAAGAGTTCCGGATGGCGTGTTTCTGGTTGTCCGTAATTCATATTGATGCCGCCTTTTTGAGAGGAAAATGTCTCGGCATCTAGCTCAATAACGCGAATGTCTTCATAATGAACAACGGACCAGTAACCAGCGCCGTATGCGCCTTCATGATTCCATGCGATCGGTGCTTTCTCTCTTAAGGCTTTGTATTCGTCAAAAGGATGTCCTTTAACAAAAAGATGATTATCCCATAGCTGAACACTGGGCTGATAGGCGTATGCTTTCCCATATTTAGGCTCTTGTGCTTCGGCTATTTCTTCTGCATGGTCACTGACAAGGGGAAGAGATTCAGACATAGGATTTCATTACCTTTTTACTCGATAAATTATGGTAACTGATTTTCGAGTTCAAGCGAGAGATAAGTGCAGTTTTCCGATTGTTCATCGCTATCAGCTTGCACCATATTTAACTTAAATGGCGGGGCTGTTGGGTGGGGTGATTAAAGGAGTTATGTAACATTTAACTCTACCGCAATGCGAGCCAGAATTTGATAATTGGTAACACTAATTTCTTCTGCCCGTGCGGTGGGTTTTAGGTCAATTGCTTGTAGGGCCTTTTCAAGGTGGGTACCAAAAATTGGTTTTAATGTGGTTCTAATCATTTTGCGTCGCTGTGAAAAAGCGGCGCGCGTTAGGGCCTCAAGAATTCTGATATGGGGAAAGGCTATGTGTGGCCGAATGAAAGTAACGACGGTTGAGTCGATTTTTGGCGGCGGCGTGAATGCTCTTGCCGGGAGATCATACCCTCTTTGTGGTATGGCAGCGCTTTGCGCTAAAATAGAAAGGCGTCCATAGGTTTTATTCCCGTGCGGCGCTAAAATACGATCAGCAACTTCTTTTTGAAACATTAAAGTCATTTGTGACCATGCGTGAGAGGGTAAGCATAACCAAGTGATTAAGAGCTCTGTCGAGATATTATAGGGAAGGTTTGAAACAAATTTAGTGGAGTAGTTTTTGTCTATTAGCTGATTGTAATCAGTATGGAGTGCATCTTTGTTGAGAGAATTGAGTTGACTGGGCCAAGCCTTTTGAAGGCTAGTCAAAATTTCCCGGCACCTTTCATCACGCTCAATCGTTGTCACTTTTGCGCCGGTTTCCAAAAGCGCTCTGGTTAGGCCCCCCGGGCCAGGGCCAACCTCAATGACGTGATCGGATGCACACGCGCCGCTGAGCTTGGCAATTTTACGTGTGATATTCATGTCTAACAGAAAATGTTGACCCAGTTTTTTTTGGGCGCTTAATCCATAATGTTCAACTGTCTCTCTTAAGCTGGGTAGTGATGTTATGACGTTTTGCGGGTCCATCATGATACCTTAAGACGATGTTCTGCCATATCTTTAGCAAGCTTTATTGCCGCGATTAAACTGCGTGGATCGGCCATATTTTTTCCTGCAATATCTAGGGCACACCCATGGTCAGGAGACGTGCGGATGATGGGAAGACCAAGGGTGACATTAACGGTGTTATGAAAGTCTATTGTTTTCACAGGGATTAAAGCTTGATCATGGTACATGCATATGGCCACCTCATATGTGGCGCGTGCTTCCTCATGGAACAATGTATCGGCAGACAAAGGCCCAGCGACGTTGATCCCGCTATTTTTTAATGTGGTCACGGCTGAAGCAATAATTTCTTGATCTTCCTTGCCAAAAAGCCCCCCTTCTCCTGCATGAGGGTTGAGTCCGGCAATTGAGAGGCGTGGATTGTGTATACCGAAATCATCACGCAACGTTTCGTTTACGATATGACATGTTCTGATTATATTTTCTTGAGTTAGAGTTGTTATTGCATTTTTAAGTGACGTATGAACGGTTACGGGAACAGTTCGCAAGTTTGGTGCGGCAAGCATCATCACTGCGCCGCGATGGGTGCGTTGTGCGGTGGGATGGAATTGTACGGTTTTTGTAAGATGTTCGAGAAATTCCGTATGCCCAGGGTATGAGAATCCAATATCTGCGAGAACTTTCTTCTGAATAGGGTTTGTTACGATTGCACACGCTTGGCCTGATAAACAATATGCAACAGCACTCTCAATAGAGGCAATCACAGCTTTTGCCGTATCTTTGTTAGCAACACCGTAGTCTGAATGGACTTTTTCCGCGATAGATAATATTGGCAACCCGTGGGGAAAAGCAGCTTTTGCCTCGGCCGGGCTTTCAATTTTTATGACAGGTATAGCAAAGTCTTGATAGCGTTCGGGACGATCAATTAGAAAAAAGACTGCACTATCTTTTTTTTCTTTATGAATTGCCTGCCATGCTTTGACGGTGATTTCAGAACTGATGCCGCCAGGTTCCCCCATTGTTAAAGCAATGGGCAAACGGTTAGCACTGATTTGGCGTTGCGGATCTATAGCTTTAGCCGTTTTTTTAATTGCGAAATTCCACCGTAGATTTGCGTTCCAGGTCACGTAGATAGCGTTGACTGAGCAGGGATAATTGTCGTTGGAATATACGATCTTCAATGGCTGCGCGCGGCGGTATGCCTAAGCCTTCGTCTTTTTCGCAAACATGAACAACGTGCAAATATCCATCAGCTTCAATCACAGCACTTAAATCTCCGCGATTAAGGTCAGTAACAAAGCGGCGAAATCTTTCATCAATTTCAGAAAGAGTTACGTTTTCCAAGAGGGCTGTGCTGACATCTGGTCCAAGATCGAGCTTTAAAGCGCGCGCGTTGCAAACCTCAGCAGTTGGTAATTTTTCTAAAGCAAGGCGTGCATTATTTTCGCCGCTAGCAATCGGCGCGCTTGCGTAAGCGAGGATGAAACGTTTTTCCCCTGGTTCAACGGGTTCGCGTTTATCTCTAAGGGCCATGATGACCAACGCTCCCTCTGATGGAATCGGATTGGTCACAGAGCCAACGGGGATTGCTTTGATGGCTTCGTCTAACTCGCGGGGCAGTTCGCCTGCGAGCACCCAGCCAATATCGCCGCCAACAGAGGCGGAGGTACAGCCCGAAAATTGTTGTGCGGCGGCAGTAAAGGGAACCCCTTTGCGTATTTGATCGATCAGTTGAATGCCCGCTTGGTAATATGCTTGCACTTGTCGCGTGTCTTCGACGGGAATACAAATTTCAGAAACGAGATATTGTTCTTTGGTGGCGCTGTCGCGAATGGTCTCAATTGTTTGTTCAACCTCTCGTTCGTTAATTTTTACTCGATCACGAAAGCGTCCTTGCACAAGGTTTTGCCAGCCAATTGAGGTGCGTATCTGATTGCGCCAAGAATCAAGTGTAATGCCTTGAGCATTAATAGCGGCAACCAATTCTTCTACGGTCAGGCCTGCCTGACCTGATACTTGGCGTAGCTCCGAGTCGATTTCACGGTCAGAGACTCTGACTTCAAACTTTTCTAACTCTTTGGTTTTGAGCTTTTCATTCACAAGATCATCAAGGGCTTGTTGGCGTAATTGCGGTAGCTGCTGCGGAGTGATATTTCCGCCAGAAGAAAGGTGCATTAACCGCAAGCGTTGTTTGAGATCAAAAGTGGTGATGACTTGATCATTCACTAAGGCCAAAATGGCCTCATTAGCGTCCAATTGATTTGTGGCGAGTTGCCGTGGTGGAGGCGCCGCTGTTTCCTGTTGTAGCGCAAAATTAGGTTCACTCAATATCCATTGGCTTAGCATGCAGGCTGCACCAAGGCTAAAAAGTCTTTTAAAAACAGTATATTGACCAGAAAACATAACGCCTACATATTTATATAATCGAGAAAGGTAATCTATATTGCCCTGCACAGCCTAGATGCGCAAGATGATCATTTTATTCACCCAATAGCCAGACAAAAACAAGCTTTAAGGCTTGAAAATATTACCCAATTGAATCTGCACAGAAAAGCGTTTTTTAAATGGGAAAATGATGCCCTTAAGGTCAGGGAGCTTTAATTGCGACTTCTTATGCCGCGTGATGAGGCGAGCGAGCGCAAAGTAAAGCGAAAGAGGAAGGATGTATTTGGCGGTAAATTGATATCACGCGTTCGATCTCGTCTTAAAATAATATCAAAGCTGGAACATTCATCTTTATAGCCGAGTAAAAAATCCTGACGGATGGTGCCTTCTCCGCCAAATTGTGGATCTGGTCTTAAATCCTCTCGCCAGGCCGCTCCAATATTCCAATGTTGCGTGAGTCGAAACCGCGCACTTGTATTGAGTTCTTCTTCGGATTGCAGGCCAATAGCAAATGGGCCGGTGGCAAGGTCTTCAAACTCTTCTTCTAGTAAGGTGTAATTAATGTTTCCATCTAGGCGCCAAAAATTAAATCCAAAATTAGTCTCCAGGCGACCAAAACTCCCATCATCATCAAACCTAAATCGGTTATTAAAAGAGAAGGTTCGTCCATACCCGATGTTGAATTCCCCAACGAGATCTGAACGAGTTTCCCCTAATCCATCCGTAAACTGAAAGGCGTTTGTGTTTTGTATTCTAAATTGTTGCCCAATTGATGCCTCAACTTGTAGCCCGTTATCAAGGTTTAAGGCAGCAAGTATTCCGGCGTTAATTCTCTGTCCGTCCTCAACGGCATCAAAACCTGTCGATTTATTATAATCAAAAAGGCCGGCATAGTCGAATTCAATGCTTTGCGAGTCTTCATTAATAATGGAATCCGGGTTTCTGTTTTTTAAACTTGCTACCAATTGCACTCTGGGTTCAAGTAAGAGGCGTGCACTGCCAATTTTACGCGCTACTGGGTAAGACCATTCAACCCCAGCGGTTGGCGCAAATCGTGCAACCGTATCCGTGTTCGGGCTTCCCGCAGGAATTAGAGGGTTAAAAAATGTGTCCGTTGTCTGATTTAATTCAGTTCCTTCATTAATATCTTCAAAGAAGAAAATATCTCCGCGAGCTTCAGCAAAAGCCCGGAGACGATGTCCGCCTTTCGTAATATGTTCACGGTCCCAGAAAGCCTGTATCGTGCCCCTGCGAGAGTCGAGCCCACGGTTTCTTTGCAAGACAGCCAAATTGGCGTTGAGAGCCAAATTTCCGCCAAGGGGCTTATAATCAAAACTGTGGCGAAAATTAATCAGTGGAAGTACGAATGGTGTTAGCGAGGAATCGTCAGTTGTGCGTAACCCTTGAAAGAGATAAGTATCGGCGGTGAAGCTTGTGTTCCCACTCGTCCACGCTGCATTTGCATTGCTTCGTAATCTATTTGTGCGTGAGCGATCAAACTCAAGCCGTAAATCCCCGCGTCTTTGTACATCGTAAAACCTTAAAAAGGCATCATCTGATACGCGTTCAATATCATAACCCAAACGAAGTTTTTCAGTGACATTTTGATAGCCGCGGCCAAAATAATACCATCGGACACCTGGCGCATCGACTGGCAGGTCTTCCGGGTTATCTGCGGCACTGATGAGGCGCTGGTTGAAGGGAGCTGCGCCATTAGCGGATGTGATGACCAGGTCAGTTGGGATCACATTATTAAAAGCATCAACGCTTTGTCCCGCCGCGTTTACAAGGTTGAAGGCAGCATCGCGCAGTGGGCGGTCAAAATCAATGACGCCTCCTGCCCAGACATGAAAACTTTTTCGCCCGGCACGACGCCATTCCCCCTGCCACAAAACGCCATCATCAAGCGTAACTTTGGGAAAGAAAGTAAAATCTTGCTGATTGGAAATAGAGAAGAAATACGGGATTTCTACAAAGGGACTAATCCGCGATGAGGTGCCAATTGTTGGCGTTAAAAAACCGGATTGACGCTCTACACTTGGATCTGGCGCCTGTATAAAGGGCGTATAGAGAATGGGAACGCCTTTAAGTTCTAAAAATGCATGGCGAAAGCGGATTACGCGACGCTCTTCATCTCTGGTGACACGTAAGGATTTTATGCGCCAAGTTGGTGTTTTTTTATCACCATCTTCTGTGCATACATCACAGGCAGTGTAGACAACTTTGCGTAAAGTTGTGCGTGCGCCCTGTTCTCTAATGGCGCTATCTGCGGCCACCAAAGCGTTTTCTGCGAGGAGGGCTGTGAAGTTTTCTGCAATACCGTCCCGCAGATCACCAGATAATTCAACACGCTCAGCAAAAACAGTTTCGCTCCGTTCATCTGTTATTGAGACAGTCCCATCAGCAATGACAACGTTTGTCTGAGGATAGAAGACAAGCTTATCTGCCGTGAGATAACGTTCTCCAAAAAATGCCCGGACATTTCCTTCTGCTATAACCGGACTGTCTTCACTTTGCCGGGAAATGCTATCGGCCTCAAAAAGTATTTTTTCATCTTCTTCAGGAGGGGGCGAGGAAACAGTCCCAGATTGTGATGAAGCGGTAACGGTCTGATCTGGATCTTTCGTGGTGACCAGGGGGAGAACAGAAAAACCATCTAATGTGGTATTTTGAAGGGGTATGCTATCAGGGCTTGCATCCGTTAGGGTTTGTGTTTCGGGTAACGTAGAGGAGGTCTTGTTTTGAGCGAGCCGCAGAGCGGATAAAGCGTGGACAGAAAAATTTTCACGCAAATTTAATGCGTTGGGTTTTTGGGCCGGGAGTGTTTTAGCGGCAATGACATTTGGGGGGGTAAGGCTTTGCAACTCAAAAGTACTGGCTAGGTTTGAAGCCGTTTTATTAGTCGTAAGAATGCGTCCATCAGCTGATGCAGGATTGGCAAGGGTGCCTGTTCCCGCAATTGCGGTCAGCACGGTGGTTAGCGTTAACCGAACATGTGTTCGCTGAGTACTCAAGACCTCACAACCCTTTATGCCCCACCATCACGCATACATATGTAACGTTTAAAGTCTGATATTTCGCAGGTCAGGCATAAATTACATGATCCTGCCAGCGCTCCGCAAAGGAGATATCATTATCCATTCCGAATCATCTTGAATTTATAGAAGCGAAAGATAGACGTCTATGAAAATTTCGGCTCTGCACCTGCTATAAAGGCAGAAATTTTGGTAATATTTGCGGTTCGCCCTTATTTGGGATTGTTCGTCTGGGTTTTTCAACCGTCTTCGAGATGCAAAAGACCAGTAATCGCCAATAAGGTGGCAATGAGTGCAGGCCCCCAAGCGGCGAGAATGAGGGGGGCTTTACCAGACTCTCCAAGGGCACTGGAAATCTGGGTGATCATATACAAGACGAACCCGGCAGCGATGGCGAATACCACTAAAGATAGGGTTCCCCCCATTCTGGACGGGCGCATAGAAAACGCAGCTGCAATCAAAACCATACCGAGCAGTTTCAATGGCGTAGAGATTAAATCATGAAACCGGATATAATATTGTGCGGTTGGAACACCGGTTGCTTCAGCAAGCCTGATAAATCGGTTCAAATTCCACAAGGAAAGTGTCTCCGGTTTAGCAACTTGCTCAGAGAGATCACTTAGAGAAAAATTCGTTTTAATAATGTAGTCATTTTTTTGGGTGCTGGCTCTATCATTATTCCCCCTTACATGGGCAAGCGCCATCTTGATTTCATTATCATTGATCGTTGCGTGCTTGGCATCAATTCGCTCGATAAATTTTGAGTCAGAGCCAATGCGCCATATGGTTAAATCAGAAAACAGACCATGGGCAGTATTGATATTGTTAGCATTGATGATCAATGATTCCGTTTCTCGAGTTTGGCGCAACCAAACACCATCGCGAGAGAATTGAACAAGACTGGTCTGTTTGCCCTCCAATTTGTTTTGGATGCGTTCAGAATGTGCCATCATTTTTGCTGAAAGCGGATCGATAAGACTAATCAAAATGATCCCAATAAAAATCGAGACGATGCCCGCCGGGGTTAACACTTTCCAGATCGATAGACCTGCGGAGCGCATAACCGAAATTTCTGATCGTCGATTGAGCTGCGCAAAGCACCAGAGCGCACCGAACAAAAATAAGAAGGGGGAGAGAACCTGGGTTAAACTCAAGGCTCTCAAAAAAGTTATCTGTAAGGCCGTTACGAGCGAGCCGTCCGCATATTTATTGGCAAAACGCATGTTTTCAACGAGATCGATCACCATAATTAAAAGCGTAAAGGCGATAAATAATCCGCCGATACTCGCAACGAGGCGCCATGCAATATATCGAAACAAGGTGGATGACATCGGTTATACGCCTCCGCCGGATTGATGATGCACATCAGATGAGTTGGTTTGCGCTTTCAAGTGATTGTTGATGCGCAAAAAAGGGATTAGATCAAACAGCAATAATGTTGTCAGTACCATGATGAGAAAGGGCAAAGCATACAATAACCATTGAGCACCGTTTGTGTTTGCAAATGAGAGCAGGATGTAACTACTAACACGTAACGTAATCACAAAAGCGCTGGCGATTACAATTCTCAACAGATATCCGCGCCGATTGTAAGCCCCCCCGATAAGGGCAAATAACGCAACTAGTACATAGGCGAAAGTGTGTAACGGAGATGAGAAGCGATTATGGGCTTCTGTTATCATTTTTGCCTGATTGGCTCGCTCCCATGGTTTTGAAAGATCAGGATTCAAAAGTTCATGGATATAGCGTTCTGTTAATTCGAGTTGTAAATTCTGTTTTTGCTGCAGGGCCGCTAGACTAATACTGGTTTCTGAAAAAGGGATGATATCGACTGTTGAAGTCGTGTTGGATTTTCGTTGTATGTTACCGTCTACCAAAATAAGCACAGGCCCGTTAATGTTATCTTTTAGGACCCCGCGTTGAGCCATGTAGGTGCGCGTTTCCAGACTGTTTCGATAATCGTTGACTAAAAGACCCGTAAACTGATTGCCGGGGCGAACCTCGTCGACATAAATTGTGAACCCATCAATGATTTTGATGAATTCCCCGCTTCGTAAAACGGAACTGGCAAAATCGGTGCGCACTTCAAGAATTTTTTCTTTTAACAAGCGATAGGTGCGCGGACTTAAATCAAGCGCAATATATAAGGTGGCTGCTGCTCCCAGGCATGTCACCAGTAAAATGGGAAGAGCGATACGCGCGCGGCTGATGCCTGCGGCGAACATAATCGCAATCTCACTGTCAGAATGCATGCGATAGAGCGTATATAAAGTGGCTCCAAACAGGGCAAAGGGGATAAGAATGACGAGTAAACTCGGGATAATCAGTATGCTTAAATATAAAAACAAGCCGATCCCGCGACCATTTTCAATGATTAGCTCAATGCGCTGCAAACTTTGTGTTATCCAGATCACCACGGTCAAAACCGAAATGATAAGGACGAAAGGGCCCACAAATTGGCGCAAAATATATGTGTCTAGGCGATTCAAGGAGATCGTAATTTCATTAAAGTGCGTAAAACCAACAGTATATTTGTATCTTATCATGGCAAAATTGAGGGGGATAGGCAGCTTTGCTGAAAAGATTGTTTTTCCTGTTCGTAATGGAATAATTTGCGCGAATCGCTCTCTTGGTGTTGAGTGTTCTTAAAATCGTTCGAAATTGACGGGATCATCAAATAATCAGGAGTTTTTATGCAGGTCACATTTTCCAAAGCTGCGATGCCCAAGACGGGTGCTATAATTGTTCCATGCATGGAGGGTGCGCAAAATCATGCTGCCTTTAAAGCGTTGAACAAGACGACGAAAGGCGCTTTGGAGCGGGCGGGTAAAGCCACTGGATTTTCCGGAAAGAAAGGCCAGATTTGCGTGATTGCAGGGCCGGCTGGGCTTGGAAACGGTCATATTATTCTCATTGGGGGGGGTAAGGCAAAAGACTGTGGTCATCTGGATTTAGAAAATCTTGGCGGAGCGGCTATGGCCAAAACGATTGCCTTACACGAAAAGTCTGCCCTGTTTGCTATGGAAGGGCTGGAGACAGGAGAGTTGCCGGCGAGTGAAGCGGCAGCCCATATTGCTTTTGGTGCGCGTCTTAGGGGGTATCGTTTTGATCAATACCGCACGACGCAAGAGAAAAATGAAAAAATGCTGGTAACAAAAATCGGCATTTATAATGCTGATCCGGCTGCAAAAACCGCTTTTGCACGTTTAGAAGCTTTGGCGGATGGGATTTTTCTAACCCGTGATCTTGTTTCTGAGCCGCCAAATGTTCTTTATCCGGAAAGTTTTGCCATGAAATGCCGTGAGCTGGAAAGCCTCGGCGTGAAGGTGAAAATTCTGGGTGAAAAGGAAATGGAAAAACTCGGTATGGGCTCACTCCTAGGAGTGGGGCAGGGCTCGGTTCGCGAAAGTAAGCTGGTTGCGATGGAATGGCGTGGCGGCTCGAAATCTGATCCGAATGTCTGTTTTGTTGGCAAGGGGGTGACGTTTGATACGGGAGGAATTTCGTTAAAGCCTCCTGCTGGCATGGAAGACATGAAGTGGGATATGGGCGGTGCCGGCGCGGTGACCGGGGCGATGGCCGCGATTGCGGGGCGTAAAGCCAAAGCCAATGTCATTGGGATTATTGGTTTGGCGGAGAATATGCCCGATGGTAATGCGCAGCGACCGGGCGATGTTGTAACCTCAATGTCGGGTAAGACGATTGAAGTTCTCAATACTGATGCTGAAGGGCGGTTAGTTCTCGCTGATGCTTTGTGGTGGGCGCAAGAAACTTATAACCCTAAAGTCGTTGTGGATTTGGCAACGCTTACTGGCGCTATTTTGGTTTCTCTAGCCCATGAGTTTGGTGGTTTGTTCAGTAATAATGATGAGTTGGCAGCAAAGCTAAAACAAGCGGGCGAAAGCTCAGGGGATAAATTATGGCACATGCCGCTGACAAAAACGCATTACGATATGATTAAGTCACCTATTGCTGATATAAAAAATATCGGCGCGCGTTGGGGTGGCTCTTCAACAGCGGCTTCTTTTCTCGGGAGTTTTATTAAGTCTGGTGTAGATTGGGCCCATCTGGATATTGCCGGTATGGCGTGGAACGAGAAAGACAAGGCCACTTGCCCTAAAGGGGGAGCAGGATATGGTGTTCGCCTTTTGGATAATTTTGTGCGAGAGCAATTTGAAGGGGAGCCCAAAGAAGACTAAGCATGACGGAAGTTTTGTTTTATCATCTTGAACATTCGACATTGGAACAGGTTCTGCCGCGTCTTCTTGAGAAGTCTCTGGAGCGCGGTGCAAAAGTCGCCGTTTTAACCAGCAGGGCTGATCAGTTGGAGGCGCTGGATGAGGCTCTATGGACCTACCGGGATGATAGTTTTCTGCCCCATGCAACACTAACAACCAGCTCTAATGCAGGAAAAGAGTCCATTCTTTTGTCCCTACATTCGGGTGAGGAACTTGCGGCGCTGCCCAATCAGCCAGAAATTGTTTTTTTGGTCCATAATGCTTCTATTTCATACGCGGAGGCGAAAATTTTTTCGCGCTGCGTTGTGATGTTTGATGGCCGTGATGATGAGGCTTTGAACCGAGCGCGCCAGTTATGGAAAAAATTGCGCGATGCTCATCAACAAGAAGACAAGAATGAGCAAGGCAATGAAGATGCTGATTTCTCTCAAACCTATTGGCGCCAGAATCAAGGCGGGGGTGGTTGGGAAAAACAAGCATGAAGAGCTTACTATGAGTCAATTTGTGCATTTTGCGTTCAAGTAAAGCATTGGGGCATATCCCCCGTCTTTCCGATGGGCTGCTTTAATCCTATCTTTTTTCGCAATCATTGCAGTTCAACCGGTTCCCACAGACACGCAAACCGCTTTAGTGCTTTGCTACAAATGATATTCTGATTTTACAAAAAACCGGACGGTGCACGCTGCAAGTGGTATAGTTGTTCAGGCTGCGAGATCGTTTAAAAACTGAATTTCACACCGCCAGAAATTGTTCTCGGGTTTGCAGGTCTTGCGCGGCCATTAGGCGCAAAGAAAGGTGCATCAGCAAAAACCGGGTATAGAGTGTTGGTAATATTTTCTAGCCTTAAATCGATCGTTACGCTTGGCGTGATGTCCCACTTTGCAAATCCGGATAAAATAAATTCATTATCAGTAAAAAGGCTATTGGCGTCGTTTAAGGCCCAGCGACCAATATGGCGCAAGCGAATATTTAGGTTCACGCGATCATAGGTGGGCGGGGTCCATCCCAGCGCGATTTGCCCCAGGGTGCGAGGGGCCTCTGAAATTAAATTTCCGTCGAAAGGGTCGGGACCGTCTGCGCTGCGTCTTATAAAGCGAAAATCTTGAAAGGAAAAATTTCCATCAATGGAAAACCCATAGCCAAGATTTGCTCTGCCGGAGAGTTCTATACCACGAAATCTTGATGAGCCGGCATTAATCGAGATGTTTCCTGCTGCGGTTTGCACATCGGTAATGACGCCGTCTCGGCTGACGGACCAATAGCCGACCAGTTCGAGAAAACCCCCCGAGACTTGCGTGGCCGCGCCCTTGAGTTGACCTTGTGTGTCACCAAAAATTCTCCAGCCAATCTCTCCAGAATCAATAGTTTCTGGCTCCAGAGAAAACTCAGCCTGTCCTTCTTCCAATTCATAAAGGTCACTCTCACGTGGAATGCGAAATCCTCTGGCATAGCGCGCAAAAAAACTATGATTTTGATTGATATCCCACACTAGTCCCGCTTTTGGGCTGAAGGCATCAAATCGATCTAAGCGATCTCCCACTTGAAAGCGTGCATCTCCGGGGACTTCAATGAGATTATTATCAAAGTCATATCTGAGATTGTCATAGCGAAGGCCAACATTGAGGGTCAGGGGACCAAATTTCTGCTGATGTTGAATATAAGGGGAGATGCCAAGAAAATCGACATCGTAATCAAACTGTACGCCTTGTACAAATAAGCTACCAAAAACGACCGTATCGGGAGCATCTTGAAAGGTAAAGCGACTAAAATCAGTGCTTTCGATATCGAGGCCGAGAATTGTATTGGCATCTTTATGATGATCCCAAAAAAGCCTTGGCAAAAAGCCAAAAGTTTCAACCAGCGCATCGGTTCGCGGCACAGTTGCAGGCTGAAAAGTGGCTGTTGATGATATATCTTGTCTTCGATAATAGGGGGTAGCTTCAAGCGTAATTGTATCATTCACGCGCCAGCTTAATTTTGATTGCGCTCTTGTGTAGAGCCCAATTTCTTTTGCTGCCTCTGGGTCGACGAGCGCAGAGAGCCCTGATGCCCGAGAGCCATCTAAAAAATCATCAAACGAAATAGAAGTCGCTGCTTCTGTCTCATAACGTGTGAATGTGAAGCGACTATCTACGGAAAAATCGTCCTCCTCAAAGCTATGATTGGCGATAATTTGAGCGCGATTAAAGGCCGTTTCGTCTCGAAATCCGCGTTCGCCGGAAGTCGCTGCGGTCAGGCGAAATTTTTGGCGCTCAGAAATAGGGGCGCCAATTTCCCCTACCACATCATAAAGACCAAATTGTCCATAACGAGCGCGAAGTGCGCCTTCAAATATCTCGGGTGCTGCTTTTGAGCGGACATGGACAATTCCTGCAAATGCATCTGATCCGTATAGAGCGGTACCGGGGCCGCGTAGCACTTCTATTGCGCCAGGAGAAGCGAGCGCGATCGAATAGGCAAGAGCAGATTGATCAAAAAAGATTGAGGATTGAAGGGGAACCCCGTCTTCCAGAAAAAGCGTACGATTATCAAAAGCGAGTGGTTGGCGGATTTGCGGGATTTCACGCGGCCCATTTAGGCCTGCGAAAAAAGTTCCGGGTGCATTGGCCAAAATTTCTCCAATGCGCAGGGCATTGGTTTCCTCAATCGTTTCGGTCGTAATTTGTGTGATGGAAGCAGGTGTTTGGGATAAGGGAGTGCCTCGACCCTTCGTGGTAACAATAATGGTATCAATGTCAGAGGAGTCGTTTTTGTCTTGCGCCTGAGCCGCATGGGTAATGGATTGTACGGCAATAAGCCCAATCCAGAGTGTTAAAGGGCGGATGTATTTTGTCGTTAATCTTGACGTCAAAAAACGCCTGAATGTTCCACACTTCCAGATATTACGTGGCATGTTCATTCCTACTCTACACCCGGTTTTTACTCTATTTTGCCGAGAATATAATACTAATATTCGTTTTTGAACCGGCCGTAACGGGCGTTGCCTATAGATCGGGTAATTGTGTGGATTCAACGTCCGCGCTATCAGCGATGAGCTCCAACTTTACAATCACATCACGGCTGCCCGGTTTGATATAAAAGCTTTGCTTTTCAAAGCCCTCTTTTGAAATGTGTATCCGTAAAGGTCGTTCCAGCTTTATTGTACATGGGGTCGTACAAGACTGCTTGGTATAATCGACCTCGACATAAGCACCTGTCGGTTCAGAACGGATTGTTGTTAGAGTAGGGTCTCGGGTACTTTCACACGCGATTGACGATAAGAACAGTATGGGGAGTAAAAATTTTAATTTCGTCATATGAGGTATCACTTTTTTGAAGAACGTTTCTTTTTTGCGGCCTTTTTTGACGGTTTCTTATTGTGTATGATCTTCTTTTGAGACTTTTCGTTGGCTGCGGCCATCAAGGTAAACCCTCTATCCAAATCCGTCAAAAGATCATTAATGTCCTCAAGCCCGGCATGGAAGCGCAATAACGGCCCCTGTTCTTGCCATGGGACTGCAGTTCTATATTGCTCTGGGCGCGAGTGGATGCATAAACTTTCGAATCCTCCCCAGGAAAATCCCATACCAAAAAGTTTTAAACCGTTGAAAAAGGCGGTAATGCCTTGTGGAGGAACAGGTTTTAGGACCACACTAAAGAGGCCGCTGGCTCCAGAAAAATCACGTTTCCAAATATCATGGCCAGGACAGGATTTAAACGCAGGGTGAAGGAGTTTATCGACTTCGGGACGTTTTCCGAGCCATTTGGCAAGCTTCAAACCAGTTTCTTGATGCCGTTCCAACCGAGCGGATAGAGATCTCATCCCCCGTAAAGCCAACCAGGCGTCATCAGCAGAAGTGTTCGCCCCGATTGCGAGCAAAGAATAAAAAATCTTGCTGGCCGTTTCCTCATCGGCAGAAGTTATGGTGCCGATTAAACAATCAGAGTGTCCCACTAGATACTTTGTTGCGGCTTGCACGCTGACATGTGCACCAAGGCTGATGGGTTTGCAAAAATATCCTGTTGCCCAGGTATTATCGACAATAAGCACGGCGTTGGTTTTTTCGGCAACTCTTGCGAAGGCTTTTAAATCTTGCACTTCGAAAGTCAGGGAGCCTGGAGATTCGGCAAAAATAACTTTTGTATTCTCTCGCACAAGATCACTGATCTTAGCCCCAATGAGAGGGTCAAAATAGGTCACCTCAACATTAAAACGATCAAGGAACCTTTTGCAAAACTTGCGCGTTGGATCATAAACATTATCGACCATTAAAACATGATCGCCGGCTTTTACAAAGGCGAGAATGGCGGCGCAACAAGCTTGCAAACCGGAAGGGGCAAGGCGGGTTTCATATCCGCCTTCCAGCGCAGTCACTGTTTCTTCCAATGCTCTATGGGTTGACGTTCCCAGGCGGCCATACGAAATTTTTTTAATACCTTTTTGATAATCTTCGTAGGTTGGGAACAAGATAGTTGAAGCGCGTTCAACAGGAACATTAACCGGGTGTTGGGGACGTTGATGGGGCCGGCCGGCAGCCACCAGTTTGGTCTTTTTTTCCATCGTGAATTCAATCCTGATTTGTCATGAGAACGGGGACCAGGCCTTCTCGCCGATCAATAACGTTAAAGCCAAATTTTTGATATAAAGGAAGGGCGGCAGGATGATCTAGAGAACAGGTCTCAATGCGCACACAACGAGGCCCATGGCTCGGCGCTGTGCCTATCAATGTTTGAGAGCGATCATGGGTCCCGGTATTGAGGCCGGGGGACGTTCTGTCCGGCACTTGAGTGCAATTCCAAGCAATATCGATGGCTTGATTAAAAAAATATCGGCCAAAGCCTTTGCCAATAAATTCTGGAGCTAATCCAAAAAACTTGATTTCAGGAATTTTTTCGTGGCGTCCATCAATTTCTGTAAATCCTCCTGGTACACCATTTATATATAATACATAGATATGAACTTTTGGATTGGTGATAATGTGGCTTAGCTGTTCATCATTATAAAGAGCGCGACTGACCCAATTATAAGGCTCACCAACGGTTTTATAAAGGTAGCGGTAATAATGTATGGGTGGGTTTTCAATCCGCAAAAGTGCTATCTTCGCGTTAGGAACAGGAGCGTGGAGCAAAATTTTCTCCGTTTGCTCCAGATAGGTCACTGTCACTGATTTTTGCTTCATCCCTCTTTGGGGAGAGGTGGTTGTTGAAGAAGTGCTCATAAATTGTGCAGTCGTTCTATAGTCATTGCCCTATGGTGAGCGGTTTTATTAGTGTAGCTAAACATATAAGTTACGTCTCAACGGGAAAATCATCAAGCGCGTTATCAGGGTTTCCCCATTCTGCCCAAGCGCCATCATAGAGCCCTTGTTGTGGATAGTGTGCAATCTCCAGGGCAAGGTTGATAATCGCTGCTGTAATACCGGAACCACAACTGGTGTAGGCCCCGGTTTTTGGGGAAATATTCAGATTATTAAAGATTTTGATCAATTCTTCTTTGGATTTAAATGTGCCATCCTGGTTAATCAGCGCGGTAAAAGGAAGGCTGGTTGCTCCCGGCATATGCCCGCGCCTTAAAGAAGGTTTTGGCTCGGGGGCGTGTCCTTGAAAACGGGCAAGTGGCCGTGCATCAAGAATAGGAATTTTTCGTTTCGGAGCCTGCGCGATTGCCTTTGCGTCAATAAAATGTTGTGGGCGCGGAGAAACTCCTTGAACAATGGGATAAGAGCTCTTGCTAAGAGCAGGAGCAGGAGCAGGAGCAGGAGCAGGAGCAGGAGCAGGAGCAGGGTCTCGTGACACAGGGTAGCCTGCTGACAGCCATTTTGGATATCCACCATCAAGGATTTGTACCTGCGGATGGCCCATGGCCCGAAATGTCCACCAAACCCTTGGGCCGGAAAAAATGCCAGCATCGTTATAGATGACTATTTTGTCATGGCGCGATATTCCCAGTGCCTGCATAGCTGTTGCAAAACTTTCATGAGCAGGAGCCATATGTGGAAGGGGTGATGATTGATCAGCGATGGTATCAATGTCCAAAAAGACAGCACCCGGAATGCGTTGTTCTTCATAATGCTGTTGTGCAATTACCCCTTCATGATTGGGCATTCGCCATGATGCATCAATGATTTTAACATTGGGTTGATCAAGGACTTGCGCAAGGTCATATGCGGCAATGAGGGGAGAGAGTTCAGTTTTGGTCACATTGAGGATATTAGCCTAACCAGGGGGGGACGGGCAAATCTTTTGATCGCAAAAATTCCGGATTATACAGTTTTGACGCATATCGATTGCCATAATCGCATAAGATTGTCACAATCGTGTGGCCTGGCCCTAGCTCCTTGGCAAGCTTGATGGCGCCGGCAATATTGATGCCCGCTGAGCCTCCCAGGCACATACCTTCTTCTGTAACCAGATTATAAAGTATTTGTAAGGCTTCAGGATCTTCTATACGATAAGCGTCGTCAAATTCCAGGCCTTCAAGATTTTTAGTCACGCGGCCTTGCCCAATTCCTTCGGTAATGGATGTGCCTTCTGCTTCCAAGGTGCCATGCTTGACCCAAGAAAATAACTTGGCCCCCATTGGATCAGTGAGTACACATTTTACATCTTTGTTGCGTTCTTTCAGGGCCATGCTTACACCACCTAGAGTGCCCCCTGATCCAACAGCACAAGTGAAGCCGTCAATTTTTCCGTCAGTTTGCTCCCATATCTCTACACCAGTAGTCTTGTAATGCGTGTTGCGGTTGGCGACATTATCAAATTGGTTGGCCCACAAAACACCGTTTGGATCGTTTTTATTCAACGTCTGCGCGAGTGTACCCGAATAGCGAACATAGTTGTTAGGGTCTGTGTAGGGAACGGCATCAACTTCGATCAATTCCGCACCGAGCAGTTTAATTGCTTCTTTTTTCTCTACGCTTTGTGTCCGTGGAAAGACGATTTTGATTTTGTAGCCTAGTAATGCGCCAACCATCGCCAGGCCAATACCCGTATTGCCGGCTGTCCCCTCGACAATGGTGCCGCCTGGTTTTAACAACCCCTTAGCTTCTGCATCGCGGATAATGCCTAGAGCGGCGCGATCTTTCACGGATTGCCCCGGATTTAAAAACTCTGCTTTTCCCAATATTGTGCAGCCTGTTTCCTCTGAAGCTCGCTTTAGTTTAACAAGCGGCGTGTTGCCGATCGCGTCAAGAGTATTATTGTAAAATTGCATGCGATGTTAGCCTTTAGTCAAGAATATCAAAATATGCGATAAACAGCGCGTTGAGCATAGAATCGCATAAAGTTGAAATAACGGATTGATTTCTATTCGTCACCATCCATTGAGAACACACTGGCGTGATATTTTAGTCCCTAACCATAACCATATCAAGCCTATGACATTCTCATGAGTTTAATTGGTCAATCACACTTAACATGGCGTCTAGATTGGCCTCTCCGAGCCTTCGGCTACGCTCTGGTGACCAGCCATGGACTTGATCTGGTGTTTCGATTGTGTCCTTGAAAGGCATTTCAAGTGTCATCGAGAGGCACTGGAAAGCTTCCGCCAAATAATTGGTGCATATTCCAAGATTAGCTTTGCCTTTTGGTGTTTGCGGATAGCCATGTTCAGTTTGAAAATCCGGACTCGCTAGTTTTAAAGCCTCCTGATAGGCATCAAGCTGCTCTTGGTCTTTCTCAGTAAAGCTAGGGACCCCTTCTGCACCAGCGATAAAATTATACGGCAGCGCTTCATCGCCATGGACGTCCAAAGCCAGATCTATGCCGGTCTCTCGCATCAGGGTTAAGATATGAAAAACCTCTGGGCTTTTTTCTAGGCTGGCATCGGCCCATTCCCTGTTCAGATTTGTACCAGCTGCATTGGTGCGCAAATGCCCGCGCCGGGAACCGTCAGGATTCATATTGGGAACAATATGAACAACGGCTTTAGAGAGCAGGGTTCTGGCGACTGGATCGGCTGGATCTGTCAAGCGGTCTAAAAACCCCTCTACCCACCACTGTGCCATGGTTTCTCCAGGGTGTTGGCGTGCAGTAACCCAAATTTGACGCTTTTTACCTTGCGATGCGAGTTCACTTCCAATGGTGAGAACATCAATATCTTGTCCGTCTAGGGTTTGCCCGGCAACTCTCAAGGCAACATTAGGGAACTCCGTGTAGAGACATATTAAATCATGGTGACGTTCCATCGTATAGGGGGCAAAATAAGCATAATATATATGGTCATGCTCAGGTGTATGGCTAATCGTTAGAATGCCATCTTGCAAACGGGTAGGGACACGAAACCAAGTTTCCCGGTCATATGAAGCAACGGCACGGTAATCGTCAAACCCTTTTGGATAAGCCGATCCTGCTGCATTTTCTATGCGAAGATTACAACTGGTTTTCTTGGCTCCAGTAAGACGAAAATAAAACCATTGGTAAAAATCTGAATGCTTATCTTTGCGAATTTCCAAACGAATGTGTGCGGGATTTGAGGCATCTTTAACAATAATATTGCCACCATCAAAATTGGCGTTGATGTTAATCAATGTGATTTTCCTTTACAGCTTGTTTGCGCAGACTTGATAGACATCCGTTGTAGCCGCGCGAAAGCCTGCTTCGCAATAGGCAAGATAGAATTGCCAGGTTTTTTTAAAGCGATTATTAAAACCAAGCGGTTTAATTTCGTCCCAAGTTGCTAAAAACCTTTTATGCCAATCGCGCAAGGTTTTTGCATAATCTTGCCCAAATTGTAGACTTGAGATTTCCCGCAAACCTGCTTTTTTCATCCGCTCACGCATAATCGAAGGGCTGGCTAACATGCCGCCGGGGAAAACATATTTTTGAATAAAATCCGGTGAACGTTCGTAATCTTCGTAATGCCGATCAGCGATGGTGATCATTTGTAGCCCCGCAATGCCGCCATGTTCCAAGCTGTCATGGATTTTGTTAAAGTAGTCATCCCAATATTCTTTACCAACAGCTTCATACATTTCTATTGAGGCAACTTTATCAAATTTTCCGCTCAGATCACGATAATCGCAGAGTTGGAATTGAACTTTCTCGTTTAACCCGGCGTTAAATATGCGTTTGCATGCATAGTCATACTGTTCGGGGGATATGGTAATCCCCGTGACGTTTGCCCCAATATGACTAGCGGCGAATTCTGCAAATCCACCCCAGCCAGAGCCAATTTCTAAAACTTTATCCTGCTCCTTGATCAGCATGGTCTTTGCAAGGACTTCATATTTTTGATCTTGAGCGGTTTTTAAATCTTGAGTTGTTTTTTTGAAATAAGCGGCTGAATATGTCATTCCCTGGTCAAGCCACTTTTCATAAAATTCATTACCCAGATCATAATGCGCCATAATATTACGACGGGAGCCGATTTTTGTGTTTTTGCGCAAATGATGGCGTGTACGCTCTATCCAGGAAAGAAGAGGGTGGGCGTGGAAAACACTTTGAATGTGGTCGGCATTTTTGGCGAAAATATAAAGACAATCAGCCAGATGGGGGGTATCCCATTCGCCGCGCGCATAACTTTCAAAAAAACCGATATCACTGTTTAAGACAGTTCGCCTGGCAAAGCTAAAATTCTTAATGTGAATAATACCGATTGTGTCGAGCTCCTTTGATCCGGAAAATTGTAAAACGCGACCATTAGGTAAATGTAAAAATACGGTGCCGTAAGCGAGACGCAGGAGCACGGTACAAATCATTTTAAAAAATACAGATGTCCCTCGTAGAGCCTCACGTTTTTTTTGCTCGGTCATGAGTATCGCGTCTGTATAGTGAACTGGGTTCATGCCTTAACCCCTTTGATTTGGTTGTAGCCGGCCAGCGCGCGGTCACGGGCTAATTTGTGGTCAACAATCGGTTCTGGATAATCAATTCCTAGTCTTATGCCAGCTTGTTCTAATACATCTTTAGGGGCGCTCCAGGGTTGATGGATATATTTTGTAGGCAGTTTTGATAATTCGGGTACATATGTTCGGACATAATCTCCCTGGGTATCAAATTTTTCCCCTTGTCCAAACGGATTAAAAATTCTGAAATAGGGTGCTGCATCCGCTCCGCAACCAGCAACCCACTGCCAACTGGCGCTATTATTGGCAATATCTGCGTCTACTAGTGTGTCCCAAAACCATTTTTCTCCCTCTTGCCAAGGAATAAGAAGATGTTTGATGAGGAAACTCGCAACAATCATCCGCACACGATTGTGCATCCATCCAGTTTGCCACAATTCACGCATACCAGCGTCAACCATCGGGTAACCCGTTTGACCTTTTTGCCAAGCTACCAATCCTTCAGGATCGTCTCTCCATGGGTAAGATCTGAAATTCTCTTTTAATGAGACTGTTGAGAGCTGTGGGTAAAAATAAAGCAGGTGATATGAAAATTCACGCCATCCCACTTCCGATAAAAATTTAACAGCTTGCCCCTCATCGATACCCTCATTGTCACATGCTATTTTTTCATGGGTTTTTTGCCATATCTGGTTCGGGCTAATTTCTCCAAACGCAAGGTGGGGCGAGAGTCTAGAGGTGCCAACAATATCGGGTCTATTGCGGTCCTCATTATAAGTATTAACTGCTTTTTTAAAAAAATTTTTCAGATTTTTGTGAGCCCCTTTTTCACCCGGATGCCAGTGGGCCGGGAAATTATGAGCCCAATCTGGATCTGTCGGCAAGAGGGCCCAATCTTTGAGGGTTTCACTCTCGGGAATTTCTTCCGGCATTCTTAATCTGGATGGCCTTTTTGCAAGAGCAGATCGGTTAGGGCCAAGGGCGCTCAGATTTTTCCAAAACGGGGTAAAAACCTTATAATGACCGTTATTTAAGGTTTTGATTTCCCAAGGTTCACGCAATAACGATCCGTTAAAAGAATGAGTTTCAATGTCATGCTTGCTGAGAGCCGCTTTTATTTTTTTATCCAGCTCAATACCCTGAAGATCGTAACGACGATTCCAGAACACAGATTGTGCGCCAGTTTGCTCAATAAGTTCTTTCAAAACATTATCGGCACGGCCAGCTTTTAAAATCAACTGAGACCCGGCAAGAGCAATATCCTCGCCAAGGGCAGTTAAAGAGTGATGTAACCACCATTTTCCTGCACCACCTATGGGGTGATCGCTTAACTCTTCGAGTATATATAAAGGGATGAGCGGCGCACCGCTAGAGTGAGCGGCGGCGAGAGCGGGATTATCACGCATTCGCAAATCGTTGCGAAACCACACTATGACGGGTTTTGAATTCATAAGTTACAAATCAATATAGACTAAGACACAAACGAATGTGAGTCAGTTACAAGCCTATCTGTTGATACTTTTGGTCACAGCCAGGAATGTATCGGATTCTGTAATGTTTATTTGTTTATTTGTTTATTTGTTTATTTGTTTATTTATTTATTTATTTGTTTATATGACGCCCGATGCCAAGCAGTCATGTATATGCAAAAGGCCAACAGGTTTACCGTTTTCTAATACAAAAAGGCTGGTAATTTTATCCATACTCATCAATGCTAGTGCATCTCCAGCAACCGTATCGGGTGTGACTGTTTTGGGAGCACGTGTCATAGTTTGAGAGATGGGTTGGTTATGGATGTTTTGGCCAAATAAACGTCTGACATCGCCGTCAGTTAAAATGCCTGTAAGATGCCCCTTTTTGTCGATCACACCAACACACCCAAAGCCTCCATCGCTAAGGGTTTCTATCGCTATTTGCGTTGATTGACTCTCATCGCATAACGGGAGTTGCCCTGGGTTTTGATGCATCAGGTCTTCCACTTTTCGAAGAGCGGCTCCCAACATGCCGCCGGGGTGAAAGCGATGAAAATCCGTCGCCGTTAATCCTTTTTGACGCATTAAGCTAATAGCAAGAGCGTCTCCTAATGCCATCATCATCGTGGTTGAGGTGGTGGGTGCGTTGGTGATTTCGCACGCTTCCGATACAGACGGTAGAATGAAGCTGACTTTCGCATGATTGACGAGACTGGATTTAGCGCCGGCTGTTATTGCTATAACAGGAATTGAAAAGCGCAATGCATAGCCCAGCAAGTCTCCCAGCTCAGCGGTTTCTCCCGATTTTGAAAGTGCGAGGATGGAATCATTTGGCGCGATCATACCGAGATCACCATGGCTGGCCTCCCCCGGGTGGACAAAATGGGCAGGTGTACCGGTGGAGGAAAATGTTGC
The DNA here is from genome assembly GCA_964479275.1 of uncultured Caulobacterales bacterium. GTDB lineage: Bacteria > Pseudomonadota > Alphaproteobacteria > Caulobacterales > Parvularculaceae > CALLPQ01. The sequence goes on from CAYZLR010000022.1 coordinate 25,765, forward strand.
CGCTATTTTACGCCCAACATGACCAGATTTTCCCATGCCAGTGACAATGATGCGCCCTTTAGTCTGCACTAAAACCTGCACTAGCGGATCATAGCGACTTGAGAGGCTTTCAATAAGAGCTTTGAGGCCATTAATTTGAGTCTCTAATACGGTTTTTGCTATTGTTTCAGAAGTTGACATTTTTCCAAGATGGTTACTTTCTATACGCGTGATAACGTTCTACACTGACAGACAGGCAATGTCATTTTTTGACGTCATTTTGTTTGTTCTGGAGTTAAGGCTATGCCGTCTGAGAGTTCCTCTCCAAAGACAGAAAATATTGAAGTAACACTTCCCCAAATTTCAGGGCCCAAAAGTTTAGGCAAAGAGGGCTTGGGAAGAATAAAGTTTGGGCCACATTTACCGTTAACTATTATTGCGGGTCCTTGCGCGATGGAGAGCCCTGACCATGCCTTGGAATGCGCGCATGCATTGGCAGAGATCGCGGCTCGTTTGAAGATTGGCTTAGTTTATAAGACATCTTTTGATAAAGCCAATCGAACGAGTGGTCATAGTGAGCGCGGAGTAGGTTTGGACAAAGCCTTGCCGGTTTTCGCCGATATTCGCACCAAAACCGGACTGCCAGTGCTAACCGATATTCATGAGGCAGCGCACTGTCAGACAGTTTCAGAAGTGGTGGATATCTTGCAAATTCCCGCGTTTTTGTGTCGTCAGACAGATTTATTGATAGCGGCAGCAAAAACGGGCAAAGTGATTAACGTGAAAAAGGGGCAATTTTTGGCGCCATGGGATATGGAAAATGTCACAAAAAAGCTTCGTGATGCGGGCAATGATCAAGTTTTATTGACCGAACGCGGGGCAAGTTTTGGGTATAATACGCTCATATCTGATTTTCGCTCAATCCCAATCATGACGAGCGCGGCGCGGTGTCCGGTTATCTTTGACGCAACGCATTCCGTCCAGCAGCCCGGTGGCCAAGGAGGAAGCTCTGGCGGTCAGCGTGAATTTGTGCCGACATTGGCAAGAGCGGCAGTTGCCGTTGGCGTTGCGGGCGTGTTTGCAGAAACACACCCTGATCCGGATCAAGCGCCTTCTGATGGACCGAATATGATTCCATTGAAGCAGTTTGAGGCATTCGTTAAAGATTTAATCGAGATCGATCGGCAGGCTAAGGCGCGTCTCTCTCTTCACGGATATTGTTAAACAACAATCTGTTTTTTCTGCAAAGAGGCATCAAGCTCGGAGATCGCCGCAGATAAATCAATCTTTTTTACCGCAGCAACTTCTCTGGCCATACGATCAAGCGCGGCTTCAAATAGCTGGCGCTCGGAATAACTTTGTTCGGCTTGCTCAGGAGAGCGATAAAGATCGCGCACAACTTCCGCGACAGAGTTTAAGTTACCAGAATTAATCTTCGCTTCATACTCTTGAGCACGTCGAGACCACATTGTTCTTTTTATGCGAGCGCGCCCTTGAAGAACTTCAATTGTTTTATCGACAAAAGTTGGATCCGACAGTTCGCGCATGCCAACAGCTTTGGCTTTTTCGGTCGGGACTCTTAGTCTGAGTTTTTCATGATCGAACTGGATGACAAAAACTTCAATTTTTGTACCAACAATTTCTTGAGCTTCAATTGCCTCGATGACGCCAACGCCGTGCGCAGGGTAGACAATTTGATCATTGACTTTGAATTCTTTTTTTGCCGCTTTTGCCTCTGGTGAAGGTGTCGTTGGTGCTTCTTCAACATCTTCATGAATTTGCGGTGGCACCGGAAATGGATTTGAGGCTGCAACTTCATCAGCGCCTCTACGCGGAGCTTGCCCAACTTTACCAATGGCCACTATTTTTTCCCGAGGTGCTTTCGTTGATTTTCTACGGGTCGTTTTTTTGGCGGTTTTTTTGGTTGTGGCTTTTTTCGCGGTGGATTTTGGCCGCGTTTGTGCCTCTACGCTTTCTTCTACTACAGGTGTCACTTTTACTTTGGCTTTCGTTTTCGCTGATTTTGCAGCGGGGGATTTAGAAGCAGATTTTTTCGCAGCCTTGGTCGTTTTTTTTGCTGCTTTTTTTGTAGGGGTTTTCTTTACTGGTGCGGCTTTTTTTTCAACTGTTTTTTTTGCCGCGGCCTTTTTTGTCACGTTTTTTTTCGATTGTGTTTTTTGAGATTTGGTACTTTTCGCCGGTGTCGTTTTTATTGTTGTTTTCTTCTTTTTTGTAGTCGATTTTGCGGGAGCCGCTTTTTTGGCTTTTACCGTTTTTTTCTTAGCTGTAACTTTTTTCGCGGGCGCCTTTTTTTTTGCAGCCGTCTTTTTACTAGCCGTTGTTTTTGTAGTTTTTTTCGTCGCCATAATCATTCTCGTAGAACGGCTTTATGCCATATTTGCCAATAGCCAGAGAGAGCAAAAATGTTGTTTCTGTCCCGATCTCTGGAGGGTTATTTCTTTGGTGTCGCAGTTATCGTAGAAGTTTGATTTTTCTCAGTGAATTCAACTCGCTAAAATTGATTAATGATTGCCATTTTGGGAGTATGTTTTGATTCCACAAAGACTTATATGTCTATCGTTGCGATATAATCAAAATGACGTCAATTTCTCAGCTTGACTTTTTGATTCTCATGAACGACTTGCCCTTTTTTTGTTTATATTCAATGGTATTGTATCATAGATTAGCAGAAAATGCTATCCTGTATATGCCGGTGCGTCATTGGGTCTCGTCAGCTGAGGTCTTTTATAGGATGTGCTTTATGGGGCGGCTAAAGCCACTTTGAGCCGGTATGTATTATCAAATTGATCTAAGTTGTTGTTCTTGCGAATTCTTTCCGCATTTCCGGGGGGCAACCGGTCGCGATTTGATCTGGAAATGCTAAAAAAACGCTTATCCGGTTTATGCCTTGGCGTGCAAAATTATACGCCTGTGTCAATACAAGGTATTAATAGGGTTTTTCCAGCTGTAGAAAACGAGTTTTAGGAGCCTTTTCCGGGCTTTTCGCTGAAATATTTTTCCATTTTTCCCTCTTCCTTCACTTTTTCATCTGCATCGGGGAGGGCATCAATTTTGACAGTGATATTAGGCCAGCTTTCAGCAAATTTTGTATTTACCTCTAGCCATTTGCCATCCGCATCGTCTGTATCAGGGATGATGGCTTCTGCAGGGCATTCAGGTTCGCAAACGCCGCAATCGATACATTCGTCAGGGTGAATAACGAGCATATTCTCCCCTTCATAGAAACAGTCTACCGGACAGACTTCTACACAATCGGTATATTTGCACTGAATACAGGCGTCGGTGACGACATAGGTCATGGCTTGGAAACTCCTTGCCGCTATTATTGAATATCAGGTGCCCCCAAATTAAGGGCAGGCAACAGATCTTTCTTAAAGCTAAATTTTTATGGCGCAAGATCTGTTGATAAACTAATTGAGTGTTATTATTTCTCCACCCGTTGACGGGCTTCACCGCTGGCTCGGTCACTGACATGGATGAGACCGCAAAGGCGGCGCACAAGAGCATCCTCGAAAGGATCGCGCACGCCATCACTCAAAATAATGCGCCAAAGCCCTTCTATAAAATCGATCCGGTTTTGCTCGGGAAGTGTTTTAACCTCTTTGGTAAATTGATGCAGGTCCAGTGCCTCTTTTTGAGCGGCCTCCGCGGCCTCTCGTAATTGCGTTGCGGCCTGTTCATCCAATTGAAATTGCCGTTGTAACAATCCTGCGATTAGGTTTTTTTCCTGCTCTTCATAATTTTCGTCAATGCGGGCTGCTTCAACAAGCAGAGCTGCATAGGCAGTTTGTATATCTCCTTCGCTTTTTGCGGGGTCGGTTTTTCCAGAATCATCTTTATGAGCAAAAAGTGATTTGAGGGCTGAGAGCATATTTTGGCTTCCTTATCGTTGACGTGGTTATTGTATAGAGTACTTTTTTTGTAAATGTGTAGACTATACAAAGGTGATCCTGATCAAATTTATACGAGTGGATATATGAATAAGCCAGCAGAACAAAAAACAGGCAGTAAGATTATGGAGCAGCCGAGTAGGTCGTCGCGTAGAGATTTTCTTGGCAACGTTTTGGCTGGAGCTGGTTTCTCCGGGTTTGCGGTGATGCTTGGAATGCCGATTCCGTTTGAACGCTTACTGCCCTCTGGCATCATTCCCGTTGCTCTTGCGCAAAGTCCGGCTGGTCATGTGCCGGAAAAGCCGGGATTAACGCTGTTGGGGGATCGTCCATTGAATATGGAAACTCCTGCGCACTTGCTTGATGATGATGCGACGCCGGGTGAACGATTTTTTGTTAGGAATAATGGAATTCCGCCAAAGCTTGATGATTTGAGTGCTGAAAACTGGCGGTTAAACATTAGCGGTGAGGTTACTACGCCGCTGGATTTGTCTATTGCAGATTTAAAATCCCAGTTTGAAAGTGTAACCCTTCGTTTGCAACTAGAATGCGGTGGTAATGGAAGACGATTTTTTCACCCTGGTGCATCAGGGAACCAATGGAGCTTTGGCGCTATTGCTTGTGCAGATTGGACTGGCGTGCGTTTGAGCGATGTTTTAAAAGCAGCGGGTTTGAGGGAAAATGCTGTCTATACGGCGCATTATGGTGCCGACGACCACTTAACAGGAGATCCTCAAAAGGAAGCTATTTCTAGGGGCGTACCTATAGAGAAGGCGCTGGAGTCGCATAATTTAATAGCTTGGGCGATGAATGGCGAGGCGTTACCTCGGCTGAATGGCTTTCCATTGCGTCTTGTTGTTCCGGGATGGCCGGGATCATGTTCACAAAAATGGCTTACACGGATCCTTATTCGCGATCAAATACATGATGGTGCAAAAATGACGGGTACGTCATACCGTGTTCCAGCATATCCGGTGGCTCCAGGAAGCTCTGTTCCCGATGAAGATATGAAAATTATTCAATCTATGCCGGTAAAATCCTTGATCACATATCCAAAAACTGGTGCGAAACGAAAACCTGATCGCGTATTTGAGGTTCGTGGTCAGGCATGGGCTGGTGATGATGAAGTTAGCACCCTCGAGGTTTCCATAGATTTTGGAGCAAATTGGCAGAAGGCGGATCTTGATCCGCCTAAAAATCGTTATGCCTGGCAGCGTTGGCGCGCAAAAATACGTCTGCCTCAGGAAGGTTATTTCGAAGTTTGGGCACGCGCGACTGATGATCAGGGTCGGGCTCAACCACCTGTTCCACCGGGCTGGAATCCTAAGGGCTATTTGAATAATATGCAGCACCGAATTGCCATTTTCTCGGTGAACTCATGATCTCTTTTCATGCACGTATGCGCGCGCCGATTGTCAGTCTGTGCTTTTTTGCAGCTGTTCCCCTTTTTCTGGTTTATGCCGCCTGGGAGAGTGCATATAGCGTAAAAAGTATAAGGCATAATCTCCAATTGGAGGGGAGAGAAATCTTAACCAATACTCATAATGAAAAACAAGACAAAACCCCTTTAACACGCCAACAACGCATTTTGCAGATGGCTGAATCGGCGAGTTCTCAGGCGCATTTTCAATATTCCTTTAATGCCCTTGACCCCTTATTGGCTGTATCAACCTCTGAGGGGAATAAATTTAACCCAAAGGATGAATATTTTGGATTGCCAAGATATGAGGGTTATGAACTTGTTTCCGATTATTGTAGCGCTTGTCATAGCTTGCGTATTGTTATGCAGCAACGAGCAAGCATTGAGCGGTGGCAAGACCTGTTGGTCTGGATGAGTGAAAAACAGGGAATGGCGAGACTAGAGCAAGATGAAGAGCGTGTACTTGTTAAATATTTGGCAGAAAATTTTGGTACGGAATAAATATAGACTTGTGTCCCAAGTTTACTGCTTTATACCTCTTTGTTTTTCCAAGCCTCCATCGCCCGCCGTTCTTTTTTGGTAGGGCGACCACTACCGATGTCTCTCACCGGTATTCCGTTCATGTCTTTTTCTTGCTTGGTGGGAGGGGGCGGCGAGTGATCATGATAGAGCCGTTGTGCTTCTGGCGCCGGGCCTCGTCTTTTACCACAATCGACGATTTCCAGGATGCGCACTCGATTTTGATGCATGAAGCTTAAAACATCTCCAGCTTTTACCAGTGTCTTTGGTTTGTCAATGCGTTGGCTTTGGCTATGATCAATGCCATCGAAATTTTGAGAGGTCTTGTCTTCTCCCTGCGTGTCAGGAAGAGACATTTGTAATGGACGACTTAACCGAATATCGCCGGTGCTCACAAATTTAGCCGCCAACGAGCGGGTTTTAAAAATACGAGCAAACCAGAGCCATTTATCAATTCTCTGTTGCGCCATTTATTTTGTTTTGTCCTTTAAGGCTGCGAGTACGGCAAAAGGCGAATCGGGGTCTGCAGTTTTTAAATGGCGAGGTTTGTTCATGTGCGGATTTTGAACCCGATCGCGTCCACTTTTGTGCCCTCCCTTTGGGCCGCCTGATTTGGCATTCTTTTTTCGGGGCGGTTTTTGACCATCATTTTTGGTGTGTGAGCGTTTAGTATTGTTCTTTGTGCTCTCTTTTTTAGAGTTATTATAATTCCGTTTGGGATGATAGCGCCATAAAACAACCTCAACTTCTTCCAAAGTTTGTTCTGCACTTCCTTCGGCAGCGGCCTGGGTTTGCGTCTGTGTCGCGGTCTCAACGGCTATCGGCGTGCTGGTCTTCTGCGCGGCGCTATCATCAACCGGTTGGGAGGGGATGGTTTGCTCGGGAGGCGCGCTTTGGGGCGTTGTGTTTAATGTAGGAGCGGCAATATCAGGCGAAGTTTCATCAGTATCGTTTTTTGGCGTATTTTCAATTTCACCATCATGTGATTCTTGCTCAATTGAAGGGGAGGGTTCAACGTCTTTAGGCGCTGGGTTTGTTTCTTTTATAGGAGCGCTCTTTAGATCGTTAGGGGCGTTGTTTTCCAAAGATTCCTGTTTTGCATTCTGAGCGGGTGTGGCCGGTATTTTTCTTTTCACGGTGTTTTTGCGAAAACTCAAAGACGTCAAAATAGTGTCAAAGTCTTCACCTGAGCACCCGACTAGAGACATCATTTGCGTGGAAATCTCAAACCCTTCTCGGCTTCCTTTTTCGCGGGCCTTTCGAATTTCCCCGGCGAGGCGCTCAAGCATATCAATGCGCACGGCCCTTTTTCCGGAGGGACGATATCCGGAAGCATAATAGTATGCATGGGGAATATTATCCGCCATCTCAACAGAAACAAGACCGGCCTTTGGCGGCGTAAAATCAGTGGGTTTGCGCTCTTGCCATAACGCCCAGAGCTGGGTGAGCAAAGAGGCTGGCGCTGGCTTTAAGAGCGCCGGCATAAACAGGGTATATTCTCCAAAGCGCATGCCGAGTTTTCTGAGTTTGGCGCGTTCATCCTGGTTGATTTGTTTGAGGTCGTCTCCAAACAGAGTGCGCGATGTGGCGCCGAAATTTTCGACAAGACGATAAGCAACGCCGCGGCTAATGCCGCCAAGGGCATTGTCTCCAGTCGCGTCTATGGCTTGTTGCATTGCAATCAGGGGCGCTAATAAACCTTCAACTCTGTTTGCAAAATAATCACTCAATCGGTCTTCGATACGTCCGCGTATAACGGGCGTCAGCAAATCTGTATTGCGCATGATGATGCGTGGGCGCAGGGGGGCTGGCCCTTTCTCAAGATGAGCCACAATAGAGGAGCGCCATCGGATCGCCCCGCTGGCTTCGATAGAGAGATCTTCTCCGGGGGCATTGGCTAACTGGCTGGCGCGGCTGGCGAGAACCGGTTGCAGAGCCCGTTCTGCTGCGGCTCTGATGGGTTTGGTCTGCGCACCATGCGCGCGCGGATCGATAATAAATTCAAACCCTGATAATCGCCCAACAAATTGGCCTTCCACAATCACTTCTCCATCTTCTGTAACCCCCGCTAGTAAAGGGGTGTCATCTTTTAAGCGTTTTAATAATACAGAGGTGCGTCGATCGACAAATCTCTGGGTTAATTTCTCATGTAATGCATCTGACAGCTTGTCTTCTATCGCGCGCGTACGCTCCTGCCAATAGCTAGCATTTTCAACCCAGCCGGGTCGATGGCTCAGATAGGTCCAACTGCGGATAAATGCGATGCGCGCAGAAAGCGCATCAATATCACCGTCATCTCGATCAAGGCGATCAACGCGAGGGCTGAGCCAGGTTTCACGCACTTGCTCATGCCGCATTAGCTGCAGATAAATATCCCCGATCAACGTGGTATGCTGGTCGATGGAAACTTTGCGAAAATCGGGGAGCTCACAAACATCCCATAATAAAGAGAGTGCCGCGCCGCCCTTGGCAAGCTGTTTGATTTCATCATCACGGGTTAAAATCGCAAGAGCGCGTTCGTCGTCATCAGGTCTGGCGCGAATGAGTTGTGGCCGGGTCGGGCGTACATCAAGGGAGCTAAGAAGGGCAGGTAGACTCGTGAAATCGAGCGCTTCAGCACGCCAATATAACCCACATACGGCATCAAAACGATGATTTTCGATATCTTCTATAATTTCTTCATCAAATGCAGGGCAATCAGCGGTGATGCCAAACGTCCCGTCACGCAAGTAACGCCCTGCTCGACCCGCAATTTGTGCGGTTTCCGAAGGGGTCAAGTCTCGCATTGAGCGGCCATCAAATTTTCTACGCGCCGCGAACGCGACATGATCAATGTCCATATTCAGGCCCATGCCGATTGCATCTGTGGCAATCAGATAATCGACCTCGCCTTCTTGATAGAGGGCGGCTTGTGCATTTCGGGTGCGCGGTGACAAAGCCCCCAGCACTACAGCAGTTCCCCCGCGTTGGCGCCTTACCAGTTCGGCAATTGCGTAGACTGTATCGGCGGAAAAAGCCACAATGGCGCTACGTCTTGGCAATCGGGTTACTTTTTTGGCCCCCGCAAAGCTCAGTTTAGAAAAACGTTCCCGTCCTAAAAATGCGATATTGGGAAACAGTTGGCGCAGGATCGGGGCCATGGCGTCAGAGCCCAGCAACAAAGTTTCTGCACGCCCTCGCGCATAAAGAAGACGTGAGGTAAAAGTGCGCCCTCTTTCAGGATTGCTGGCCAGTTGAATTTCATCAATCGCCAAAAAGTCCACAGTTTGTTCCAGCGGCATGGCCTCGACAGTGCAAACCCAGTAGCGGGCCGAGCGCGGGATAATTTTTTCCTCCCCTGTAACAAGCGCAACCTCGGAAGCGGGACGGCGCGCCAACAATCGGTCATAAATTTCGCGTGCAAGCAGGCGTAAGGGTAAACCGATCATTCCTGATTTGAACGCCAGCATGCGTTCAATCGCATAATGTGTCTTACCTGTATTCGTTGGGCCGAGCACTGCAGTCAGTGGGCGCTCAGCCATGCTGGCGCTCAAGGCTTGTTGTGCGGGCGAATGATGAGGTGAAAAAGACAAAGCGTTGTGCCTGCTTGAGAAACTATAAGCGAGTCGTTTGATTACAAAAAAGATTAAGATGCTTTTACAGAAGGAATGGAGTTGTGCCAATTTAAAACATTCTTAAGAGAGATTGAACGGAGTTTAAGGGGTGGTTAAAAGTCGATTTTTTAAGAGGCAAATTTGATGTAAAGCCGTGATTTCATTGGGATAGAAATTAAGGTTAATGATCCTGAAATCTTTATCGGTTAGCAAATTACAAATAAATTTTGCAAAGGTACCGATATGTCTCAAACCAGCACATCATCAATCGCGGAAAATATATTCAAAAACTCATTTGCCAAAACGGGGTTGATGCCAGTTTTTACAATCTCGATTTTCTTGAGCGCTTTATTGTTATTCTCTGTGCAGCCTATGTTTGCAAAAATGACATTGCCTTTATTGGGCGGTGCGCCCAATGTTTGGAATACGGCGATGGTGTTCTTTCAAGGGACGTTACTGGCTGGATATATTTATGCGCATCTCCTTTCGAAATATGCACCGATAAAATGGCAAGTCGTAATCCATGCCTTGGTCTTGATAGCAGGCGTGCTGTTCCTCCCTTTAGCCGTTGCCAATGGTTGGGTTGCTCCTGAAAAAGGCGCACCGGCTTTGTGGCTTATAGGACTTTACGGAGCGTCGATTGGTTTACCGTTTTTTGCACTATCTGCGACAGCCCCTCTTTTACAGCGTTGGTTTTCTTACACAGACCATCGTCATGCGCATGATCCGTATTTTCTGTATGCTGCCAGTAATCTCGGTAGCTTAATGTCCCTTCTTTCATATCCGGTTTTGATTGAACCCCTTTTAGGAGCGAGCGATCAAAGTCATTTCTGGACCTTAGGATATTATGCGCTTGCGATTGCCATTTTATGTTCTGGCGTTTTGGCATTTGGCAATAAATTATCTTTGGGGAAAGCCGAAAGTGCAAATTTTGAAGATCAGGAAACGGCATCGAATGATGATATAAATACGTCCGCCGCAAAAATTACATGGTCAAATCGTGCCATCTGGATTGCTCTTGCCTTTGTTCCGTCATCGTTGATGTTGGGTGTCACAACATATCTCTCGGTAAATGTGGCGTCTGCCCCCTTTGTATGGGTGGCACCATTAGCAATGTATTTGACAACATTTGTGATTGTATTTTCTACAAAGCCACTGATTTCAGAAAGCTTTACGGCCAAGATGCTTCCGATAGCGGTTATCATTGGTTTGATTTTGTCACGCTCCCATTCAATCCCCTTCTTGATCTTACTGTTGTTAAATCTGTTTGTTTTCTTTTTAATCGCGCTGAGTTATCATGGTCGATTAGCAGCATTGCGACCGCCAGTAAGTCAATTGACAGAATTTTATATTTTTATGTCCGTAGGGGGTGTTTTAGGCGGGATATTTAACGCGTTAATAGCACCGATGATTTTTGAGAATGTTTATGAATATGCAATCATTCTTGCATTCTCCGGGTTGTTGGCTTGTAGTCAATGGCCTAACGCCCGTTCTGTCGTTGGCGATCTGTTGTTTGTCGCCGTTACGTTTATTGCTGTTGGGGCGGTGATTTTGATTAGCAATAATTTTGGTGTGAAGTCTGGAATTTTGCTGAGTGCAACGCTCATGGCAATTTATCTTGTCACCTATATTAATCAAAAAAATGCTCTTCGATTTGTAGGGAGTTTGCTCGCAATTCAGTTTGTATTGATGCCATTAGCGCCTCTTTTGTTAGCTGAGGGAGACTATGAAAAAGTCTTCACTGATCGAAGTTTCTTTGGTGTAACGACGGTAGAAAAAGTTGAGCGAGGCGGTTTTGTGGTACACGATTTTGTTCATGGCAACACGGTGCATAATGTTCAAATTCGCGATCCCGAATTTCGTAAAGTCCCGTTGGCGTATTTTGCGAAACAAGGACCTTATGATCAAATTACACAAGCCATGCAAAAGCGCTCAAATGCACCTTTAAATATTCACGTTATTGGATTGGGTGCAGGGACGATGGCCTGTTATGCCAGAGCACAAGATAACATGGTCTTTTATGAGATTGATCCGGCGATCGTCGATATGGCAAAAAATCCTGATTATTTCACTTTTTTGCAAGACTGCAAACCAGACGCCGGGATCGTGATCGGAGATGCACGTATTCAAATTCAATCTGTGGAGGAGGGTACACTTGATTTGCTGATTATTGACGCATTCTCTTCTGATGCAATTCCAGCACATCTTGTCACAAGAGAAGCCCTTGCCCTTTACCGCACGAAGTTGAAAAAGGATGGCATGTTGTTCTTCCATACATCAAATCGTTTTCTTGATGTGTCTTCGGTTGTACTTGCTCTTGCTGATGATGCAGGCTTGGAAGCGCGTGAATTAAAATTTTATCCTGCCAAGGATATGCCGTTTTATGATCTCTTGTCGCCATCTACAGCCGTTGTCATGGCCCCTCGGGAGGTTATGACAGGGACAATGGATGCATTCCCCGGATGGAGCCGCAATAAAGCTAATCCTGCGGTGGGTTTATGGAGCGATGATTATTCTCATGTCATTGGGGCACTATTGGCCCACCAACGGGGGGGCTCCATTGAACCAGCCAAAACGGGTAATAATGAAGAGGAGCCAATAATCCGAGATGGTGGCAACCCAGCCGCTGGATGATGAATTTTCCCCGGAAGAGGCAATATCATCTTGACGATGGCCCCTATGGTCGCGTATACGCCTCCTTCAATCGGTAGAGCTTGTCTTTAGATTTGCCGTTTTACACAAATTCAAAGCTAAATGATTGAAATAACAGTCATTTCTCTAATAATACTAATTAAGGTAACCAAGCATGGCGCGTCGTTGTGAGTTAACTGGGGTAGGCCCCGCCACTGGGAATAATGTTTCGCACGCAAAAAACCGCACACGGCGTAGGTTTTTGCCCAATCTTTGCAATGTAACGCTTCATAGCGAAAAGCTTGATCGTGGGTTCAAAATGCGAATCAGCGCTTCTGCTTTGCGTAGTGTTGACCATATGGGTGGATTGGATGTCTTTCTGGCGAAGGCCAATGAAGATCAATTATCAGTGTCTGCTGCAAAGATTAAGCGGGAACTGGCGAAAGCGTCTTAAAATCCTGTTCAAATTTTTAATGCGAACAAAGGGTGCATTTTGCGCCCTTTTTTATTGCTGCATTGTGCTATCCGCACGCAAGATATTTTAGAGCACCGCCGCAGCAAATGGAAATAAGGAGGTGCTTGAGCATATTTTTTGTCGCATTTCCGGGCGCTCAACAGATCGCCACTTGATCTGAAAATGCTTTAGAATACAGAACCTGCGCACACATTCGCTTGAGGCATGGATGGTTTTTTTGATAATAGGAGCGCGAGCGATCGGTAAGGCGATGTTTGTGATTCCATATTTTGCCAACATGCTTTATGGGGTATCATAATAATAATTTGGGCCTGAACCTATCGATGAGTAAGCCGTCTACACCTGGACGCCCAACGGATGGGCGCGAAATTCGCCGCAGTTTAACCCCTGCGCAAAAATTTTCGCAAGAAATGCAAAATTTTGCTGGAATGAGCGCGCGGGTTGCTGGCATGGCAGCCTTGTTAGCACCGATTTTAATCTTTTCTCTTTTGATGCTGGATTTGCCTGTTCGCCTCTTGAACGGTGTATTTTCTGTTATGCCCGGTTTAACGCCGACGCAATGGCTCACTTGGGGGCGTGTGATACTAGCGCTCGTGCCGTTGGTCGCCATCTTATTTGCAAGGCGATATGGCGGTGAGGAAACATCGCGTGCGCTGATCACTGCCTGGTTTATTCTGGCATTATTTGTACTTTTCGAGCTTTCGGTTTTGTCTTCTGTAATCGAAGATGGTGATTTTCCGGGAAGCCGATACATGATTGCGCTTGTTGCCAGCGCTATGACGGGACAATTGGTAAGTGTCGCTTTGTACGATGTTATGCGTGGATCGGGGCAATGGTGGCGCGTGCCTTTTTACGCATCTCTTGCAGGTTATTTTGTCACAATACTGATTTATTTTCCTATTGCGTATTGGGAAAACAAAAACCCTTGGGGCGTTTGGATGGTTGGCGATATGATGGTTAAAACTATGATTGCGACAGCATTCCTGCCATTTTATTATATTTTGAGAAAGAAATTACGCCCACGCGGTGGGTATGGGGCTCTGTGAAATTTGTAGGCAATTGGTTGCAAATCAATGCCTTATCTGAAAACTTCGCTTCGAAAGCAGCTCCGCATCAAATGGAATCATGTGGATTTACATCTGTAGTGAAACGTTTTTGATGATATTGAAATATATCTCTTTTGGTGTCCTGTAGCCAAGGCATTCTCTGGGTGTGTTGTTGAATTCACTTTCAATCTTCTTGATCCTTGCGTGTCAGTACTGAAAAATATCAGTCTTTATGGGCAGATTGCGAGGCAGTCTATCGATGGTTCATGCAAAGCGTCCTTTTAGCCAGTGGCTGTGGGGGGGGGCAACACTAGCTAGTGATTTGTAGGGCGGTGATCTAAAAACATGTGACGGAAAAACTCGCTGCTATTACCAAAAGCGACCAATTTGCGACAGCGTTTTGGTGTGTGTTGCAAAATTGCATAAAACCCCTTCACACTAAGCTCAGCACATTTATTCGGATTGAGGGAATGGTGCGTATAGCGGGAAGTGCGTTCGATGAGTGCAAGAACAGCAGGCGCTTTAAATTATTGCTTTGTAGCATTTCCGGGCGATTAATCGCTAGCCACTTGAACTCAAAATGCACTGTCAGGCGTGAAAACTTGATTTATTCTACATCGTCTTGTTCTGTTTGATGATAAGGTTTTTCTTTAACACGGAACTTGGGTTTTGGGCTGGACGTGGTTGCGCGTTTTTTTTGTTTGAGATTCACGTGTGCGCTCGTTGTATTAGTCGTATTTCTTTGTGTGTTTGACGGAGAGTCTTTTTGGCGATAGCGGAGTTTTTTCCCGTTATTGTTTCCCGGGGCATAATCTGCCTTTAAGTTAACCCTGTGTATGGCGTGTGGATTGCTAGCGGGGTCGTCTTGTTTGTTGAACCGTACATTTGGCTTTGACATGTCATCTTGGCTGTCATCGAGTGTTGCCCTCTCTCCATCAAACTCGTCAGGCATTAAAGCGAGAAATCCGTCTTCACCGCCTTTACCAGAGTTAATGTTAACGGCGTACCAAATCAGGACAGTGCTACAAAAGCCCAAAATGGTGAAAAATGTCAGCATATCGACCATTATATGTGAATTCTCCGTGTTTTTGGTCATCTTATGAGCGGGTAACAGAATTTACCAGAGATATTTTAAATGTGTTAATTGCGAAAAGCGGGCCACCCCAAATTTGACTTTTGGGTATTGTATTTTTGAATTGATAATTCTTATCGTTACCTTCAAAATAGGGTTAATGGATAAAAATGGAGTCTGCGATGTTCAAAAATCTACTATGTAATGTTGTCGTGAGCATAGTTTTTTACTGTACTGCTAGCATAATTACGCAAGATGCTGCAGCGCAAGATAAGGTGTATGCGGCGCGCAAAGCGTTAGTGGGGGGTACACTGATTGATGGGTTGGGCGGTGCTCCAATTTATAACAGTGTTGTCTTGATTGAAGATAATAATATCATTGAAATTGGAACGGTAGATACACTCTCTATTCCAGATGATTATGAGGTTATTTCAACTGAAGCCATGACGGTGCTGCCTGGTTTGTGGGAAATGCATGCTCACTTAATGTTAACGGGTCACAGCGATTACCCACACTGGCAAGAAACCTATAAAGACCGTTTTGAAGATGAAATTATGCCTGCATCTGCAGTGCAATTATTGCTTGCGGGGATTACTTCTGCCCGCGACTTGGGCGCTCCGTTAAAAGAGTCTATATCAGTAAAAAACCGCATTGCAAAAGGTGATATACCCGGGCCCCGTCTTTTTGTTTCTGGACCCTTTATCCAGCATCGCGCTTATCCCGGTACTGATAATTATCGTTGGGGCGTAAATAGCCCTGGTGATGGACGCGCAAAAGTGCGTCGCCTGGCCGATGCAGGAGTTGATGTAATTAAGTTAATTGACCAGGATGAGATGAGTCGCGCAGAAGTTGTGGCGGTTATTGATGAAGCCCATAAACGTGGGTTAAAAGTTGTTGGCCATTCTCATAAACCTGATGAAATCCGCATCGGCTTGGAAACCGGCATTGATAATTTCGAACATACTGGTCTGACAACAGCGCCGGAATATCCGGAAGATATTATGCGAATGCTAAAAGAGCGCACAGCGAAAGGGCGCATTGCAGGTGGTCCTTTATATTGGACTCCAACGGTTGAAGGTTTGTGGAATTATGTGGAAACAAGAGATAATCCCGAAGAGTCTGATAATGATTGTTGGCACAGAGGCTTAAGGCCGGATACGATTGCGGATATCAAGAAATCAATAAAATATCCTAATCGTCTTGATTATTTTCAACTGACTCCAAAGCGTCAACCGACTTTGAAGCGAAAATTCTCGCAGCTGCGAGAAGCAGGCGTTGTGATGTTGATTGGAACAGATAGCGGTATTCCGCTAAAATTTCATTGCCAATCAACTTGGAACGAAATTGATGTGTGGACGCGCATTATGGGGGTGCCCATTATGGAGACAATCCAAGCGGCAACATATTGGCCTTCAAAATTTATGGGTGTCGAAAATCAATGGGGAACCATTCAACCAGGTCGATTTGCTGATATCATCGCGATTAAGGGAGATGCCCTTAAATATCCGGCCTTGTTTCAGCGCGTGGATATGGTGATGAAAGACGGTATTATTTATAAAATTGACGGCGATCCGGTTGAAGAAAATCTCAAGAGTAAATAGGTTTTTTTCTTTTGCTCAAATTTAAAGCTATGCGCCTTTGCGTATATGGGTTCTATGATTTAATCGCTATATCATCATTGTGCGTTCTTTTAAGAGACTTCCAGATCAAGTGGTTACCGGTTGATCCTCGTTCAAACAAATTTTCTCACTGCGGCAAAACAATAACTTAAAGCGCCCCCTTGACTCCATTTGATGTGGAGGTGCTTTAAACCAAGCTCAGGATTTAACTTGTAATTTTTGAGGGCGGACAAGATAAAGCGATATGCCGAATGCAAGAAAACTGACCGCCAATGTCATCGCGAGTATGATCAGCAAGCTTGCAGGTTCATTTGATATTTCTTCTGCCAATCGGGCTTCATAACGCCAGGAAAAAGCGCGATAGTTTAAGCAAGTGACAAATCCCCACGCGGCGGCAAGCCAACCGCTTGCAGAGCGAGTTTTATCACGCAGCGAAGCTAGGGCACCCAGCAAAAGTAAGAAAATAGCGATCAGATCAACAAGATAGTTTAAAATATCCTGCCCGAATTCGATAAAGTTAAAGTAATGATATGTTTCACTAAGAGCCCAATTCAAAATTACAATTGAGTGATTTCAGCGACTTATGATTCT
>CAYZLR010000023.1:0-42541 GCA_964479275.1 uncultured Caulobacterales bacterium
GAAAAGCCAAAGCAATTTACTAAAAATCCAAACCATCACTTCCCGGGACTAAACATATGCCCAAACATTCCAAATAAATCCAACCGCAAAGGACAATGCAGTTTCTTCCCCTCATTGTATAAAGTGCGAAACGGCGTCGAAAGATTCTTCAGTAAAATAAAGAATTTCAGGCGTATCGCCACCAGATATGAAAAGCGGGCTGACAATTACCTCGCCATGTGTGAACTTGCTTCTGCACGCATCATCATGCGTAATTTATGAGCCTAGCTCTTAGTACCTCATAATCAGTAAGGCCGTTGGACGATTAACCTGAACAGTACTGCGACTGTTTCGCAGTCGCTGGATATGAATCCACATTGACCAGAATACGCTGTAAAATAGCGAATGATACATAAACCCAAACTTAGGGAATGCATAGATATGGAAATCGGCTCGTTTCTCGAAGAAAAACGAGCCGACCGCCGGAGTGAACATTCATTCCGGCTTGGGGGGGAGTAGGTAAAAACTGAAGCTGAAAAAAACAAACCCCAAAGCAGGATATACTTTGGGGGGAAAATTATATTAGATGTACCATAAACGCTCCCCCGCTGGCACAATTATGTTAAGCATAATTTAGCGAAGAAACAAGCCTGTATATCAATTAAAGAGATTTTTTATAGTCTAAATAAAATCCAGAATGTAAGAATAGGTCGATTTTGTCCCTATTCTTCATCATCCTCGTCAATAATCTGTACCGGTCCTGAGTCTTGGCCTTTTGCACTCACATCACGATCAACAAATTCAATAACCGCCATTGGCGCATTATCACCGTGGCGAAAACCAGCCTTCATAATCCTGATATATCCGCCATCACGTTCAGAGTATCTTGGACCAATTGTATCAAACAATTTCTTAGCCATATCTTTATCGCGGATCCGTGACACCGCTAAGCGGCGCATGTGTAAGGCTTTTGATTTATCCTTATCCGCATTTTTAGCTAACGTAACCAGTTTTTCAACGATAGGACGCAACTCTTTGGCTTTAGGCAAAGTCGTCGTGATTTGCTCATGCTTTATGAGCGACGACGCCATATTCGCGAACATTGCTTTTCTATGTTCATGAGTACGATTTAATTTACGGTGTGCAACCCCATGACGCATAGTCAGGTCCTCTCAATTCTTCAACTAACGAGAATTACTCGTCAAATTTTTTCGCTAATTCTTCAATATTGTCCGGCGGCCAATCAGGGACTTCCATACCAAGATGTAAGCCTAGCCCCGCCAAAATCTCTTTTATCTCATTTAAAGATTTACGTCCAAAATTCGGTGTACGAAGCATTTCACCTTCTGTTTTCTGGATCAAATCACCAATATAAACAATATTATCGTTTTTCAGACAATTTGCAGACCGTACAGAAAGTTCCAATTCATCAACTTTGCGTAGAAGCGCTGGATTGAATGGAAGCTCTTCACGAGCACTTTCAGCCGTGTCTTTCTTAGGCTCTTCAAAGTTCACGAAAATCTGCAATTGATCCTGCATAATTCTCGCCGCATAAGCTGCCGCATCATCAGGCGTTACCGAACCATCTGTTTCAATATCCAAAATCAAACGATCATAATCGAGAATTTGTCCTTCACGGGTATTTTCAACTCGGTATGACACACGGGTCACAGGACTGTAGAGGCTATCAATTGGAATCAAACCGATTGGTGCATCATCAGGCCGATTTCTATCAGCTGCAACATAACCTTTACCGATGTTTACAACCAGCTCCATGCGAAGTGAAGCGCCTTCATCAAGGTGACAGATAACATGATTTTTATTCAAGATTTCAACTGATGACGTTTCCTCGATATCAGCTGCCGTTACAGGCCCCGAACTATCTTTGCGTAAGACCAATCGCCTTGGTCCCTCAGCGTGCATACGCAGAGCCAATTGCTTGATGTTTAAAACAATATCAGTAACATCTTCACGGACACCAGGGATAGATGAAAACTCATGAACGACACCGTCGATTTGAATAGATGTCACTGCAGCACCCTGGAGAGAAGACATCAAAATACGACGTAATGAATTCCCCAACGTCAATCCAAAACCACGCTCTAGCGGTTGCGCAATAAGACTTGCACGCCGATCAGGATCGCTTCCATGGCTCAACTCGAGCTTATTAGGTTTAATCAGTTCTTGCCAGTTTTTCTCAAGCACTGCTGATAGCTCCATTAAATTAAAAGACTAATATCCTAGCCTATATAGCACAAAAGTGCCGAAAAAGGTGATTACACAAACTGATAAAAGGCACCCAAATTAAACTCTACGACGCTTGCGCGGTCTGCATCCATTATGAGGTATCGGCGTAACATCGCGTATCATCTGGACAACCAGTCCAGCCGCTTGTAACGCGCGTAAAGCACTTTCACGGCCTGAACCAGGTCCACGCACATCAACGTTCACAGATTTCAAACCGTGTTCCATTGCTTTTTTCGCGGCATCCTCAGCAGCCAGCTGAGCAGCATAAGGGGTTGATTTACGCGAGCCTTTAAAGCCCATACCACCAGCAGACTGCCAAGCTATGGCATTGCCCTGCTCATCTGTAATCGTAACCATAGTGTTATTAAACGATGCATTTACATGCACCACACCAGAGGAAATATTTTTTCTTTCGCGGCGCTTAACACGACCTGCTGGCTGTTTTGCCATGATGATATTCCTTACTTTTTCTTACCAGCAATTGCTCTGGCAGGGCCCTTACGCGTACGGGCATTTGTATGAGTTCTTTGTCCACGAACAGGAAGGCCACGACGATGGCGCAAACCGCGATAACAAGCTTGATCCATAAGGCGCTTTATGTTGACCGCAACTTCTCTGCGTAAATCACCTTCAACCACGTAATCGCGGTCAATAGCTTCGCGGATTTTTAAAACTTCTGCATCAGAGAGTTCACTAACGCGGCGCTCCAAGGGAATGGAGGTTGTTTCACAAATCTCTACAGCTTTGGTATTACCAATGCCATGAATGTACGTAAGTGCTATAGGCACTCGTTTGTTTGTCGGAATGTTAACGCCTGCGATCCGGGCCACTGTGCTACCTCTTCAAGTTAATTTCCTGTGTCTCCAAATAATTTATGAAACACAAAAAACTGCCAAAACGACCTGCAACAATCTAGGAGAAAAACCAAAAAGGCTTTTCCCAATCACTGCAAAATTTTGACAGGAGCGCGGTTTGTAGTACCCAATCACTCCTGTCGTCAACACTTATTCCGGTACAATTGCCCAGAATAATACTTATTTTTTCACCTCTCCCATCTAACGGTCCAAATTGAGGGAATTCATCGAAGAATTCTCATCCTTTTAGCCTCATTTGGACTAGTTTTCGGAAGATTTTCCAAGATTCTTTATTCTCAGAAGAATCTCATCAATTTCTTTTGCAACCTCATCAATACTGCCCATACCATTGACCTGGTATAATTTGTCCTGAGCTTTGTAAAAAGGAATCAACGGGGCCGTTTGATCACGGTATACCTTTTGGCGATGACGGAATGTTTCCTCATTATCATCATCACGGGGTGTCTCTCCAGCAGCAATCATGTCTGCTTTGCGCTTTTCCATACGCTCCAGCAACTCATCTTCATTCACGAGCATTTCAATTACACAATCGAGCGAACGCCCTTGTGCCGCCAATACGCGATCAATCATTTCCGCTTGGACTAAAGTCCTCACAGCGCCATCAAGTATAAATCCATTCTCGCAATCGCGTTCTTTGATGCGATTAGTCATCATGCCTTCAATGATATCATCTGAGACAAGATTACCGGCAGCCATTATTTCTTTCGCCTTTAACCCAAGAGGTGTACCGGCGGCAATTTCTGCTCTGAACATATCTCCTGTTGCCAATTGCGGTATATTATGGATTTGCGAAAGCCTCTGAGCTTGCGTTCCTTTACCCGCCCCAGGAGGACCAAGAAGGATTAGAATCATTTTTTACGGCCACCCCTTAGTTTAGATTTCTTAATCAGAGTCTCATATTGCTGCGCTACCAGATGGCCTTGAATTTGCCCAACCGTATCCAGCGTCACGGAAACAATAATCAATAAAGAGGTTCCGCCAATATACACTGGTATTGCAGGATATTGCAGGCGTAAGAACTCTGGCAGCAAACAAACAAAGGCGAGATAAGCGGCCCCGATCACCGTTAAGCGGGTCACAACATAATCCAGATAATCTGCCGTTCGCGGTCCCGGGCGATAGCCTTGAATGAAACCGCCCTGTTTTTTCAAATTATCAGCCACATCTTCCGTATTGAAAACCACAGAGGTGTATACAAACGCGAATAGAACAATACCCAGACCGTAGGTCAGGATATAGGCGGGCTGTCCGGGCGCGAACAGTATCGAAATGTATTGCATGAATTCGGGAGCATTCTCACCGCCAGCAGATGCAATCGTAATGGGGAGAAGCAAAATGGACGAAGCAAAAATTGGCGGTATCACCCCTGAGATATTCAGCTTTAACGGCAGATGAGATTTTTCCCCCTGTGTCATGCGGTTGCCAACCTGGCGCCGGGGATATTGCACGAGTAAACGACGTTGCGAGCGCTCAATAAATACAACAAAAGCAATAAGGGCCAAAGATAAGGCGATCACGAGAACGACGATCCCGGGCGGCAACCCACCTGCACGCCCCTGATCAAGAAGACCAACAGCGGCTCTTGGCAATTCGGCAACAATGCCGGCAAAGATTATAAGCGAAACTCCGTTCCCAATACCGCGAGAGGTAATTTGCTCACCAAGCCATAAAAGGAACATCACACCACCTACGAGGGTTATGGTGGTACTAAGCAGAAAGAAGACGCCCGGATTACTGACCACATTCTCTTGCCCTTGCAAATTCGTGGCAATAAAAAAACCTTGAACCGTCGCCAAAATAACGGTGAGATAGCGGGTATATTGATTAATTTGCCGACGCCCCTGTTCGCCTTCTTTTTTTACCGCCTCCAGAGACGGTATCACCGCAGTCATTAGCTGCATAATAATAGACGCCGAAATATAGGGCATAATATTCAGTGCAAAAATAGCCATCCGCTCAACGGCACCACCGGCAAAAATATTCAGTGTCCCGAGAAGGCCTCCACTTTGGCCTTGGAAATTACGCGCAAAAGCTTCTGCATTGATACCAGGTAGCGGGATAAAGGTTCCAAGGCGGTAGACGATTAACGCGCCTAGTGCGAACAGAAGGCGTTTTTTTAACTCTTCCGCCTTCGCAAAGGAAGATAATGAAATATTCGATGCAAACTGTTCCGCCGCTGATGTCATGAAAAACCTGCCTATATTTTACAAACTTGACATATCCGGCCCTAATTTTCGAAAACCACACTACAACAGAAAACGAGACCAAAAATAAACGCCGTATCCGCATGTGGAATGAATATCGAAAAATTCAACCTTACGTCTGTTGATATCATCTCAATTTCGATGATTATCTTTGTTGTAGCCCTATTTAGCGGCTTTTTTCAAAATTTTAGCGACTAGATCTTGATCAACCTTTGCGCGCGGTGCCCCGCCATCGATCATTTCTTGCGCCTGTACAACCCATTCTTCCTTGGCCGCTTGATCTGTAACGCCTAATTTTTCGAACAAATCATTTCGTTCTGCATCACTCAAAGCCACCAATTGAGTTAACTTTTCGAGCCCTTCAGCCGCTAATGCCTTTTCAGTTTTTGGTCCGATACCGTCAATCAAAACTATCAGATCGATAGCATCATTGAACCCGCCAACTTTTGAGGAAGACTTACTTCCACCGCTAACAATGTTGACAGACCCGCCTGCTTTTTCAACAGCAGCCCTTGCAGATGCCGAAGCATGAACAACATGGATATCAATTTTAGCACTAAGCTCACCAGAACCAAGGAGGCGTAAACCATCATGTGCCCGCCGGACAATACCAGCCTCGACAAGGCTCTCGATTGTAACTGGTTTTTTAATATCAATTTTGCCACTATCAACGAGTTGCTGAACCCGGCCTAAATTGATTTCAACGAACTTCAAGCGATTTGGTTTGTTAAATCCGCGCTTTGGCAAACGCATATAAAGCGGCATTTGGCCACCTTCAAATGCACGAATACCAGAGACACCAGAACGAGACTTTTGCCCCTTTACACCGCGCCCACCGGTTTTACCTTTTCCAGAACCGATACCTCGCCCAACTCTAATCCGAGTTTTGCGCGCACCTTTATTATCAGAGAGTTCATTAAGTTTCATTTTTTCCTCGACTTCCGACGATCAAAATCGCCTCGCCTATATCCATGATGAGCACTAAGCTATCAGTTTATTCTTCAACAATTTCAACCATATGGGATACTTTTTTAATCATTCCACGCACCGAAGGTGTATCTTCCAATTCGCGGACTTTGCCCATTTTATTAAGACCGAGACCAACAAGGGTGGCTCGTTGATCTTGCGGACGCCGAATAGGACTACCTGTCTGGCGGACTTTTAATGTTTTCTTCGCAGCCATGTGAGTTAGGCTCCTTCTGTAGCAGCTTCAACCGCTTCAGATTGACGACGCGTTACGAGAATATCAGAAACTTTCTTACCTCGTTTGGACGCAATCGAGCGTGGGCTTGTTTGATCTTTAAGTGCATCAATTGTTGCGCGCACCATGTTATAAGGATTAGCAGTTCCAATAGACTTAGCAACGACATCTTGAACACCAAGCGTTTCAAAGATCGCACGCATAGGGCCACCGGCAATAATACCTGTTCCGGGAGGTGCAGAACGCAGAACGACCTTACCGGCACCGTGACGACCGAACGCATCATGATGCAAAGTCCGTCCCTCACGTAAAGGTACGCGGATCAAGTTACGCTTGGCTTCGTCACTCGCTTTACGGATGGCTTCAGGAACTTCACGCGCCTTGCCCTTACCAAAGCCTACTCGGCCTTTTTGGTCACCGACAACGACAAGAGCAGCAAAACCGAAATTCTTACCGCCTTTCACAACCTTGGCGACACGGTTGATCGCTACAAGTTTATCAACAAACTCATCGCGCTCTTCGCGATCCTCACCGCGCTTACGACCTCGGCCTTTTTTTTCTTCACGTGCCATCTTTAATAACTCCTTTGCCCGAACCTCTTAAAATTTCAGTCCGGCTTCACGGGCCGCTTCTGCTACCGCTTTCACGCGGCCATGATAAATATATCCACCTCGGTCAAACACCACTTCCTTGACACCAGCTTTAATGGCTCGCTCAGCAGCAAGTTTACCGATTGCTGTCGCGGCCTTAACGTCAGATCCTTTACCAAGAGATGATCTTAGATCCGCTTCCAAACTAGAGGCCGAAGCAATTGTTTTGCCTTCACGATCATCAATAACTTGAACCGTTATATTCTTTGATGAGCGAAATACCGACAAACGCGGCCGGCCATTATTGACCTTCGCTAATTTGGAGCGAACTCGTCCACCGCGACGCTTCAGCTTAGCTTTTGCTGTATCAGTCATATTCTTTTTCCTTCAACGCTTGATATCATCAAATCGGAAAACCCGATCCAAGGATCAACAGCATTATTTTTTCTTGCCTTCCTTACGGAAGATATATTCACCTTCGTAGCGCACACCTTTACCTTTATAAGGCTCTGGAGGACGAAAGGCTCGAATTTCTGCAGCAACCTGACCAACTCTTTGTTTATCAATGCCTGAAACAATGATTTCCGTTGGTTTGGGTGCCTGGATCTTAATTCCTTCAGGCACGGGATAATCGATATCGTGAGAAAATCCTAGGGCTAGAGAAAGATTTGAACCTTTCATTTGCGCACGATAACCAACGCCTTCCAACTGTAGACGTTTTTCAAAATCATTACCTACGCCATGGATAAGATTAGCAATCCGAGTGCGACACATACCCCACATAGAACGCGCAGGCTTAGATTGATCAATCGGAGTGACTAGCACACCCTCATCAGTCATTTCAACGGCACACAAATCATGCACCACGAAACTTTCTTCACCCTTTGCGCCCTTTGCCTTAACGACTTGACCATTGACTTCAACGGTGACACCGCTCGCCACAGGGACTGGTTTTTTTCCGATACGGGACATGGGCCCTATCCTTTAATTCTCAAACCGGCCTAATAGACCTGACACAAAATTTCACCACCAACATTCGCTTCGCGTGCAGCAGCATCTGACATCACACCCTTTGGTGTAGAGATAATAGATATCCCCAATCCGTTCCGAACAGGCGTGAGATCACCAACCGATGAATAAACCCGACGACCTGGTTTCGATACGCGTTTAATAGACTGAATGACCGGGGTACCTTCAGCATATTTCAACTCAACTTCGAGACTAGGTTTTTCACCCTCTTTTTCAATGCGCGTGTAGCCACGGATGTAACCCTCTGACTGCAACACATCAAGCACCCAAGCACGAAGCTTGGAAGCCGGAACAGACATACTCGAATGACTTCGCATTTGAGCATTACGAATACGCGTAATTAAATCGCCTACGGGATCTGTAATCATATTATTAAACCTCCCTACCAGCTTGACTTTACAAGACCCGGAATTTTTCCATCCGAGCCCAATTGACGAAGCGCAATACGAGACATTTTCATCTTGCGGTAATAGCCGCGCGGACGCCCAGTCACGAGACAACGGTTGCGAATCCGTGTTTTCGATGAATTGCGAGGTAACTCAGCCAATTTCAGACTAGCCTGAAATTTTTCACCATCAGGGGTATTTTCATCCCGAATGATTGCTTTGAGCGCCTCACGCTTCGCTTCATATTTTTCAGCCAAACGACGACGTTTTAAATCGCGTTCAACCATTGCCTTTTTTGCCATCAATAATCTCCTTTAAGACTGGTTTCCTATACGCAGGACCTAATCTTTTTGGCGTCTACTTTTTGAAGGGGAAGTTGAATTCTTTCAACAAAGCCCTTGCTTCATCATCAGTTTTAGCTGTCGTACATACGACAATATCCATGCCCCTGATCGTATCAACTTTATCGTAGTCAATTTCAGGAAAAACCAATTGTTCTTTCAAACCCATTGCGTAGTTTCCGCGACCATCAAAACTCTTGGGGTTTAATCCTCGAAAATCTCGAACCCGTGGCAATGCGATTGTCACCAAACGATCGATAAATTCAAACATACGATCCTTACGCAGAGTGACCTTTACACCAATCGCCATTTCTTCACGGAGCTTAAAACCAGCAATTGATTTCTTCGCCTTCGTAACAACAGGTTTTTGACCTGCAATTAACATCATGTCGTTATATGCAGCTTCAACCGCTTTACGATCATTAACAGCGCCACCAACACCCATATTGATAACAACCTTATCAAGTTTAGGCATCATCATCGGATTTGCGTATTTAAACTGTTCATTCATTTTACCACGAATGACATCATCGTATTGCGTCTTGAGTCTCGGTGTATAATTTTGTGCTTCAGCCATTGAGTACCTCACCGGATTTTTTGGCAAAACGTACTTTCTTGCCGTCATCTCCTGTTTTGAAGCCAACGCGGGTCGCTTTTCCATCCTTAGGATCAGCCAACGCAACATTGGAAATATGCAATTTCGCCTCGCGGGTCACAATGCCCCCTTGCGTGGTTGGTGTTTGTTTTGTGTGACGTTTAATCAAATTCACACCCTGCACAATCACCCGATCCTCTTGGGGATGAACGGAGAGCACGTCGCCCTCTTTCCCACGATCTTTACCGGCAAGAACAATAACCCGGTCACCTTTTTTTATCTTTGCGGCCATTATCTAAAACCTCTTCACAGCACTTCAGGTGCCAGCGACACAATTTTCATATGGTTTGCAGCCCGTAATTCACGGGTCACAGGACCAAAAATACGAGTACCAACAGGCTCCTTGTTGGCATTTATTAAAACGGCAGCATTACCATCAAATCGTATAGCAGAACCGTCACGGCGATTGATCGCTTTTGCTGTCCGAACAACAACCGCTTTCATAACAGCGCCTTTTTTAACACGACCTCGAGGTGCGGCCTCTTTGATGGAGACAACAATAATGTCGCCAACTGAAGCATATTTACGCTTCGCACCACCTAGCACTTTGATGCACTGAACTTTTTTCGCGCCGGAATTATCGGCAACATCCAATACTGTTTGCATCTGGATCATAATGATCTTCCTTTAAAAGGATTTCTTAACTTAATTTACACCGCTAAAACGGTTTAAACTCTCTAATAAATAGCCGCTTAGCCCTTTGAGCCAGCACCGATAACTTCCCAACGCTTTAACTTGGATTTTGGCGAACATTCCTGAATGCGAACCAAGTCCCCATCTTTAAACTTGTTTTCTTCATCATGCGCATGAAATCGCTTTGACCGACGAACAGTCTTTTTCAAAAGTGGGTGCGTAAAAATACGCTCCACTCTGACGACCACAGTTTTATCACCTTTATCACTCACAACGGAGCCTTGCATAATTCGTTTTGGCATCTTCTCAAATCCTCTTACCGAAAGGCCATAACCTGTATTCGGTCAACACTCTATCTCGATTAACCGGCGCTGGCTTTTTGACCCAAAATCGTTTTCACGCGAGCGATATCCCGCTTGACGATTTGCACCTGATGCGTTTTTTCCAATTGGCCCGAAGCCGCCTGGAAACGCAGATTAAACTGCTCTTTTTTGAGTTGCAAAAGTTTATCTTGCAACTCATCGACCGTTAAATCGCGGACTTCACTGGCTTTCATCGTGGTCGCTCCTATTCACCAATCCGACGCACAATACGAGTTTTGATAGGCAATTTAGCAGCCCCAAGCTCTAGTGCATTACGTGCGACATCCTCTGGCACACCATCAATCTCGAACATGATACGTCCCGGTTTAACCCGCGCCGCCCAATATTCAGGTGTCCCCTTACCTTTACCCATCCGAACCTCGGTTGGTTTCTTTGACACAGGAACATCAGGAAAAATACGAATCCAAACACGCCCGGCACGTTTCATAGCCCGCGTAATCGCCCGACGAGTCGCTTCAATCTGGCGAGATGTGACACGCTCTGGCTCCAAAGCTTTCAAACCGTAGGACCCGAAATTCAAAGTGCTACCACCTTTGGCGACACCCTTAATTCTGCCTTTGTGCTGTTTGCGGAACTTAGTCCGTTTCGGTTGCAGCATCTTGTTTTCTCCAACTCAGCATCCTGAGTAATTATTTAACTTCAATTCAAAGACGCCCTTACAAGGACATCGCGTTACTATCGATCACGCCCACCTTGTGGTCGACGATCACCGCCACCAGTATTACCAGTTTGCGCTTCAATCAAACGACGTTCCTGCGCCATAGGATCATGCTCCATGATCTCACCCTTAAAGATCCAAACTTTAATACCAATAGCACCATAAGTCGTTCTTGCAGTCGCAACGCCGTAATCAATATCCGCACGTAAAGTGTGAAGAGGAACACGTCCCTCACGATACCATTCCGTCCGGGCAATCTCTGCACCGCCAAGACGGCCAGCGACATTAACACGAATACCAAGACCGCCCATACGTTGCGCTGTCTGCATACCGCGCTTCATCGCCCGGCGAAATGCCACACGACGCTCTAATTGCTGTGCAATATTTTCGGCCACCAAAGTTGAGTCAACCTCTGGCTTGCGTATCTCAACGATATTCAAGAACGTCTCAGAAGAGGAAAGGACCATAAGCTCTTGACGAAGCTTCTCAATATCTGCGCCCTTTTTACCAATCACAACACCAGGACGCGCAGTATAAATAGTGACACGGCATTTCTTGTGAGGTCGCTCAATGACAATACGAGAAATCCCCGCACCATCGAGCTTTTTGTACAAATATTTGCGTATCGCCAGATCTTCGTGAAGAAGATCCCCATATACGCCTTTATCTGCATACCAACGAGAATCCCAAGTGCGATTAACACCAAGGCGCAAGCCAATCGGGTTTACTTTCTGACCCATTAGGCGGCCTCCTCAACTTCTTTGACGACAATCGTAATTTCAGCAAAAGGTTTTAAAATTTTACCGGTACGACCACGAGCGCGAGGGCGCCAACGTTTCATAACCAGATTCTTACCGACAAACGCCTTGTCTACAACGAGTGAATCAATATCGAGATCGTGATTGTTCTCAGCGTTAGCAATTGCGCTTTCAAGCACCTTTTTAACATTTAAAGCCACTCTTTTACGAGAGAAAGTGAGATCAGCAAGCGCTTTATCAACCTTCTTACCACGAATCATTTGAGCAACAAGGTTAAGCTTTTGAGGGGAAGTTTTTATCATCCGCGCTTTAGCCATAGCTTCATTATCGGCATAGCGACGAGGGTTTTTATCTTTACTCATACCTATTTCCTCCGCGCTTTTTTATCAGCACCGTGACCATAATAAGTCCGTGTTGGTGAAAATTCACCAAGCTTGTGACCCACCATATCCTCGGTAATATGAACCGGAATAAATTTGTGACCATTGTAAACATTGAAAGTTAGGCCCACAAACTGCGGCAGAACCGTAGAGCGACGAGACCAGGTCTTGATCCCTCCCTTATGCGCGCCGCCAGTTGCTTCCTCAGCTTTCTTGAGGAGATACCGGTCGACAAAAGGGCCTTTCCAGACAGAACGTGACATATAAAAATTCTCCGGATCGCTTATTTCTTACGCGCGTGACGCGAGCGAATGATAAATTTATCGGTTTGTTTATTACTACGGGTGCGGGCGCCTTTAGTAGGCTTACCCCAAGGCGTAACGGGGTGACGGCCACCAGAAGTACGTCCCTCACCACCACCATGCGGGTGATCAACAGGGTTCATAACAACACCGCGAACAGAAGGACGAATGCCCTTATGACGATTACGGCCTGCCTTACCCATATTCTGGTTCATATTGTCAGCGTTAGAGACCGCCCCAACACTCGCCATACATTCACCTGAAATCAAACGCACTTCACCGGACTGCAATCTGATTTGGGCCATCGGTCCATCCCGACCAACCAATTGAGCATAAGCACCAGCAGCACGAGCAATCTGAGCGCCCTTCCCTGGTTTCATCTCAAGATTATGAATAATCGTTCCAACAGGGATGTTTTTCAAATACATCGCGTTCCCAGGCTTAATATCAGCCTTGGCACTAGCAATCACTTTATCACCAGCTTTCAAACGCTGCGGGGCAATAATATAAGAAAGCTCACCATCAATATATTTAATTAACGCAATAAAAGCCGTTCTATTCGGATCATATTCAAGACGCTCGACTTTTGCTTCAATATCGAACTTCCGACGTTTGAAGTCGATTTTGCGATAACTGCGCTTAACACCGCCACCACGACGACGCATCGTAATGCGACCATGGTTATTTCGGCCGCCCTTGGACTTCAAGCCTTCGGTTAAAGTCTTTTCAGGTTTTCCTGCCCATAGCTCACTACGATCAACCAGCACGAGCTGGCGACGGCTTGGAGTAGTAGGGTTAAATTTTCTTAACGCCATAATGGAGTTTCCATAAATCTTATCGTCGCTTCATTTAGAACCTTGGCAATTGCCTATAGCCCCGTTGTAATATCAATTGTATGACCATCTTCCAGCGTAATGATCGCCTTCTTAACGGTTGAACGTGTATAACGGTGACCGCGAAACACCTTCATCTTGCCCTTATTGCGGATGGTATTCACAGCCTTGACCTTGACCTTGAATAAAGCCTCAACCGCTTCACTAATTTCAGGCTTTGTAGCCGTCAAAGGCACCCGAAAAACAAACTGGTTATTTTCACCACCCATTGTTGTTTTTTCCGTAATGATCGGAGCCAGCAACGTATTATAATATTTCTCTATTGAATTGGCGGCGGTCATTTCAGCCTCGCTTCTAGGCCTTCAACAGCCGCTTTTGTCAAAACTAATTTTTCACGACGAAGAATGTCATAAACATTGGCACCCATTACAGGCAGTACATCTACGTTAGGGATATTACGAGTTGCCAAACCAAAATCTTCGTTGACACTATGATCTATAATAAGCGCATTATTCAGCCCTAATTTACCAAAAGCATCAACAAGTGTCTTAGTTTTTGCGCCGTCCAAAACGGCATCATCAATAATCATTAATTCACCGGCAACTTGCTTTGCCGAAAGCGCATGACGCAATGCCATACGACGCACTTTCTTTGGAAGGTCAATAGCGTGACTACGTACACGTGGACCATGCGCTTTACCGCCCCCAACAAAGATCGGAGCTTTGCGATCACCGTGACGAGCGCCGCCGCCGCCCTTTTGGTTGCCGAATTTTTTACCCGTGCGGTTCACCGCATTACGCTCTTTGGCATAATGTGTGCCCTGCTGACGTTTAGCCTGTTGATAAACAACACAGCGGTGCAAAATGTCTTTACGAGGCTCTAAACCAAATATTGCATCATTAAGATCAATAGATCCCGACTTTTTTGCGCCATCAAAGGAGAGAATATCAGCCTTCATTATGCATCTCCCTTAGCTTGATCTTTACGAATTTTAGCAACCAAATCTTGATCGACCTTTGCACGCGGGGCACCGCCATCAATCATTTCCTGAGCCTGGACAACCCATTCTTCATTTTCTGCCTGAGCACTCACACCCAATTTCTCGAATAGAGCAGCACGATCATCATCGGACAGAGCCACCAATTGCGTCAATTTCTCAACGCCGGCATCCTTCAATTCATCCGCAGTTTTTGGGCCGATCCCATCAATAAGAACAATCAAATCAACCGCATCATCAAATGAAGCCTCAGACCCTAATGACTGACCCTCTGTTTTCTTTGCAATCAAAGCAGCCGGTAATGGAATATCAGCAGGAATTGGTCGCTTAACGGCATCTTTGATTTCAACCCATCCCCCCTTAGGACCGGGCACAGCACCCTTGATTAAAACAAGACCACGATCTTCTTCCGTGCGAACAATAGTAAGATTTTGTGTTGTCCGGCGACGATTACCCATCTGGCCGGCCATTTTCTTACCTTTGAAAACCTTGCCCGGATCCTGGCACTGCCCCGTAGAACCGTGCGATCTGTGAGAGATCGAAACACCATGTGTCGCCCGAAGACCACCAAAGTTATGCCGTTTCATCGCCCCGGCAAAACCCTTACCAATGGTCACAGCCGAAACATCAACCTTTTGCCCTACAATAAAATGATTTGCAGAAAGCTCAGCGCCGACATCAATCAAATTTTCTGGTGAAACCCGAAACTCGACCAAACGCGCCTTAGGCTCAACATTAGCCGCAGCGAATTGCCCCCGCAAAGCCTTGTTGGTACGCTTAACCTTACGCGATCCAGCACCAAGCTGAACGGCGGTATAGCCATTTTTATCCTCAGTACGCTGACCCGTAACTTGACACTTATCAAGCTGCATCACCGTAACAGGAACATGCGTACCATCTTCCCGGTAAACGCGGGTCATACCGACCTTTTTTGCTAATAAACCTGTTCTCATTGCCAAATCCCTAGTGGGGCTCCTGACCAAATCTAATTCTTAGGCACCAAGCCTGATTTCAACATCAACACCAGCAGAAAGATCAAGCTTCATCAAAGCATCAACTGTTTGCGGGGTCGGATCTACGATATCCAAAACACGTTTGTGCGTGCGCATTTCAAACTGCTCACGACTCTTTTTATTAACGTGAGGCGAACGATTAACTGTGTACTTTTCAATACGTGTAGGAAGCGGAATAGGACCTCTAATCTGAGCCCCTGTACGCTTTGCGGTTGCGACAATCTCTTTTGTCGAAGCGTCAAGCACGCGATGGTCAAATGCTTTCAGCCTTATGCGGATATTCTGTTGCATGGATTCTAACGCTTCGTTTGTCTAAAAATCTCAAATTAACTTAAAAATTTAAATCAAAAGAAACGGGCCGCCAAAATTGACGACCCGATTTTCTTTTAATCTTTATTCCACAATCTTCGCAACGATACCGGCACCTACTGTACGGCCACCTTCACGAATAGCAAAGCGAAGCTTTTCTTCCATCGCGATTGGCACGATGAGCTCAACATTCACTTCTACATTATCACCAGGCATCACCATTTCTGTACCCTCTTTCAAGGTCACAACACCGGTCACATCCGTTGTACGGAAATAGAATTGAGGACGATAATTGTTGAAGAATGGTGTGTGACGACCACCTTCGTCTTTAGTCAGGATATAAGCCTCAGCCACAAATTTTGTGTGCGGATTAACAGATCCTGGCTTACAAAGAACTTGTCCGCGCTCAACAGCTTCACGATCAATACCACGAAGAAGAACACCAACATTGTCACCCGCCTCACCGCGATCAAGCAGTTTACGGAACATTTCAACACCAGTACATGTTGTTTTTTGTGTCTCTTTAACACCAACGATTTCTAGCTCATCGCCAACATTCACCACACCGCGCTCAACACGGCCAGTCACAACTGTACCGCGACCAGAAATTGAGAATACATCCTCAATTGGAAGAAGGAATGGCTGATCGACAGGACGCTCAGGAGTTGGAATATAACTATCGACCTGCGCCATAAGCTCTTTGATTGCCTCTTCGCCAATTTCAGGTGAGTTACCTTCCATTGCAGCAAGTGCAGACCCTTTTACGATTGGAATATCGTCGCCAGGGAAATCATAAGAAGAAAGAAGCTCGCGAATTTCCATTTCAACAAGCTCAAGTAACTCTTCATCATCAACTTGATCAACTTTATTCATGAAAACAACGATAGCCGGCACACCAACCTGACGCGCAAGCAAAATGTGCTCGCGTGTTTGTGGCATTGGGCCATCAGCCGCATTCACAACCAAAATCGCACCGTCCATTTGAGCGGCACCAGTAATCATGTTCTTCACATAATCAGCGTGGCCCGGACAATCAACGTGAGCATAATGGCGGCCCTCTGTTTCATATTCAACGTGAGCTGTTGAAATTGTTATACCGCGCGCTTTTTCTTCTGGCGCACCATCAATTTCATCATAGGCCTGAAAATCACCGAAATATTTGGTGATCGCGGCTGTCAGTGTTGTCTTACCATGGTCAACGTGACCGATAGTGCCAACATTGGCATGGGGTTTCGTGCGTTCAAACTTTTCTTTAGCCATCTTAATTTCTCCGTCTTTGACGACTGTCGTTAATCCTAAGTATCGTTAATTAACCCGCCATACGGGCTTTTACTTCTTCTTCAACCGCTTTGGGTACAAGAGCATAATGGTCAAACTGCATAGTGTAGTTTGCCCGGCCTTGAGTCGCTGAACGCAAATTGTTCACATAACCAAACATATTGGCTAGAGGCACCATTGCGTGCACCACATTGGCGTTTCTGCGCATTTCCTGATCCTGAATCTGACCACGACGAGCATTCAAATCACCAATAACTGTGCCGGTATATTCCTCCGGCGTCTCAACTTCAACCTTCATTACAGGCTCAAGCAAGGACATTCCAAAATTACCTTTGTTTTCGCGCATCGCACCGCGAGCCGCAATCTCAAAAGCTAAAACCGAACTATCGACATCATGGAAAGCCCCATCATAGAGTTCGATTTTAAAATCGAGAATTGGGAAACCCATAAGCAAACCCGTCTCACGAATAGAGTTAATCCCCTTCTCAACACCGGGAATATACTCGCGAGGAATCGCACCACCAACAATCTGACTCTCAAATTCATAACCAGCACCCGGCTCCCGCGGAATAACGCGGAACTTAACACGGGCAAACTGACCAGAACCACCAGACTGCTTCTTGTGCGTGTAATCAACGTCGAATTCCTTGGTAATCTTCTCACGGTACGCAACCTGCGGCGCACCAATGTTGGCCTCGACCTTAAATTCACGCTTCATACGATCAACAAGAATATCAAGATGAAGCTCTCCCATCCCTTTTATAATTGTCTGTCCCGACTCTTCATCAGATGACACTCTGAATGACGGATCCTCTGCAGCCAAACGCTGTAGAGCAATACCCATTTTTTCTTGGTCGGCCTTAGTTTTTGGCTCAACAGCAAGCTCGATAACCGGATCAGGAAACTCCATGCGCTCAAGAATAACCGGGTTTTGCGCATCACACAGCGTATCCCCTGTCGTCGTATCCTTTAAGCCAGCAATAGCAACGATATCACCAGCGCGAGCCTCTTTAATATCCTCACGATCATCAGAGTGCATCATATACATCCGACCAACGCGTTCCTTTTTACCTTTGACAGTGTTCATTATAGAACCACCCTGCTCCATCACACCGGAATAAAGACGGCAAAAAGTCAAAGACCCCACGAACGGATCATTCATAATCTTAAAGGCAAGCATAGAAAGTGGCTCATCATCAGATGATTCACGCACCATCTCTTCATCATTATCGGGATGGATACCCTTAATAGCAGGAACCTCAACCGGGCTTGGCAAGTAATCAACAACCGCATCAAGCATGGGTTGAACACCTTTATTCTTAAAGGCAGAGCCACAAAGAACCGGATGAAAAGTAACCTCACACGTCCCCTTACGGATAAGACGCTTGATTGTCTCAGTATCAGGTTCACCCCCCTCAAGATAAGCCTCAAGCACCTCTTCGTCGAGCTCAACAACCGTTTCAATCATTTTCTCGCGATATTCAGTGGCCTTATCAGCAAGATCCGCAGGAATTTCCTCTTCGTGGAAACTCGCACCGAGATCCTCACCGTCCCAAATAATCGCCTTCATTTTCAAGAGATCTACAATGCCAGAAAACTCATTCTCAGCACCAATAGGCAATTGCAAAACACACGTCTTAGCAGCCAGACGATCATGGATAGTGTCGACTGAGTTATAAAAATCAGCACCCAACTTATCCATCTTGTTAATAAAAAACATCCGTGGAACGTTATACTTATCGCCCTGACGCCAAACAGTTTCAGTTTGAGGCTCAACACCAGCATTAGCATCCAGAAGAGCAACAGCGCCATCAAGCACACGCAAAGACCGCTCAACCTCAATCGTAAAGTCAACGTGTCCAGGAGTGTCAATAATATTCAGTCGCCTGTCATTCCAAAAACATGTGGTTGCAGCCGAAGTAATCGTAATACCTCGCTCCTGCTCCTGCTCCATCCAGTCCATGGTTGCAGCACCGTCATGAACTTCACCGATCTTGTGGCTCTTACCTGTGTAGTAAAGCACGCGCTCAGTTGTCGTCGTTTTACCAGCATCAATATGCGCCATGATGCCGAAATTACGATAATCCTCAATTTTGTGTGTGCGAGCCATGGGATGGTCCCTTAAAGTTTTAAAAATTTACCAACGATAATGAGAAAAAGCGCGGTTCGCTTCAGCCATCTTATGAGTGTCTTCACGCTTCTTCACCGAAGCACCACGATTTTGAGCCGCATCCATAATTTCATTTGATAGACGATCGATCATCGTCGTTTCATTACGTTTGCGAGAGGCGCCAATTAACCAACGCATGGCCAATGCTAATTTACGGTCGGGACGAACCTCAACAGGCACCTGATAAGTCGCGCCACCAACCCTGCGAGACCGCACCTCAATAGCAGGCGTCACATTGTCCAGAGCCTCTTTAAATAACTCCAAAGGGGGACGCTTCATCTTATCTTCGATACGGTCAAAAGCACCGTAAACAATTTTCTCAGCTGCAGACTTTTTCCCGTCTAACATCAGATAATTCATAAACTTTGATACAGTAAGATCACCAAACTTAGGGTCTGGATGAACAACTCGTTTTTCCGCGCGATGACGACGTGACATAATATAATTCCTTACTTGGGTCGCTTGGCGCCATATTTTGAACGGCGTTGCTTACGGTCTTTAACACCTTGCGTATCAAGCACACCACGCAATACGTGATAGCGAACACCGGGAAGGTCCTTTACACGACCACCACGTATCAGAACAACTGAGTGCTCCTGCAGATTATGCCCCTCGCCCGGAATGTAACCAATAACCTCAAAGCCATTGGTTAAACGAATTTTCGCGACCTTACGAAGCGCAGAGTTCGGCTTTTTAGGTGTGGTTGTATATACCCGAGTGCAAACGCCACGTTTTTGCGGGTTTCCCTCAAGGGCTGGCACCTTGTTAATTCTCCGCTTTGGCTTGCGCGGCTTACGTATCAATTGCTGAATAGTCGGCATTCGAATTTCCCGCCCATCATGGGCCTTGTTAAATCTTTCAGCTCGAAACCTTTTAGAAAAGGTACTTCCGAACTTTCCCGACCAAATATTTGTTTGGAAACAAAAAAAATGGCCTACACAAAACGCGTTTCAGTTTTGCCATAGACGAAAACAAGCTATAACAAACAAAGACGCAAACGAGCGAGGTCCCTCAAAATGGAACTTCGCCCAGCGAAACAATATCAAATCAATTTTAGGGCTAGGCATGACCGCGTTTCAGGATTTACCTGACAGCCGATCTCCAGCGTGGGCGGAACCTAGTTGAGGCCTATTCTAGGGTCAAGGCCGAATTTGCTTTTTTTAAAAGAAAAAGGCTATTTTTTAAGTTTGATGAGAGCACAAGACGAACAAAAGGCCGATCACACCATCATTTCTTGTTGATACAGTAGATTATGCCCAAATTCAAACTCGATTTACCTCTATAAAATGTGCAAAAATCGATGATAAACACCTATTATCCAAATTATGCATTTTTTGTCCGTTTTGATTCTTTCAAGGACCTCCACTTCAAGTTGCATCACCGAGGCGCTTTCAATCTTACTTTTGTCGCATTTATTGCCGTTCAACCGGTTCCCCCAGACACGCAAAATGCCCTAAAAGACTAGTTCCAATTTACACGATTGAAGCGAAGCTTACGAGATTAATGTCAGCCACTCTTGCTCTGTCAAAACTTCAACGCCTGATTCTTTTGCTTTTTTCAATTTAGAACCAGCACTTTGACCCGCGACCAGAAAATCAGTCTTTGAGGACACTGAACCAGAAACCTTTGCCCCCAAACTCAAAGCCTTCGCCTTGGCTTCATCGCGGGTAAAAAGTTCTAATTTTCCCGAAAACACAACAATTTTTCCCGCTACAGGATTTGCCCCCTGATTTGTAAACACCATCTCTTCAGGCATGACCTCGTTGAGCAATCTCCCTACGGCGGCAAGATTACTGTCTTCACTAAAGAACTCAATCACACCTTGCGCAACCAGATCCCCAACACCATCAATCGCTAACATTTCTTCCTTTGCCAAATTACGATCAACGTGATCCAAAAGGCTCTGCTCGTCCCCGACGGGACGCGCCCTCATTGCGGCATCTTGAAATTTAGAAAACTGCCCATAACTTTGCGCAAAAAGGCGTGCATTCATCTCGCCTATATGTCGAATTCCCAAAGCATGAATGAACTTATCAAGCGCGGGCTTGCGACGATCATCAATTGCAGCAAAGAGATTATCAATCGACTTTTTGTTGGTAACTTGACCGGCTCCAGCCTTCATCACACGATGACCTTCTTTGTCTACTTTATATGTATAAAGGTCAATCTCACCATTTTTTTGCCGAGCTTCCAGCGTGAAAATATCCGCTGGCTCACGCACAAAACCCTTCTCGTAAAAATTTTCGATCTGCTTAATTCCTAAACCGTCAATATCAAGGGTTTTTCGAGAAACAAAATGTTTTAAGCGCT
The DNA here is from genome assembly GCA_964479275.1 of uncultured Caulobacterales bacterium. Classification (GTDB taxonomy): domain Bacteria; phylum Pseudomonadota; class Alphaproteobacteria; order Caulobacterales; family Parvularculaceae; genus CALLPQ01. The sequence goes on from CAYZLR010000023.1 coordinate 21,532, forward strand.
CCACCGCTTGTGCTTCACACACAAGTCCCCCTGTGCATCGTCGCACAGCATCCAAGTCCCCTTTCTCGTTCACACCGCGAATGGCATCGCTGTTACAGACTGGGCATTTATGCGGAAAATTGAATGGCTTGGTCCCTTTTTGCCGTTTCTCCTTCATCACTTCGACAATTTGCGGGATCACATCCCCTGCCCGTTGAACAATTACAGTATCAGCAATACGGACATCTTTGCGCTCGATCTCATCTTGATTATGTAGCGTCGCATTCGATACGACCACGCCGCCAACAGTGACCGGCACCAACCGTGCAACTGGGGTCAAGGCGCCTGTGCGCCCGACTTGAATATCGATGGCTTCTAATTGAGTAACAGCCCTTTCTGCCGGGAACTTATGTGCAATGGCCCAACGCGGCGCACGAGATACAAAGCCAAGCCGCTCTCGATAATCAAGGCGATCAACCTTGTAGACAACGCCGTCTAAATCGTAATCAAGCGACGATCGCTTCTGTTCAATGTTGCGATAATGCTGAATTAAAGCCTCAACAGTATCACATTTTTCAGTGATTGGATTAACCGGAAACCCCCATTTTTTAAAAGCAGCAATAGCCTCACTTTGTGTTTGAGCGAAAGCATCACTAACCTCCCCCCAACTATAGGCAAAAAATTTCAACGGACGTTTTGCGGTAATAGCGCTATCGAGTTGACGCAAAGACCCAGCAGCGGCATTGCGCGGGTTTGAAAATAAATCTTTTTCAGGATCTTCCTTTTTTCGTAATTCATTGACCTGTGAAAAGTCTTTGTGAGACATATAAATCTCACCCCGCACTTCCAGAATATCTGGGGCATTCACCAGTTTTTTGGGTATCTCATCTATCGTCAAAATATTGCTGGTAACATTCTCTCCGGTTTGACCATCGCCTCTCGTAGAGGCCAAGGTCAAAATCCCTTTCTCATAACGAAGATTTGCGGATAAACCATCAATCTTGGGTTCAGCCGTAAAGCTAAGCGTATCGGACTTATCAAGGCCCAAAAACCGCCGTATACGGACGTCAAAATCAGCAACATCATTTTCATTAAAAGCATTATCGAGGGACAACATCGCTGCTGCGTGCTTGACCTTTTCCAAACGAGAAGAAAGTGTAGCGCCAACTTTCAGACTGGGGCTATCATCTCGGATGAGTTTTGGGAATTTTTCTTCAATTAATTTATTGCGACGATATAAGGCATCATATTCCGCATCAATCATAATCGGGGCATCATTGCCATGATAAGCGGCATCCGCTGTGGCCAATAATTGCGCCAATCGCGCCAATTCAGTCTGCGCGGCTTCGACATCTAATTTATCAATTGGGGATTGTGAAAAATCACGCGTGGCTGACATGATATCTTAACCGGCTTTTTTCTGTTTACTTATATTTTTGTTTTTTTTTGAGCTTGCCGGTTTTTCAGTTTTAAATCCAAGAAGCTTTATGGCTGCCGCCCTCGCCTCATCACTTACTTTAGCCCCCGAGAGCATCCGCGCAATTTCTTCAACCCGCTCACCATCACTTAAGACCACAACATCTGTGCTCGTTTCATTATCGCGCTGATCTTTTGAAACTTGCCAGTGCGCATGGGCGCGCGCTGCTACCTGAGGCGAATGAGTTACCACCAAAACCTGCGTATCATGGGCAAGTCGCGCTAGGCGCTCACCGACCGCATCGGCTACAGCGCCGCCAACTCCCGCATCCACTTCATCAAAAATAATGACGGTTCTGTTTTCTTTTGTCGCCAACGCGGCCTTCATCGCAAGTATAAACCTTGATAACTCTCCCCCCGATGCAATGGTTTTCAAAGGGCCGGGTTTTGCGCCAGGATTGGTTGCCACCATAAATTCAACTTGATCATAACCATCCATTCCCGGTGCACCGGGATCGGTTAAAATCTGGGTCGAAAAATGCGCTCTGCCCAACTTTAAAGGAGCCAATTCGATCATCACAGCACGATCAAGAATCTCCGCGATCTTGTGACGATTTTTGGAAAGGCGTGCGGCCTCCTTCATATAAGCCGTTTCTCCCGCGCTAACTTGCTTTTCCAAATCATCAAAAGCGGCCTCACCCTGCTCCAGTTCATGGAGGGAGTGTTTCGCCTTTGCAAAAAAGTCCGGCAACAATTCCGCGGCAACCCCATGTTTACGAGCAGCGCCTCGCAACGCAAACAATCGCTCCTCGACTTGCTCCAAAGCCTGCGGATCTGGATCGACCTCCTCCGCCAATTGCGCGATAAAAGCCCTGGCTTCCATTACCTCACTGATCGCATCATCAAGCTTTTGACTGGCTTGTTCGAAAATAGAGACCGTATTATCCTCAGGATCAGGATTGGATTTAAAGGCCGTCTCACCGCCGCGCTTCAAAGCATTATTTAAATGCCGTGCGGCTCGAGACAATCTCTCTTCCATACCATCATCATCAATGAGCGCACGCGCAGATCGAATTTCGTCCAGCATTTTTTCTTGCGCCATGAGATGAGTGCGCCGCGCGACAAGATCGGCTTCTTCATCTTCTTGGGGATTAATTTCACTCAATTCCTCAACCACATGTCGTAGATAATCAACTTCACGCAAAGACTGATCACGATCACGCTTTTTTTCTTCCAAGGCTTTTAAGGCTTCCCGCCATTGCGACCAAAGTGAGCGCAAATGTTCGACTTGTTTATGATGGCCGCCAAAATCGTCCAGCAAATCACGATGGGTAGAAGCCGTTAAAAATCCGCGTCCGTCATGTTGACCGTGGATCTCCATCATCACTTCCCCAACCTGGCGAAGCATTGATACACTCACGGGCTTATCATTGACGAACCCACGTCCACGACCATCACTGCCCAGCAGTCTGCGCAAAATGATTTGATCATCATCACTAGCCAACCCATTGCTCTCAAGCAAAGACCAAATTGGATGGTTAACGGGGGGCTCAAACGCTATCGTGACGATGCCCTCTTTCGCACCTTGCCGAACAGATGCCCTATCGGCACGCCCACCACAAGCTAACCCCAACGCATCGAGTAAAATAGACTTCCCAGCACCGGTCTCACCAGTGAGTGCCGTTAAACCCGTTGACAGATTTAACGATAATTCATCTATGAGAACAAAGTCTTGAATATGCAGTGAACTCAACATAAAAACTCGGTCTTGGCTCTATTACTTTTTGTCGGTTAACCGGAACACACTATCCAATTATCCATTTTACGAAACATCGGCAAATGTAAATTCTGCCCAGTCGGGCATGACGAATCGATCATTCATAAACAATGATCTTTATCGTCTTCCATTTTACGCGATTTCTAGGCTAACGAAAAGCCAAAAGGGTCATAGCTCTTAGCGGCCAAAATCTGAATTCCCAAATTTATCGCCCTATATCAGCAGAAGCGCTCTTATCCACAATACTGCCGTCTTCCGCAATTAGACCTCTGCGCTCAAACAATTTATATGTATCTGAGTACCATTTTGATCCGGGATAATTATAGCCCAACACAGCTGCAGAAGCGCGTGCTTCTTCAACAATACCAATCTCAAGATAGGCTTCAACTAAACGATGAAGTGCTTCGGCAACATGATTTGTCGTTTGGTAGTTGCTGACAACATACTTAAACCGGTTAATGGCAGCGACATGATTATTTTGTTTTAAATAAAACAAGCCGATATACATTTCTTTTCCCGCTAAGTGATCACGAGTAAGATCGAGCTTCAATCGCGCATCACGGGCATATTCGGTGTCAGGCGCACGGCGCACAACATCTGTTAAAGCCGCAACAGCATTGTTGGTGAATTCCTGATCACGACCAACGTCGCGGATACGCTCGTAATAACACATAGCTTTCAAGTAATAAGCATAAGGAATGTTTTTATTGCCGGGATGCAAAGCAATAAACTGATCCAGTCCATTTATAGCATCTTCATAATCATTTTGCTGATAATGTGTAAAAGATTTCATCAAAATTGATCGACGCGCCCATGCGGTAAACGGATGTTGGCGCTCAACCTCCTCAAACAGCTGTATCGCTTCTGGATAACGCTTCCGCTCTAATCGTTCCGATGCGGCAGTATATAATTGCTCAACAGGACGTTCGACATAAGCGAATTTTTCACCCTTATTAGAAGAACAAGCCCCCATAATGCTTGCAAGAGCAACTACGGAGATCAATTTGAGAGGTGAAACGAGAGATAAACGCATCGCATAGAATCCATTACTAAAATCAGAACAAGACCCTAGCCAAGCCCTCTCCTGAGGTCAAATCATAAACAGATTTATCAAATAGGTAAAATATAGCCCCATCGAGCATAAGGCTACTAAATATTTATAAGGCTACTAAATATTTTATGTGTTTGCGTCGTGCGTCGAAGAGGACAATATCGGAGAGCGATCCTCGCAAGCCCCTTTACGCTTCAATTTACGCTGCAGCTATTGCGCGTTCGCGCTTCTGGCCCAAGCCCATTTTCGCCTGTAATTGGCGACAAAATTTATTATTAATATCATGTCCAGGCTTAAAGGCCGTTATCCGGCCCACCAAAGGGGCCCCCAGCAAAGCAAGATCTCCCACCAAATCCAGCGCCTTATGAAGTGCAAACTCTTGAGGATCACGCAAAACTTCACCGTTTAAAAGCTTTCCATCGTCAACAACGATAGCATTTTCAAGGCTTCCGCCTTGGCAAAGGCCGGCTTCCCTCATCGCGCTCACCGAGTTGAGCATGCAAAATGTACGCGCAAATGATAGCCGCTCAAGACTATTATGATCATTCAATGAAAGATGAACCGATTGGCGACCGATTGCCGTATCATCAAAATCGATTTCAACATCTAATTCCAGATCGCAGACGTTGTCACTGATTGGATCGATCTTGATAAACCTGTCCTCATCACGGTACTCAATAGGCTCGCTCACCACAAAAGGGGTTTGAAAACCGTCTAATTCTTGCATGCCCGCGCGTTTAATTGTGTCAACAAACTCCATTGCACTGCCATCAAGTATGGGAACCTCTTCGGCGTCAATATCAATCAAAATATTGCGAATACCCATTAGTGAGAGCGCCGCCATTAAATGTTCGATTGTTGCTACCTTAACGCCGACATTATTCGCAATACAGGTGCCAAGCTGGGTCGATACAACACGACTCGCGCAGGCTGGTAGCAAGTAATCATCGATCAAGCTTTTTGTATCATTTGCTGCATTTTCCAGAAGCGTTTGCGCCTCATCATGGCTCCCCGTTTGTTCTTTTTGAATCTGCCCTTTTTGAGCCTCACTCATGCTCACACAATTATAGGCGAAATCGCGATCATGGGGATGGGAAAAATTTTGCTCAAGCAAGTCTGTGCGTCGAAAAATCAGTCCACAAGCCATTGGCGCAGGCCGCAATGTCATCTTGACGGGCTGCCCCGAATGCAACCCAATCCCGGAGAGAGTCGCGGGCTGATCAATTGTGGTTTGCTTGAAAATACTCATGACACCAGACACTTCATGTATCAGGGACCCTGCACGGAACCCGAACCCTACCAAGCCTTACATTGGTCCAGCCACTACGCTCACTCAAATAAAGCTTTGTTGCCATATGTTGCAGCAAGACCTCAGTAAACCTCAAAAATTACAACAATATCAGCGCGCTAAAAGATTTATCGATCATTTCACTGAAAGTTATTGGCTCAAAATATCCGTCAACATTGCTAATTTTTTAGGCAACATGTCATGTTGCGCGTAATGCTTGACCATGGCTTCGCGTGCCGCATTGCCTAGAGACAAACGTAAATCCGGATTATCGAGCATGTAAATGGCCCGCTCTGCTACCGCGTCCGGGTTTTTCATATCCACGGTCAGGCCATGTATACCATCACTAAGCATCTCCTGAACTGGCGCTGTATTTGAGGCCAAAAGTGCACACCCTGCACTCATCGCTTCCATCATCGACCATGACAAGACAAATGGGATGGTGAGATACATATGAAGAGATGAGCCTTGGAGTACCTTAAGATAACTACTTCTGGGTAATAAGCCTGTAAAATGCGTGCGCGCCATGTCGATGTCACATTCTGCCAGCATTTTTTGTTTATAACTCTCCCCATCGGGCAAGGGCTTGCCGTAAGCAACACGATCCTCACCCACGATTACAGCATGAACATGAGGGCGCTTTTTTTGAATAATTTCCAGGGCCCGCATGAACTCAGGAAAACCACGATAGGGCTCCATGCCACGCCCGACATAGGTGATGACATCATCTACATGAGATAGATCCAAACCGGGCAATTTCAGTTTTGCCCCCTCCATTGGCTGATAAATATCCGTATTGATACCATCATGCATGACACGCATCTTATCTTGAAAACACTGGGGGAATTGAGCTTTTTGAAATTCGGTTGGACACAATCCAACATCACAACTCGCCAAATCCATCATAATGGCTGCATTACGAGATCTAGTCCGCAGTTGCTGATCAATATCACGATCCGTATTACCCATAAAAACTGTATCGGGAGAATTCCGGCGATAGTACCATTCAAAATACCCAATATACTTTGCATCCGGCCACAAGTCTTTCGCGTAAATACCGGGCCCCCATCCTGAGTGCGCCATCACAATATCAGGATTCAACCCTTTTTTTGACAAGGCCATTGCACTGCGTGCAACCGCTTGCCCCGTTAATGTGGCTCGCTCAAAGTTTGCTGCATACGGATGAACATCTTTAGTGATTTGCCGATGCGGCTTATATTTAAAAACTTTAAATTGATCGTGACGCGCACCTTCACGCTGAGTTCCATACCATATGTCCCACCCCTGATTGGCGAGAAATTCTCCCAAATAGCCAAATTGTGCCGGAAAGTTATCGTGGAGAAATAAAATTTGCATATAAAAAAGACCTACTCTTCACGCATAGACCGCGCAAAAGAATCCATTAATGGCTTGAGAAGATAGCTAATTGCAGAGCGCTTATCTGTACGAATAAATGTCTCAACCGGCATGCCAGGTACCAACAAATTATTCCCCAAAACATTATCCAACTCTTCGCCCGCAGGCAGGTCAATTAATACCATGTAAAAAGGCGCTCCTGTAACCTGATCAACAATCGCATCAGCAGAAACGACACGGACAGTTCCGTCAGTTTCGGGTGTTCGACGTGACCCAAAACCAGAAAACCGAACTAATGTTGATTGCCCGGCTTGGATCTTATCAACATCTTGTGGCGAAATTCTGGCAGTTACGAGTAAATCCGTACCCTCGGGAACAATTTCCATTATTGGTGCACCCGGCGCAACAACACCGCCAAGCGTATGCACCGCAAGCCCCAAAACACGACCCGAATTCGGGGCTCGAATTTCGGTTCGGGTTAAATTATCAGAAGCGGCAATCCTGCGCTCTTCCAACTCTCCAATCCCGCCTTCGACCTCACGTAACTCCGCAATTGCTTCCTCGCGCCGCGTTTCTGTTAGCCGCTCAATTTCAAGACGCGCCTCAGAAATCACACTTTCTGACTCCGCAACAGCCGCCACGAGCGCCCCTCTTTCCCCACTTAAAGCTTCACTTTGCCGCTCTAGTTCGTTCAATCGAATTTTTGTTGCAAACCCTTCTCTGAGCAAATCACGAACCCCATCCAATTCACCGGCAATAATCCCGATCTGACTGGATATCGATCGGATTTGAACCCGCAAACCGGAGATACGTTCATTTTGCTGAACAATTCGCTCTTTCAATAAAGAAATTTGCGTTTTCGCGGTTGTGGCGCGTGCTTCAAACAAGCTTTTCTGACCCGCCATATTTTCTTTAAAAGCCGCAGATGCTAAAATACTCTTGAGGCCACGTGGCTCTCCCATACCCTCCTTATCATCGCGCTCTGCGATTAATCTTGCACGGCGAGCATAAAGCTCAGCAAGCTGACCATCAATTAACGAAACATTGGCTTGCGATATGGTTGAGTCCAACACAACAAGGATATCATCTTGCGTGACCTTATCTCCCTCACGCACAAAAATTTCAGCCACAACCCCGCCTTCAAGATGCTGAACAACTTTTCGGTTTCCATCGACGGCAATTTGTCCCGGTGCAGTGACCGCTCCCTGTATAGGAGCAAACAAGGACCATAAAATCAGCCCACCAAAAACAACCCCAATCACCGTCAGGGCAAACTTCATATAAAATTCAGCACTGGCAGGTTTTCTAGGCTCTTCGTTCTGTATTGTCATTTTTCAGCTGCTTTTCTTTTAATTTTGCGGCTTCATCAATCGAGGTCACGCGTGGTGGAGAAATCTTCTGGAGAACCTCATCTCGCGGTCCGAAGGCTTTCACTTCGCCTTCAGCCAAAACGAGTAATTTATCAACAAAAGCAATCGCACTTGGACGATGGGCAATAATAATCGTAGTAATTCCCTTGGCCTTTAATCCTTGCACGGCATTGGCAAGCGCTGAATCTCCATCTGCATCAAGATTAGAATTTGGCTCATCAAGAACAACCAAAACCGGATCCCCGTAAAGTGCACGGGCAAGCCCTAATCTTTGACGTTGACCCGCTGAGAGATGCCCACCGCGATCACCAATTTGCGTATCATACCCCTCTTCAAAACTCAGTATCATTTGATGAGCGCCGGCCAATTCCGCCGCTGCTATAATTTTCGCTGAGTCTGGATTTTCTGAGAAACGAGAGATATTTTGCGCCGCTGTTCCCCCAAAAAGTTCGACCTCTTGCGGGAGATAGCCAACATAGGGTCCGAGCATATCACGATCCCATTGCGAAATCCGAGCACCATCCATACAGATTTCACCAGACGCCAAATTTTCAACGCCCACCAGGGCACGCGCAAGCGTAGATTTTCCCGCCGCACTCGGCCCGATAATGCCTAAAGCTTCCCCTTTATCGAGATGAAAATTAATGCCTTTAAGGATAGCTTTCTTAGCCGTTCCGGGCTGACAAAAGGCTTTGGTCACATCCAACACGCCCGTTGGTGGTGGCAGCTCTGTACGCTCTTTTTCTTGTATTGCAGCCCCCAGATATGTCCGCAATCTTTTATACGCAGCACCTGAAAGGGCAAAATTACGCCACTGACCGGTAACAATCTCCATGGGGGCCAGCGCGCGCCCGATAATTATTGAGGCCGCAATCATAACCCCTGGAGTAACAATCCCCTGAATCGCCAGAAATGCCCCGGTCCCTAAAATTGCTGACTGTAGAAACATTCTGGTGGCTTTAGTTGTCGCGGTCATCCCGCCATTGGTATCTGTGGCAATTAAGGAATGATCTGAACCCTCTTGCACGAAGGTGTGCCAACGTTTTTGCAGTGGTGCGCGCATGCCCATTGCATCGGTCGCCGCAACATTTCGTAATGTCGCAGAAACTAAACGCTCAGCCTCCATTGATTTGCTAACTGCTTTTGTATTCGCCTCACGAGACATTCGCTCATTAAAAACAGCTAGAACCAACAAAACAATCAAACCGATCAAACCGACCATCCCCAATGCCCAATGCATGGAAAATACGATGATCATAAAAAACGGTGTCCAAGGCGCGTCAAAAACAGCCGTCAGTGCGGGGCTGGAAACAAATTGACGAATTTGGCGCAAATCTTTCAACGGTTGATCGGCAATCGCCACACCTGCACTCGCTGCATCCATTGTGAAATCAAATGTCGTTTTTTTTAAACTATCGTCAAAAGATTCAGCCGCACGAGCCAGTAAAGCCCCCCGAGCAAAATCAAGGGCCCCCATCGCCACGAACATCACAAAGGCTAATCCTGAGAACACCAACAATGTTTCAAAGCTACGACCAGCAATCACACGGTCATAGATTTGCAACATGTAAATCGGCCCGGTCAGCATTAACAGATTAACGAAAAAGCTCAAAAAAGCTGCGCGCCACAAATGCTTTTTGGCCGCAGCTTTCGCCCGCGTCAAATTCTCGCTCTGAGACGTTTGCGGTAATTGTTTAGCCATAATCAATTCTCTTTATACCGTAATAAAAGCCTGAGATGGCAGACTCCCCCACCACAACCGTTGAGACAGTATCGCTTCTATCTATTAAGCATGTTTGTGTATACTAAATTTGCGGTCAACATGTTGCTAAGATGCTAAAAAAACCATAAAAACAACTAATAACAATTAGCTCCCTGTGGTGAACACATATCCAAGCATCTCAAAATCTGAAAACCAGATGATCAAACTGGAATACCAACACCATAAAATTTTATCAATCATAGCAATATGCGATTAATATCTCCTAAAAGCTAAAAAAAAGAGAGCGCACTCGATTCCTCAAGGCGTCTCTCATTTCTTTTTATCAGTATCGGCAGGACCGACGATCGAGCTAAAGCACCTCCAATTCAAATTGAAACGCTGAGGTGCTTTAAGTCTTTCTTTTTTCGCATTTATTACAGGTCAACCGGTTCCCACAGACACGCAAAATGCATCAAAAACCGTAAGTCACAGATGCTCTCAGTAAAGTATCGGTCTGCACCTGCCCAAGTGGTGGATTTGTTTCAAACCTGTAGAGGTATGATGCTCCAACAGAGATACTATCTGAAACGGCGGTGGTGACCGCTGTTTGCGAAATAAACGTCGATGTCGATGAGGTCCAAATAAAACTCAAATCCTGTTCAAAAAGGAGCCCATCACGAATAGTCCAATCTGTCTCACTCGAAGCGTAGAATGCAAATTGACTGTCCGTATCATCCCCGCCCAAGACAGGTTGATCGAGTACAGAATAGCGATAACCGGGGCCGCCTTCGACCTTCCATTTCAGGCGTTCATTGTCGTAAATTAAGTAACCGAGGCCGGCGCTACCAAATAGGCGATAATCAAAGCCAGAAAATCTATCGTCCTCATAAGAGGCTCGAGCATACCCATAAAGGCGATCACTGAAATCATAATCGAGTTGATAGCCAAGGTATAAACGACGTTGCGTAAGCGTACTGTCAGCAACATTGACGGCCCCAGCACTGGCAATATCAATTGAGCCTTCAACATTATGGGTAAATTTACCAACTTTACGTGCCGCATCAAGCGCAACACCATAGGCGGTATTTATTGAGTTACCCGTTGCTCTGGCCGCGGTTCCAACAATCTTACCCTCCCATGGGGAAATCGCAAAAAAGCCCCCGGTTGTCACGACCTCTGGTGTCGCCTCTTCAGCCAACTCTTCGGGCGGGGCTAACTCATTAACTATAAGTTTCGAATAAGCGCTAATCGCTTCCGCGCTGTCAGGAAAAACAGCCATTGCAGCCTCTGCAACATTAGCAACCTTTGCTGTGTCGCCGGTGGCTTTTGCATTCTCAAGCAATGCTCGCGGTATGTCCGGGAGCGACGCTGCAAGTTCGTTAGGCGTTACCTGAAGTGCGGTATTATCTAATGCCTGAGCCTGACCGCAGTTCAAGGAAAATGTAACCCCAAGCATAGCTAAAAATGCTTTGCTTGTTGGTGTGAAATATCGATAATTAGTCATAATGCCCTTCTGATGCTTTTTAACGAGATTTGCTCTCATGCAATCGCAATGAGCCATAATCAGGCCGAGATTACGGCCAGATAAAGGCTTGCTGAACACGTTTTTTTACAATGAAGAAATGTGATTATGGTTAATAAATGATGATTATGCTATTTTAACAATGCATAAAGCTACATATCCGGGCTCTATCATTCAAAATGATTGGGGGAGGGAAATTTTGGGCGCAGGTCTATGTGGTCAACTTATCAGCGCACAGATTGCGCATACACCCCATCTACAACCGTGCCCGCTCAAATAGGAAAACCCTAACCGATCCTGCCGACAGGTTACACTTGATTAAAATTCAAATTTCTTCTCAGCCTTAAACACATCTAAAATTTCACGGCTACCCGCATCAAACAAATCAATCCGTGTGAAGACATCACCCGAGGCAGAGTTTTGACGAGTGTACAAAACGCCTCGCCGGCTACCAGCATTCTCTTTAGCCAAGTCCCCTCGGAAGATCGTCACTAAACGTCCGCCATCTCGCAGCTGCGACAACAAGGCTTCAGGTTTACGCGCAATGGCGGCTCCGATAAAAATGAAATCATAGGGTCCCTGATCAGGCATCCCCGCCTCAAGAGGCGCTTGCAAAACCGCATTATTATCTATTTTAAGAGCCGTCAGGTTTTCTTGGGCTGCAGCATTAAGTGCCTCATCTGGTTCAATGGCCACCACCATTTCGCACAATCTGGAGAGAATAGCTGTAGAATATCCTGTTCCACACCCGATATCCAAAACCAAATCGGTAGGCTTTAGGGCTGCCCCCTCAAGTAATTTGGAAAAGTCGCGCGGCTTTAACATTGTCCTGCGCGCCTCACCCTCTCCGTAGGGATGTTCTGCCTCGCTATAAGCCTGTTCGCGCTGCCCGCTGGTCAAAAAAATCTCTCTCGGGATCTCTTCCATTGCCAATTGTAATTGAATATCAGTCACATCATTAGGGCGGACCTGACTGTCTACCATATGCTTTCGGGCGAGTTGAAAGTCCATTTTGCTTCTTCTATTTTTGGCAAGCGATACAATTGGCATTATGAGCTTCGGGTCTTAAATAATAACGTTCCTGACCGCAAGTGATTCACACCCAAAATGACTTTCACGGTCTCTATTCATGCATATTTTTGTAAATCTGCTGGGAAATCGATATCAATAAGCTGGTCAGACGGACACTCAAGGCTCGCCAAGCCTTCAATTTTCTGTAAAATTTGCCTTGCCCCCCGATCCCCCTGAACTTGACGTAACAGAGAAAATTGCGGCTTTCGGAACAAAGCTGGAGGCATGTATGTCTCGCCGGATCGGCACATGACGCCATGGCAAGGGTGATTAGCCTGACACTCGTTCATCCGGCACAGCAATTTCTCAATCAAGGCGTCATCCACCATCGGCATATCAGCCAGCAAAACCAATGCCGCTTGCGCTTCAACTTCACGATTACTCATCTCTACGCCAGCTTTAAGCCCTGTTTTAAGGGAACTGGCCTGTCCGCTGGCAGCTTGCATGTTTCGCACGATGCGCCATCCCGCCTCCTTGTAAATCTCTTCGACGACAAGATTTCGCTCATTATCAGCACCGTCAATCACCGCGATTTTGCTGAGCGCCCTCTCTGCTCCGTCCAACTTTGCACTATAGGAACATAAAGGATTTCCACGAAAAGAACTGAGCAGTTTATTATGCGAACCAAAACGCCGGGAGCGACCGCTCGCAAGGACAATCAAAACTGTTTCTGATATGTTTAGAATATGGGTCATAGAGTTTGATCATTACGATGATAAACGTCGATAATCTGAGCAAGGGTTGAAATCGCAACTGTAGACGCTGTTCGTAGCCCATGAATCAAACCAACCGGACCATAAATACGCTCGATCAAAGCTGGATCTAACCCTTTTTCTAAAAGAGTTTCCCGCCTAATCTTGTGTGTACGCCGAGAGCCAACAGCACCAATAAAAAATGCCTGCCCTTTGAGGGCATTCTCCAATAACGGAATTTCCCATTCCCTGTCGTGAAACATCAGCACGAATGCGGTCCATTCGTCATCTTTGCAAGGCCCTATATCGCGCTCATGATATAACGCTTTTATCTCTATTGGGCTTGTCGGTAGCGGTTTGCTTAAATCATCTGGCTCAGGTGTTAAAGCACGAATTTCAATCCCACTTGCAATGCACAAGTTCACAAATGAGCGTAAATCAGCACCTTTCCCGGCAACGCGGATACGCAACGGCGGACAATATAAAAATTCAAAGTCAAAATTTAAATTTCTATCATTTTGCAACCCTAAACGTCCGTCTACAGAAATTTGCAACCCTACTTTTCTCCGTGCCGAGAGGGCTGCTTCAGCCTGCGTTAGAATATCTTTGTCAGGATTGGCAATAATCATCACTTCAATACGCCCACCACAAGGCAGCACAATATCCATTTGCTCAGCCCCCTCGCCATAGGTGACTTGCTCAGCTGCAGTGATATTCTCATGATCTGTTAGCAAGCTAAGGGCACGCATTTTTATATCGCCATCGACACAGCCGCCCGACAGATAACCGGCAACTTTACCAGATTTGGTAACGGCCATCATGGCACCTGCCGCACGTGGCGCGCCGCCTCTTGTCTCCAACAAAATGATCAACGCCACTGGCTCCCGATGCTCAGTAGCAAATCGCAAAACATCTCGGGCATGTTCAAAATGATGAAAAGGCGAGGATACCAACATGATGTTAACTATAGACCTTATTGATCGAAAAATCGATGATCGGTTATCGATGAAAACGCTGCAATTAGCCAATCCATCCCATTAGATAAGCCCAGCGCCGCAGCAGACGGATCGCTACGTAGAGAATTAATCCAGCAGTTAGGCGCTTGATGATTAGAGGATCCAGTCGCCGGCTCCCCAATAAGGAGCCAAATTGTCCGCCAATGATTACCATCAAAAACAGAGGCCAGAAAGTTAGGAGATCAAAAACACCGAAGCTTTCTGGTGGTATGTTTACACCGCGGGGCATAATCCCTTTATTGAGTTTGATGATTTGCCCTAGCAAGCCCGCCAAGGAGTTTGCAAATATAAAGCAACTACATGCCCCGGCGATTTCTCTCGGGCCTCCCCAACGCATCGCATATAAAACCGGCGCTAGAAAAATCCCTCCCCCGATACCGACAATACCAGAGAGCAAACCAATCGCAGCCCCGAACCCGAAACTGACCAGCTTTAGATCATGACGCAAAACAGATGAAACATGCGATGTGTTTTGCGCTTTTTTGGGCGGTAATAAAAGTTGTCCCCCTGCGCATAAAAGGGCGATCCCTAAAAGCCCGACAAAAACAGCTTCAGATACATTTAAGCGTGCTCCAATAAAGGCTGCAGGAATTGAGAAAAATAATAATGGCGCGATACGCTCCCACGCAATCAATTTGGCTTTTTTAAAGCGCCACACCCCACCGGTGACAACCAGAAGATTACATATCAACGCAATAGCGGGCACCAACAGATAAGATGTACCCTGCAATATTAACAGTGCAGTGTAGGTAGACCCCCCACCAAAGCCGACCATCGCATAAATCAATGCCGTCAAAAAAAACAAAATAGATAGCAGCGAACTTACCATCGTTTAAAACAATTAAGTCGCAGCATCGGCAACACCAAAAACCATAAGAGCCGAAATGCGTTTTTCGATGGGGGGGTGGGTTGCAAATATGCCCGCAAAAGGATTTGCGTTATCGATCATCATAAGCTGCACATCCGCTGGGGCTTTAATATCTGAGCGCCCGGAAATCTTTTCCAAAGCTGAAATCATAGCATCCGGGTTTCGCGTCAGTTCCACAGCCCCGGCATCCGCCAAAAATTCGCGTTTTCGAGACAAAGAGAAACGAATGACAAGGGCTAACACATAAGCAATCGCGACAATCACTACAGCAAATAAAATTAACAAACCACCGCCTCGGCTATCGCCATTTCTTGAACGTGAATACCCCCCTATTCGGCGTCCGGTTCGGAAAAAACCTCGAAACATGATTTCACCGACAAAGGAAAATATACCGACAAAAATCACCGAAATAATCAGCAAACGAACATCACGGTTTTGGATATGGGTTAATTCATGAGCAATAACCGCTTCAAGCTCGTCCCGCTCCAGAGTGTTGATGAGGCCTCTGGTCAATGTCACCGTATAATTTTTATTAGATAGACCGCTGGCAAACGCATTCAACCCCTGACTTTCAATGATATTCAGCCTTGGCATAGGCATGCCTTGAGAAATACACAAATTCTCCAGTAGATTATAAACCTCTGGCGCCTCTTTTCGTGATAGTGAGCGGGCCCCCGTACTGGCATCAATCATTTTTTGATGAAACATCCATGCCAACGCAAACCAAATACCGGCAGCTGCAAATGCGTAAAACCACCCATCCGCAATCATATCAACCGCCGCAATCAGCCCATCTTCCAAATTCGTGACCGGCTGCGTTGTAGCCACAATAATCAAACTTACCCCATACATTAGCAATAATAACAAAACCGGAAATCCAGCCAGCAAGGCAATAGATTTCAAATTATTATTCCAGATATGTGTTTGTAGTCCGAAAGCACCCATTATTATCCGCCATCTTTTATGACGTTAATAAAGCACCTTCACATAGAATGGAAACAAGGAGGTACTTTAAGTTATTAGTTTGTCGCATTTCCGCAAGCTCAACCGAGAGCCACTTAATCTGGAAATATTTTTTTTACTATTTTCACATCGAGGGTCGAACAATACAGCCGATCAATCTCAGTAAAAAGATCAGTTAAAGCCCTAAAAAGAAACTTCAGGCGTCGCCTCAACTGATGCACGAGCAGTTTCGGGAATCTCAAAAAAATCGCGTTGCTCAAACTTACCCATAGGCGCGATAAAATTACCCGGAATTTGTTGGATAATTGTATTATATTCCTGAATGGCACTATTAAAAAAGCGCCTGGCAGCAGCAATTTTATTTTCAATATCAGAAAGCTCGCGTTGCAATTGCAAAAAGTTCGTATTGGCTTTTAGATCAGGATAGTTCTCAGCCAATGCAAAAAGCCGGCCCAAAGACGCGCCTAAAATGCCTTCTGCCGCTCCCTGCGCCGCAGGACCGTTCGCTTCTACAGCCCCTTGACGGGCGCTGATGACAGAATCCAGAGTTTCCTTTTCATGAGCGGCATAGCCTTTAACTGTATTCACCAAATTGGGGATCAAATCATGCCGCATTTTTAATTGCACATCAACATCCGCATAAGCTTGGTCACACCGTTGATTGAGAGCGACAATCCGATTGTAAACGCCGATGACAAACAATACCAATAGGGCAATGGCCCCGAGAAAAATCAAAAATTCCATATTCCATGCACCTTTCTGAGGAGTGCTCGCAAACATAATTCGACACAAAAACAGCGCGTATATGTTTTGGTCACGATCACCTTATCAAAAGAACTGGCTGTCAAATTCCGAATCCAGTTTCACTGTTAGGGTACTGATAGCGCGGTTCGTTTTCAAATACCAGCTATAGAGATATCGGCAATAGTTATGCACCGCTTTCACGCTTGGTTAGAAGCACTGCCCCCCCAATGTAAGGCAGTAACTCTTGAATAATACCTATTATATCTGATTTGAATGTGCTTTGTATCCGTTGATAAAACGGTACGGAACCTTAACGCGAATATCTCGCTGCGATCAAAGCATCATTTTCTTTTTCTTCACGGCGCTGCTGTAAAGCTTTGTTCTTGCGATCTGACACCTCTAACAACCGTTCATACTTTTTGACTTCAGCATGATTTAATTGAAGATCATCATTTAAAGCTTGTTCTCGCTCATCGAGTTGTTCAAGTGTTGCTATCATATTGGCTCGATTGATTCTGATTTTATCCGCATACTTGGCGGCCATGAGTTGGGCCGGATCAATCGGATTCGCAACATTACCATCTTCGCGGTCACGCTCTACAGCAAGTTCAACCCGTCTTTGTTCTTGCAATAAAGAATGATCAAGTTGTGCAAGCGCGGTTTGAGTGGACTCCCTTGCAACCCGGATTGCGGCCAGTGAGCCCGTAACTTCATCACCGCGCATGCGTGCGACCTGTAATAATTTTTCCGCCGTTTTCACTAATCGATCATTGTTACTCATCAGGGCCTATCCGTTCTCACTATCGCTCACAATCGTCGTCCCAAGTCCCAATCCGTCAATTATTGCCGTTAATTGCGCGTTTGCTTCCTTAAGAGTGACATGATCATTGCGCATTTGAGTTAAAAACTCTTCAAGATGACCATGAAAGTTTAACGCCTGATCGATTTCAGGGTTGGTCCCCGGCGTATAAGCTCCAATATTGACCATATCAGCCATATTTTCATAAATCGCCGCCATCTGCCGGGCCTTGACATAATTATCGCATTCTTTTGTGGTCATCGCATCGCTAGCGGTACGTGAAAGGCTTTTTAAAATGTTCACTGCCGGAAAACGCCCCCGTTCGGCAATGTCCCGGTCGAGTACAATATGACCATCCAAAATGGCCCGAGCGTGATCTGCGATGGGTTCATCATGATCATCCCCCTCAACCAGAACAGTAAAAAGGCCTGTTATAGCGCCACCTTTTCTCTCTGGATGGTGGGGATCCATCATTAAGCCTGGCCCTGCGCGTTCTAACAAAGCCGGTAATAATGAAAATACGGAAGGAGTATATCCTCGCATTGCCGGGGGCTCACCAGCGGCTAATCCGATTTCTCGTTGCGCCATAGCAATTCTGGTCAAACTATCGATCATGCACATCACTTGTAAACCTTGGTCACGAAAATGCTCGGACAACGACAGTGCTAGAAATCCGGCTTCACGGCGCATCAAAGCCGGTTCATCCGCGGTTGAAACAATGACGATTGATTTTGATAATCCATCCTCTCCCAAATCATCTTCAATAAATTCACGGACCTCTCGCCCGCGTTCACCAATCAAAGCAATAATGCGTATATCGCAATCGCTATTTCGCGCCGTCATGCCGAGTAAAGATGATTTTCCAACACCGGATCCTGAAAAAATTCCTAAACGTTGCCCCGCACGAATGGGCGTAAAAGTATCCAGCGCTTTAACGCCCATCGCCATCCGAGCCCCAAGCCTAGCACGTAAAGCAGGCGACGGTGCGCTTTGTTGTAAATTTAATGCATCATGGCCGGCGGGTAACTCACCCAAATCGTCAATTTCCTCCCCGAGTCCGTTGATGACCCGTCCAAGCCAGCCCTTAGAAGGATAGAGCTTGGTCTTTTGTCCAGAAAAAATGACGCGCGCCCCGCGCCGAATGCCATCGACACGGCCAAAGGCTAATGCCATTGCTTCCCCGCCCGCCGCACTGCTAGAGCCCTCCCCCAGACTGACAATCTCGGCGAGAATCCCCCGGTCTGAGTTCTGGTTTGGATGATCGCATTGTTGTTGATCGTTGTAAATGATGACACGGGCTCCAATTTCCAAGATCCCTAAACGATCAGAAATTCGAATAGTTTGCCCAGATACCCCTATGACACGCCCCTCACAAACCATAAAAGGGTTATGGAGTAGGTTTTTAGTACTATTATTACTTGTTTGGGCTGACAAAACAGTCATACGAACTCCGCTTGCAGATTAGCTATTTGATAATCTTAACGTGATGAACTTAAGGTCCGGTAAATTGGTAAAGGTCTTGCTATTTATCGCGAAGCAGCAAATCTTAATGACCGAGCGAAATATGACTTGTTTACTGACGTGCTGATTTAAAGTTTCTTTTCATAGACTTAATGCCAATGTGACAATCTTCACAATTCCTCATGAATGTTAACCTTTATGAAAGGTAATGAAGGTTAACGTAGTAACACTGATGAGATCAAAAGCAGCCGCGCCGGGCAAGTTGGGCATGCGGCAGACTAAAATAGGAGAAGCGTACATGAGGGTACTACTAATCGAGGATGATAGCTCAACAGCACAATCCATTGAGCTAATGCTGAAATCTGATGGCTTTAATTGCTATACAACAGATCTCGGAGAAGAAGGTGTGGATCTGGGTAAAGTTTATGATTACGATATCATTCTGCTTGACCTAAATCTTCCAGACATGACTGGCTTTGATGTCTTGAAATCATTACGCGTTGCCAAGGTTAATACACCTATCCTTATCCTTACCGGCCAAGGCGATATTGAAACGAAAGTACGAGGCCTCGGTTTCGGTGCTGACGATTATATGACCAAGCCATTCCACAAAGATGAACTGGTTGCGCGCATTCATGCCGTTGTGCGTCGCTCGAAAGGCCACGCTCAATCCGTAATCAACACAGGCGCCCTTTCTGTCAATCTGGACGCTAAAACCGTCGAAGTGAATTCACAACGCGTTCACCTCACAGGAAAAGAATATCAAATGCTAGAGTTACTTTCCTTACGCAAGGGAACGACACTAACTAAAGAAATGTTCCTGAACCATCTCTACGGTGGCATGGATGAGCCTGAACTTAAAATTATTGACGTGTTTATCTGTAAGCTGCGCAAAAAACTCAAAGCTGCGAGCGGTGAAGATTACATAGAAACGGTTTGGGGTCGTGGATATGTACTGCGAGACCCTGAAGTGGAGCAACAAGCGCTCAGTGCGTAGATGTCTACTTAATGACTAAATAGAAAAGCCCCTCACCTGAGGGGCTTTTTTTTACCCAAAAGAGTATTGGTATTTTTACCACAAACTTCACGAGTCGTTTCTAAAAACAAGACATAAAATTTTTATTAACCTTTCGTTAACTTTTTCGAATCACTTTATTCCTGCGCTTAAGAAAGTGTTAACCAACACTTTTATTCTAGTTTTCGGGCAACATAATGATAGGGACGGTATTATGGGCATGCAAAAAGTGACAACACGGGACTTGTTCCGCACCCTTGGAAAAACCGAACGAACAAGAAGTGCAAAAGCTGATAGTGTATTTCGTCAACTGCGTCAGGGATTACAACCTTCAAACTCTCCTGCAAATGCAACCCCGCAAGAGCCGTCCCCTTCTAGTTTTTCTGGAAATCACACTTTGACCAGCATGCTCAAAACCCCATCGCGCCACACGGCGTAATTTTTTTCTATAAAGCTCCCGCTTTACCAAAGGTAAGGAAAAAATAGAATTCTGAATTGGGATCTAAAGCACCTCCCCTTCAAATTATAACGCCGAAGTGCTTTGAGGCTTTATTTGTTCGAATTTATTGCAGTTCAACCGGTTTCCACAGACACGCAAAATGGTTTTATAAATCCATTCATCTAGATAGTTTTACGGATGGTTACGATTTCGCTAAACAATTCGGAGTCACTATCTCATCCCCTATCTATTTCAAATCATAATTGCGAACCGCGGTAAAAGGTTCGAAAGAAAAGCGCTCATCTGAATTAAATTTTGCGACAGATGCGAGTGAGACTTCTTCAACACGCACTTGCTTAATACCAAGGCTTGGTACAGGTGCGAGTTTCGGAATTTCTTTTAAGACATCTTCCGGTTGAGACTTAGCCTCTGACGAAACCCCGATAGCGCAGCCAGTTTTTATGTAACCATATTATTCCCC